>JAODNJ010000608.1 GCA_025465155.1 Frankiales bacterium
GGATCGGGCACCGCGGTGATGACATATTGCGCCACCACCGCGTCGAAAACCGAATCCGCGAATGCCAGGTTCTTGGCGTCCATCACCGCCAGCGTTTCGACATTGGAAAGGCCCATCGCGCGCACGCGCTGCTGCGCCTTGCGCAGCATCGGCTCGGAAATATCGACGCCGCACAGTTTCGTGGTGCGCGAATAATCCGACAGCGACAGCCCGGTGCCGACGCCGACGTCGAGAATGCGGCCGCCGATCTTGTCGGCCTCCGCGATGGTGGACTGGCGGCCGTGATCGAACACCTTGCCGAACACGAGATCGTAGATCGGCGCCCAGCGGCCATACGCCTTGGCGACCCCAGCGCGGTCGATGTCGTTGCCCATGCCCACCCTGAAGTTTCTTGCCTGAAGTTTCTTGCCTGAAGTTTCTTGCCTGAATTTTCTTGCCCGTTCAGTCCTGCAGCAGCGGCTGCGATCGGTTGGTTTCACCCGTTGTCATCTTTGCCGCCGCGCTCTTGATAAAACCACCACCGAGCACGCGCGCCTGTCCCGACGGCGCATCGTAGAACACGCAGGCCTGGCCGGGCGAGACGCCCTCCTCGCCTCCGACCAGTTCGACCTCGTAGCCGCCATCCACCGCGCGAAGCCACGCCGGCTGCGGCGCGCGGGTCGAACGCACCCGCACGAAAATCTCAAGGCCACAGCCTACCGCGCGGTCGAGCGCACCATCGCCGATCCAGTTCACGTCGCGCAGTACGATGCGATGCATCCGCAGCGCCTCGCGCGGACCGACGATTACGCGTCGCGTCGCGGCGTCAAGCCTGATCACATAGAACGGCGCACTGGAGGCGATGCCGAGACCGCGCCGCTGCCCGACGGTGAAATGCGCGATGCCCTGATGCTTGCCGATGGCGCGGCCGTCGAGATCGACGATATCGCCGGGCGCAAGCGCATTCGGCTTCAGGCGGCCAACGATGTCGGTGTAGCGCCCGGTCGGCACGAAGCAGATGTCCTGGCTATCCTGCTTGTCGGCGACCGACAATCCAAAACGCCGCGCCAGTTCGCGGGTCTGCGGCTTGGTCATGTCGCCCAGCGGAAAGCGCAGGTAATCGAGCTGCTCGCGCGTGGTCGCGAACAGGAAATAGCTCTGGTCGCGGTCGGCATCCGCGGCGCACACCAGCGCGCGCGATCCATCTTGCAAGCGGCGCGACGCGACGTAATGCCCGGTGGCCAGCGCCGAGGCACCGAGCTCACGCGCGGTGGACAGCAGATCGCGGAATTTTACCGAGCGGTTGCACTCGATGCACGGCACCGGCGTCTCGCCGGCGGCGTAGGAGTCGGCAAAACTGTCGATCACCTGCTCGCGAAAACGGCTTTCGTAGTCCAGCACGTAATGCGGGATGCCGAGGCGCGCGGCGACATCGCGGGCGTCGTGGATGTCCTGCCCGGCGCAGCAGGCGCCCTTGCGATGGGTGGCGGCGCCATGGTCGTAAAGCTGCAGGGTGATGCCGACCACGTCGTAGCCTTCGGACTTCAACAGCGCAGCCGTCGCCGAGGAATCGACGCCGCCCGACATGGCGACGACGATTCGTGTGTCCCCTGGACGGCCTTCGAGATCGAGACTGTTGAGCATGGTTCCGGTCGTGAGCGGGTCCGGCCAAAGCGGATTTGCTTCGCCGGAGCGGCTGAAAGTCAACCTTTCATATAGTCCGCATTCCTGCGAGGCAATCGCGCGGCCTGTTTTTGCGAGCCACCAACGGCAAATCTTGCCGCCGGGCAGAAACGAAGCGGCTGCGGCGGCCGGGAGGCTTTTGTTCGCGGCATCTAACTAATTGAAATATCTTGCATTTAATTCTGCGACGTGGTGGCCCGGTCCTTGCTGATCTGAAGCTGGAATTATCGCGAAAGGCCGCCCGTGTTCAGCGTGACGTCAGAAACCGCCGCAAACCTGTCCCTGCAGAGTGCGCCGTCGCGCTCCGCCAAAGCGGACCCGACGCCGGCGCCGGACAGTTTTTCGTCGTTGATCGACAACAGTGCCGCTGAACCCGCGAGCAGCGATCGTTCGGCCGCGCCGGATCGGCCGGCACCGCAGCCGCGTTCCGATGGTACATCGGCTGCCACGGACAGCCGCCAGCCGCGCGACGCAACATCTTCCTCGAACAATGCTGCGAATACCGCTTCGCAGAATTCCGAACCTGCAACGCAGCCTGTCACCGTTGAGGCCATCGCCGATGCCGGCGCAGCGTCCAAATCCGTGAAGCCGGGAACGACGAAATCCGGCATTGGTAAGACCGCCCTCCAGGACTCTGCTTCGGACATCGTCCCCACGGCCGATGCTGCGACATCAGCCGATCCCGCGGCGCCATCGCAGCCGACTGCGCCTCAGGCCGCGGCGACGGCTCCGGTCGCGGTTGCGATCGCGGCACCCGTTGCGGTGACGGATATCGTTGCCGCACCGGTATCGTCGGGCAACACGATCGAGCCCCTGGCGATTGCCGCGGCGGCAATCGCCACCAGTACATCGACTGTCGAAGCATCCAGGCCCGCCGTAGCGCCAGTGCAGGGCCGGATCAATCCGGAAAAGCCCGCTCCCGCGGCAGCAATTACCGCGGTTGCGGCGCCAACGCCGGCAGTGACGCCAGCACCGGCAGTGACGCCAGCGACCGCAGCAATTGCAGCAACGCCGGCCACTGAAGTCACCGCCCCGGCAGCGGCAACCACCAGCACCGCGCAGGCTGCGGCAAGCGACATTGTCCCTGCTCCCGTCAACCAGCCCGCAGTGAAAGCCGACGCAACCGCGCAGGCCGATCCGCAATTGGCGGCGGTCGTCGCCGCTGCGACGCCCGGTTTGGCCGTCGCGCCGAAGCCAGTGCCAAAAGTACCGGCGGCCGCGCGTGCGGCCGAAAGCGCGGCACCGGTCAAGACCGGCATTGCGCCCAGTGCAGCCGATCCGTCCGTGGCATCGCCATCAACCGACGCCAGCGACAAGAGCGTTGCACCGCAAACCCCTGTCGCGGAGGGCAAACCGAAGACTGACGGCGTGACGGTCGAGGCCGCGAAAGCCGAACCGGCGAAACCAGACGTTCCGGTAACCGTAGCCGCAACTGCGACGCCTCACGAGCACCGCGCTTCGGCAGCGGCTCCAGTTCAGACCGACACTTCCGATCCCGGCCAAGTCGCGAATGCCGTCCAGCAGCCGCAGGCACCATCCGCTGCCGCCCCAGTGCCAACCACGCAATTGAGCATCGCCGCGGCGACCGCCGCAGCGGTACCGCTGAATGGCCTTGCGCTTCAGATCGCGGTCACCGCGCAAAGCGGCAAGAGCCGCTTCGAGATCAGGCTCGATCCCGCCGAACTCGGCCGCATCGACGTCCGCATCGACGTCGACCGCCACGGCCAGGTCACCTCGCATCTGACGGTCGAGAAACCGGAGACGCTGGCGATGTTGCGCCAGGACGCACCGCAATTGCAGCGCGCGCTCGACAACGCCGGATTCAAGACCGGCGACGGCGGCCTGCAATTCAGCCTGCGCGACCAGTCCTCGTCCGGCCAGAACAGCGGCGACGAGACCGGCCGCAACGCGCAGCGGCTGATCATCAGCGAAGACGACACCGTTCCCGCCGCGGTCGCGGGGCGAACATACGGCCGCATGCTCGGATCGAGCAGCGGCGTGGACATCAGGGTCTAGGAGACGGACATGACGACAGCATCAGGCGTGGCTCCCCAGGTCGTATCGGGTACGACACCGCTCCCGACCAAGGACGCCTCGGGCGCAAGCCTCACCTCGACCGCGGGCTCGACGCTGGCCGGGAATTTCCAGACCTTCCTGACGCTGCTGACGACGCAGTTGCAGAACCAGAACCCGCTCGACCCGCTGGACACAAACCAGTTCACCCAGCAGCTGGTGCAATTCGCCGGCGTCGAGCAGCAGCTCAAGACCAATGATCAACTGACCACGCTGGTCTCGCTGCAGCAGACCGCGCAGTCGACGCAGGCGCTGACCTTCGTCGGCAAGACCGCCGTGGTCGACGGCAGCACGACAAATCTGGTCAACAGCGCCGCGACCTGGAATCTGAGCGTTCCGACAAACTCCAACGTCGCCATCACCATCGCCAACTCGACCGGACAAAACGTTTTCAGCGGCAATTATCCCGTCACCGCCGGCGACAACCAGGCTTTTGCCTGGGACGGCAAGGGCAATGACGGCACGCAGTGGCCGGATGGCAAGTACACCATGACCGCCACCGCGCTTGACGCCACGGGCAATCCCGTGGCGGTCTCGACCCAGATCCGGGGCGTGGTCAATTCCGTGGATCTCACGCAGTCGCCGCCGCTGCTGTCGATCAACGGCCAGACCTACCCGGTCAACCCGATCAAGAGCATTTCGAGCTGACGGACTCGTGTTCCGGACGCGGTGCGGCACTCTTCA
>JAODNJ010000345.1 GCA_025465155.1 Frankiales bacterium
CCCGGCGGACCCTCAAGGCGCCGGGCTACCTCGATCCCGCCGCGGAGCCGTTCGACGCCTCCGTGGCCGCGGCTCTCGCGACGGGCGACCCCGGCGCGCTGGCCGCCCTGGATGCCACCGAGGGAGAGCGCCTGCTGGCCGCCGGCGTCCCGACCTGGCGCGCCGTCGGGGTCGCGCTGGCCGGACGGCGGATCGCGGCCCGGCTGCACCATGACGACGCGCCGTTCGGCGTGGGCTACCTCGTCGCGGACTGGCACGCGCGGTGAGCCCGCCGCCGGTCCTCGCCGTCGTCGGTCCCACCGCAACGGGAAAGACGGCGCTGGCGGTCGCGCTCGCGCAGCGGATCGGCGGCGAGGTGGTCAACGCCGACTCGATGCAGCTCTACCGCGGGATGGACATAGGCACCGCCAAGCCGGACCTCGCCGAGCGGGGCGGGGTGCCGCACCACCTGCTCGACATCTGGCACGTGCGTGAGGCCGCGTCGGTCGCGGAGTACCGGCGGCGGGCGCGCGCGGAGATCGACCGGCTGAGATCGGCCGGGATCCCTCCGCTGCTGGTGGGGGGATCCGGCCTCTACGTCCGGGCGGTGCTGGACGAGCTCGACTTCCCCGGCACCGACCCCGCCGTCCGCGCGCGGCTCGAGGAGGAGCTGGCCACGGTCGGCGCCGCCGGGCTGCACGCCCGGCTGGCGGCGCTGGACCCCGCGGCGGCCGCCGCGGTGCTGCCGAGCAACGGCCGCCGGATCGTGCGCGCGCTGGAGGTCGTCGAGCTCACCGGTGGTCCCTTCCGGGCGACCATGCCGGAAGCCACGCCGCACTACCCCGCGGTTGTGGTCGGCCTGGACCGGGAGGCCGCCGAGCTCGACGAGCGCGTGGCGGCCCGCGTGGACCGGATGTGGCGGCAGGGGTTCGCGGAGGAGGTGGCCGCCCTCGCCGCCGACGGCCTGCGGGAGGGTCCGACGGCGTCGCGGGCCCTGGGGTACGGGCAGGTGCTGAGCCAGCTGGACGGTGCGCTGACCGCCGACGAGGCGCGCGAGCGGACGGTGACCGCCACCCGCCGCTTCGTCCGCCGCCAGCGCTCCTGGTTCCGTCGCGACCCCGCGGCCACCTGGCTCGACGCCGCGCGGCCCGACCTGCTCGACGCGGTCACCGCGCTGATCGCCGACCGTAGGATCGACGCGTGACCGACGCTGGACGAGCGCGCTTCCTCAAGGGGCACGGGACGGAGAACGACTTCGTCGTGCTGCCCGACCCCGACGGCAGCGTCTGGCCGGAGGGCCGGCTGAGTCCCGCCATGGTGCGCCGGCTGTGCGGCCGGCGCGAGGGCATCGGTGGTGACGGCGTCCTGCGGATCGTGCCGTCGCGGTACGTGCCCGATGCCGCGGCCGTGCTCGGTGCCGACCTCGAGCGCTGCGCCTGGTTCATGGACCACCGCAACGCCGACGGGTCGACCGCCGAGATGTGCGGCAACGGCATCCGGCTCTTCCTGTACGCCCTCGTGACCGAAGGGCTGCTCGACCGGGCGGCCTGTGAGGCAGGCGTGCTCGTCGGCACCCGCGGCGGCCCGCGCTGGGTCGGGGCGACGCCCGACGGCGAGTACTGGGTCGACATGGGGCCCGCGCGAGCGTTCGGTGAGGGCAAGGCCGTCGTCTCGGGGCAGGTCTTCCAGGGGCTCGCCGTCTCGATGGGGAACCCGCACCTGGCGTGCCTCACCGACGTCGACGTCGACACCCTGGACCTGGGCGGCCAGCCGGAGTTCGACCCCGGTCTGTTCCCGGACGGCGTCAACGTCGAGCTCATCAACACCCTTCCGGCCGGCGACGCCGACGCGCACATCCGGCTCCGGGTGCACGAGCGCGGCGTCGGGGAGACCCGTTCATGCGGCACGGGCGCCTGCGCCGCCGCCTACGCGGCCCTGGCCGCGGCCGGTCGCGACACCGGCACCGTCGTCGTCGACGTCCCCGGCGGGCGGCTCTCCGTCCGGTTCGAGCAGGGGACGACGGTGCTCACCGGGCCCGCCGTGATCGTCGCGACCGGCGTCCTCGGTCAGGAGTGGCCGGGCTCCTGAGGCTCAGGTGTGGTCCGGCTCGTCGGCTCGCGTCTCCGGCTCCTCGGTGGGTGGCTCCGGCTTGTCCGCGGGGCCCACGTTGCCCTCGCCGCGCGGCTCCCCGCGCCCACTGTCCTGCGAGCCCCCGAACAGGACGTTGCGCGGTGGATCGAGCCCCTTCGGGTCCGCCCCCGGGTCCTCGACGTCGTCGTCGGCGCCCGGGGCACCGGCGCCGGAACCGGTCTCGCTCATCACGGCCTCCTCGGGATCGGATCTCGCCGGTGGCCCTACCCGGCGCGCTCCGTGACAACCGGCTCCGGGGTGGTCGCGTCCAGCTCGTCGGGGAGGTCGCGCATCCCGACCAGCGGGCTCAGGGTCACCGGCAGGGCGGCGATCACCTGACCGGCCGCCCCGATCCACAGCGCCGGGACGATGCCCAGCCAGCTGCCCAGTACGCCGCCGAGCAGGCCACCGAGCGGCATGGTCCCGAAGACCAGGAAGCGCACGGACGCGTTCATCCGGCCGAGCAGCAACGGGGGACACAGCCGCTGCCGGAAGCTGACCTGGGTGATGTTGTAGACCACCGATCCCCAGCTGAATCCGAAGCTGCTCGCGGCGAGCAGGACCGCCGGCGCGGCCAGAACGGCGAGGGGGGCGCAGGCCGCGAACGGCAGCAGGAGCAGCACGGAGAGCGGGATCGCGCGTCCCTCGCCGACCAGCCGGGCGAAGGGGGCGGCCGTGACCGCGCCCAGCAGTCCGCCCACGGCCCCGGCCGACAGCACCAGGCCGAGGGTGCTCTGGGAGAGGTGCAGCGTGCGCAGCGCGTAGAGGACCAGCAGCGTGTAGGTGATGGACGAGAACAGGTTGGACGTCCCGGTACAGGCGACGATCCGGCGGAGCAGCGGATGCCGGACGACGAAGGACAGTCCCTCGGCGATCTCCACGCGCAGCGGCCGCCGGGCAGCGCGGTCAGGGACGACGTCGGCGGTCCGGATCCGGCCGATGAACAGCGCCGAGGCCAGGAACGACACCGCGTCGACTGCGATGAGGACCGGCGCGGACACGACCCGGAGCAGCACGCCGGTCAGGCCCGGGCCGGCGACCTGGGCCACCGCGCGGCTGGTCTCGAGCTTGCCGTTGCCGTCGACGATCTGGGTCTTGTCGACGAGGGCCGGAAGGTAGCTCTGATAGGCCACGTCGAAGAAGACCGTGGCCGTGCCGGTGATGGCCGCGACGGCGAACAGCTGCGGCAGTGACAGGGCGCGCAGTGCCCACGCCAGCGGCAGCGAGGCCAGGGCGACGGCGCGAACCAGGTCGTTGGCGACCAGGACGCGCCTGCGGCGCCAGCGGTCCACCCACGCGCCGGCCGGCAGGCCGATCAGCAGGAAGGCCGCCGTCTCCAGGGCCGTGAGCACGCCCATCTCGAAGGGGGTCGCGGCAAGGAGGGTGACGGCCACGACCGGGAGGGCCAGTTGGGTGACCTGGGTGCCGACCTGGCTGACGGTCTCGGCGGCCCAGAGCTGGCGGAAATCGCGGTGCCGCCAGAGTGTCGCGGGCCGAGTGGAGCTCACCCGGTCAGGGTGGACTGACCGATTGGGAAGTGTCAATCAATTATCCGCGCGTCGCCTACGCTCGGCCCCGTGAGCGAGGAGGGCGCCCCGCTGATCCGGGGCCGGAAGCGCCGGGCGACCGACGCCGAGGCGCGCGCGGTCGCCTCCGCCGTCCGTCTGCGCATCCTCCGCCTGTGCCTCTCCGAGGCCCTGACGAACAAGGAGATCGCCGCTCGGCTGGGGCGCAACCCTGCCACCGTGCTGCACCACGTGCGCACCCTCGTCGGCACCGGATTCCTCGCTGCCCAGCCGGCCCGGCGAGGGACGCGCGGCGCCCGGGAAGTGCCGTACCGGGCGACCGGCAAGAGCTGGCTCATGGACATCGACGACCGCCCCCAGTTGCACGACCCGATGCTCGCCGCCTTCCTCGAGGAGGTCGCCGGAGTGGGGGAGCAGCGGCTGCAGAGCTCGCGGCTGGGGCTGCGGCTGGCACCGGATGATCTCTCCGAATTCCGCCGCCGGCTGCACGGGCTCCTCGACGAGTACGCCCGCCGACCTATCGACCCCGCCGGCGAGCGATGGTCGCTCTATCTCGGGATGCACCCGGAGGCCTGACGCGTTGCACCTCGCAGATGACTACACAGCACATGACCACCGCAGCGATGAATCCATCCACCGACCACTCGAACGCGCGTAACCCGGATGCTCCGCACCGCCCTGACGTGTCAGGCTGGGACACGATGACCACCGCACCGAAGCGCGACCTGCTCGACGAGGCCACCGCGTGGGACGAGCCCGACGACACCACAGGCTCGTACGCGCTCGAGGAGCGCAGCGCGCTGCGCCGTGTCGCGGGGCTCTCCACGGAGCTCACCGACATCACCGAGGTCGAGTACCGGCGTCTCCGTCTGGAGCGCGTGGTGCTCGTGGGCGTCTGGACCGAGGGGACGGCGGCCGACGCCGACCGCTCGCTGGCCGAGCTCGCGGCGCTGGCCGAGACCGCCGGCTCCGTCGTCCTCGAGGCGGTGAGCCAGCGGCGCTCCACGCCGGACGCGGCCACCTACGTGGGTTCCGGGAAGGCCCTGGAGATCCGTGACATCGTCGCGGCGACCGGCGCGGACACGGTGATCTGCGACGGCGAGCTGGCGCCGGGCCAGCTCAACTCGCTGGAGAAGATCCTCAAGGTGAAGGTGGTCGACCGGACCGCGCTGATCCTCGACATCTTCGCCCAGCACGCCAGCAGCCGGGAGGGCAAGGCCCAGGTCGAGCTCGCCCAGATGCAGTACATGCTGCCGCGACTGCGGGGCTGGGGTGAGTCGATGTCCCGCCAGGCCGGTGGTCGCGTCGCCGGCGGTGGCGGCATCGGAACCCGTGGTCCCGGTGAGACGAAGATCGAGACGGACCGGCGGCGCATCCGCGCGCGGGTGAGCAAGCTGCGCCGGGAGATCGCCGGCATGGCCACCGCCCGGGCGACCCAACGCTCCAACCGGGGCCGGAACGCCGTCCCGAGCGTCGCGATCGCCGGATACACCAACGCCGGCAAGTCGAGCCTGCTCAACCAGCTCACCGGCGCGGGCGTGCTGGTGCAGGACGCGCTGTTCGCGACCCTCGATCCGACGGTGCGGCGGGCGACCTCGCCCGACGGGCGCGAGTACACCCTGACCGACACGGTCGGCTTCGTGCGGCACCTGCCGCACCAGCTGGTCGATGCCTTCCGGTCCACGCTGGAGGAGGTGGCCGCCGCCGACCTGCTGCTGCACGTCGTCGACGGCTCGGACCCCGACCCGCTGGGCCAGATCGAGGCCGTGCACGTCGTCCTGCAGGAGATCGACGCGGCCGCCGTGCCCGAGGTGATCGTGGTCAACAAGGTCGATGCGATGACCGAGGAGGACGTGCTCACGCTGCGCCAGGCGCTGCCCGGCGCGGTCTGGGTGTCGGCGCGGACCGGCCACGGGATCGACGCCCTGCGGGACCTCGTCGCAGCACGGCTGCCGCGCCCCGACGTCGACGTCGACGTCCTGGTGCCGTACGACCGGGGTGACCTGGTCGCGCGGATGCACCGTGACGGCGACGTGCTGAGCGAGCTGCACGAGGCCGGTGGCACCCGGCTCACTGCACGCGTCGACGGCGCCCTGGCCGCGGCACTCCAGGAGTTCGCGATTCGGGTGGCCTGAGGTCCCCGAGCCGCCGTTCCCGCGGCTCGGGGACGTGGGCCGGTCGATCCTCGCCGGTGACGGTCGTGCCGGGCATCCAGCCGGTGCTCGCACGCCGTCGCGGCGTGGCGGTCGGCGTGTTGCCGTCTGCTGTACGCGCTCGGCGCTGTCGGGCTGTCACGCTGGGTGCGTGCCTGAGCCGGCCGCCAGTCCGCGCAGCGGTCGTTGCCGCCGTGGTCCGGCCGTGGCCGCCGTTCTGGGCGCCGCGTTTCTCATGATGGGAGGCACCGGCGTGGCCTCCGCCGCACCGGCGTCGGGCGGCGCGACCGGGACGCCCGCCTCGTCATCCCCCGCCTCGGCTCCGCACGCACTCTGCCGACTGACCGACCCGCGCCTGCCCGAGCTGTCCGGCCTGGTCGTGATGGGCGACAAGATGCTCGCCATGAACGACGGCGGGGACCGGCTGAGCGTCTACGTCCTCGACTCCGCCTGCCGCGTCGTCGACGTCCGGAGCGCCCCGGTCGACCCCTACGACCCGGAGGACCTCGCCCTCGCCGCCGACGGAACCATCTGGTTCTCCGACACCGGCGACAACCTCGCCCAGCGCGCCACCGTCGCCCTCCTCGCCCTGCATCCGGACGGGTCCACGGCGATCTACCGGCTCACGTATCCCGACGGGGCGCACGACGCCGAGGCGCTGCTGCTGGCGCCGGACGGGACGCCGTACATCGTGACCAAGGACCCCCTCGGGGCCAGTCGCGTCTACCGGCCGGCCTCCGCGCTGGCCGACGGCGGCACCGTGGCACTGGCCAAGGTGGCGAGCCTGACCTTCACCCCCACCGGCACGCCCGGCGGGCCGGTGGGGGCCGCCGGGCAGCTCGCCGTGACGGGCGGAGCGGTGTCGGCCGACGGCCGACTCCTCGCGCTCCGGACCTACACCGACGCCTACGTCTGGCGGCTGGCCGGTTCGGACGTCCCCACGGCGCTCGCCGGCAGGCCGATGCGGATCGCGTTGCCCCCGGCGCCCCAGGGTGAGGCGATCAGCTTCGCCGTGGACAGCCGCCAGCTCGTGGTGGGTGGCGAAGGGCTGCCCGGTGACATCACCGTCGTGCCTCCAGCGGCCGGCCTGGCCCCTGCTGCCGCGACCGGGTCGGCCGGGGTTGCCGCGGGAGGTCACGCCGGAGTTCCGACGATGACCGCCGGCGTCATCGCGGCGGTCGCCGCCACGCTGGCCGTGTGGATCCGCGGGAAGCTGCGCCGCCGGCAGGTCTGACCGACCGGACCGTTCTCTCCCAGGCGGTCAGACCCTGGGCTCACACCCGGCGGAGAACGCTCACCACGCGGCCCTGGATGGTGGCCTCGTCGCCAGGGATGGGGTCGTAGGCGGGGTTGTGCGGGAGCAGCCAGACGTGCCCGTCGTCGGCCGGATCGCCGCCGGTGGGCCGGTACTGGCCGAGCAGGCCGTCGAAGAGGTCTTCCCGCTGCCGCGGGAACTGGTGGGTGAGGGCACCCTGTTCAGCCTCAAGGTCGCCGGCGACT
>JAODNJ010000359.1 GCA_025465155.1 Frankiales bacterium
CCGGTCACCAGGCGGCGCACCCCCGCGCCGTCCAGCGCCAGCACGGAGCCGAGACCCGCGGCGATGTCGACGCCGGTCAGCTCGCCCAGCGGCGACCGGGACGGCGTCTCGGCGAGCTCGGGGGACCAGCGCATGGCGTCCCCAGAGACGGCGTAGTCGCCGGTCGCGCCGTCGAGCGCCTCGGTGACGGGGTCCACCGGATCCGCGGGTCGAACCATGACGCCTCCCCAGGGAGCGGCTGCCTCCACGATCCTCGCCCGACGCACACCGCGCAGCGCCCGGCGCCATCGAGCATCGCGCAGCGCCCGCCCCGGTCGAGCATCGGCGCAGCCTCCGGCGACGTCCAGGGTCGCGAGAGCCGGCCCGGCGGTCAAGGGCCGCAGGGAATCACTGCTCAGCCGAGCCGGGTCAGCGCGAGCAGAGCGATGTCGTCGGCCCGGTGGGGGCCGGTCAGCTCCGCGAGCAACCGGTCGCACAGCGCGTCGGGATCGGCCGACCCCGACGACGCCGCCACGGCGAGCAGCCGGTCGAGGCCCACGTCGAGGTCCTTGGTCCGGCTCTCCACGAGACCGTCGGTGAACAGCACCAGGGTGGCGCCGGTGGGGAGCACCCCGGTCCACTCAGCGGCCGGCGACGGCGCCGGTGGCGCGCCGAGCATCCGGCTCGGCTGCACGGGCAGGAACTCCGCCCGGCCGCCGTCCAGGAGCAACGGCGGCAGGTGGCCGGCCGAGGCGATCCGCAGCCGGCCGGTGGCCGGGTCCAGCGTGGCGAACAGCGCGGTCGCCATGCGCTGCAGACCGAGCACCGGCCAGCTGGCCTGCAGCCGGTCGATGACCGCGCTCGGCGCCGGCGCGTCCACGAGCAGCGCGCGGTGGACGCTCGCCAGCTGTCCCATCGTGGCCGCCGCGGTGATGTCGTGGCCGACCACGTCGCCGACCACGAGCGCCAGTTGCCCGCCGGGCAGCCGCACCACGTCGTAGAAGTCCCCGCCGACGTCCACGCCGTGGGTCGCCGGCAGGTAGCGGACCGCGGTCGCCAGCCCCGGCACCGGCGGGGGCGGCGCCGGCAGGAGGTTGGCCTGGAGGGTGTGCGACGTCCGGACGTCGAGCTCGTAGCGCTGCGCCTTGGCGACGACGAGCGCCACCTGCAGCGCCAGCTGCTCGGCCACCTCGACGTCCGCCGCGGTGAACGGCTCGCGCCGCCGGTCGGCGCAGAGGGTGACCACTCCGAGCACCCGGCCGTCGGCGACGAACGGCACGCTGATGACGCCGCCCAGCTCCAGCGCCCGAACGGTCTCGACGTGCCGCGGGTCGGTGGTGATCTCCCCGAGCAGCCGGTCGTCGAGGTCGCGCACCCACCGCGTCCGGCCCTCGAGCACCGCCTGCATGCTCGGATGCGCCGTCCCGCCCGGCGGGAGCTGGACCTCCCGGAGCCGGTCGGCCAGTGGCTGACGAACCGGGTCGCCGTGCCGGGCCGCCACGCGCTTCATCCCCTGCTCGGTGACGAGGTCGACGACGCAGAGGTCGGCCAGCCGCGGCACCGCCAGCTCGGCCATCCGCTCGACGGTCTCCCGGACGTCGGCGGCCGCGGCCAGCAGCCGCGCCGCGTCGAGCAGGAACCCGGCGCGCTCGGCCTGGCGGGCGGTCGCCTCGTGCAGTGCCGCCCGCTCCAGCGCCTGCCCGGCCTGCCGGCCGAGGGTCGACATCAGGTCCACGTCGGCGGCCGGGATCGCCTGCCGAGAGCCCGGCTCCTCGAGGCTGATCAGGCCACCGGGGACGTCGCCGATGCCCACGATGAGCACGCCGAGGCGGCGGGTGTCGGCGGCCACCGGGACGACGACGAGCCCGGTGAACCCGGCCGCGGCCAGCTCCGCGGCGATCGCCGGCCGCTCCGCCCGCAGCCGGTCGTCCAGCAGCAGCGAGCGGACGCCCCGCGCCGGCTGCTCCCCCGCGGCCCGGCGCAGCCGGTCCACCAGCGGCGGTGGCACGCCCTCCGAGCGGATCAGGGTGAGCCCCGGAAGATCGACCCCGGTCCCGGCCCGCGGCGGCTCGACCAGCACCAGCGCCGCTCCGGCGGCCCGCAGCGCCTCCCGGCTGCGTTGCACGATCACCGCGGCGACGTCGTCCACGGAGATGGCGGCCGCAAGGTCGGAGACCACTCCGTGCAGGGCGCGGGCGCGGGCCTCGGACGCCTCGGCGGCGCGCTGCGCCGCGAGCAGTTCCCGCTCGTAGCGGCGCCGCGCCGTCGCCTCGAACAGGGTCGCCCGGACCAGCACGGCCGCGCCGTCGTCGTCCCGGACCTCGACCGCGCTCAGCAGGCAGGGCAGCACCGAGCCGTCGACCCGCAGGACGTCGAGCGCGATCTCGCGCACGGCGCCCTGCATCCGCAGCAGGGGCATCAGGTGGGTCTCGTGGAAGACCCGCCCCCCGATGTCCAGCAGGTCCTGGAACCGCCCGCCCAGCACCTCTGACGCCGGCCGGCCGGTCCAGGCGCAGAACGTGCGGTTCACCTTGACCACCGTGCCGTCGGGGAGTGTGGACACGTAGCCGCAGGGCGCGTTCTCGTAGAGATCGGCCGGGTCCTCGTCGAGCAGCCGGTTCAGCTGCCCGCGCGGGTCGATCGGCGGGCCGGTGTCGATCCCCATGATCTCGCCGCCCGTCGGCTCAGAGGAATGCACGGATGGCGGCCGTCGTCTCCTCCGGCGCGCTCAGCTGAGGGCAGTGGCCGGTGGCCTGCAGCCGGGTGAGAACGCTGCCGGGCACCCGCTCGTGCACGTAGTCCCCGACGGCGTCGGGGGCGATGACGTCGTCGCGGCACTGGAGGACGAGAGTCGGGACGGCGACCCCCGGCAAATCGGCCCGGTTGTCGGACAGGAAGGTGACGCGGGCGAACTGGCGGGCGATCTCGGGGTCGGTGCGGCAGAAGCTGTTGGTCAGCTCCTCGGACAGCTCCGGCCGGTCGGGGTTGCCCATGATCACCGGCGCCATCGTCCTCGACCAGCCGAGGTGGTTGCCGTCCAGCGAGTCCAGCAGCGAGGCGATGTCGGCCCGGCTGAACCCGCCGGTGTAGCCGTCGTCGTCCACGTACCGCGGGTTGGGGCCGATCATCACCAGTGCGCCGAAGAGCTCCGGCGCCTGCGCCGCGGCCAGGACGCCGATCACGGCGCTCACGGAGTGCCCGACGAAGACGACGTCGGACAGCCCCAGCTCGCGGCAGATCTCCACGACGTCGGCGGCGTAGCCGGCCAGAGAGTCGTACTTCTCACGGTCGTAGGCAGACAGGTCGGAGTTCCCTGAGCCGACGTGATCGAAGAGGACCACCGAGTGGTCGACCTCGAAGTCGGGGATGACCAGGCGCCACATGCTCTGGTCGCAGCCGAACCCGTGCGCGAACACCATGGGGCGGCCGGTGCGGAGCCCGCTGACACGCACGCAGTTGCGCTCCGCCACCGTCACGGGAGTCACGGTAGGGGACGACGCACGCTGAGCCGAGTCCCGGGCGCGGGAGCTCCGCGGACGGTCGTCGTCCTCCGCGCGGAGGACCCCGTCCACCCGCCTGGTGGACCACGGTCGCGGTGCGCTGCATCGCCCGGATGATTTCTCGCCGATCCCGGCCGAACCGGGACGGAAATCCCTGTTCACCGGGACGTCGGGATCCCTAACCTCGCAGTGGTACAGACACCGTCCACCAGCGGACAGCCGGCACGAGCCCACGAGGTGTCCCATGACCGCCAGCGCGGTCCTTCCCCGTCCCCGCACCGCGCCCGACGGGGCGCCCGGGCATGCTCGCGGCCCCGTCCCCGGCCCGCCGGACCGCCCCGCCCCGGCCCCCGCCCCCCGGGCGGTCGCGTCGCAGCGGGTGCTGCACCAACTGGTCCGGCGGGAGCTGCGGATGCTGGCCGAGCTGTCCACGTGGGCCGCGCCCGGTGACGCGCCCCGCACGCAGGCGCTGACCCGGCACGCCGAGCTGGTCGGCCGGATCCTGCTGCACCACCACCGCGTGGAGGCCGGCCGACTGTGGCCCGCCCTCCGGCAGGCCCTGCCGGACGACGCCGAGCTGGCCGGTCACCTCGCGTACTGGCGGGACCGCTGCGCCCGCATCGACCACGACCTGCGCGACCTCGCCACCGCGGCGCGCCAGTGGGCCGTCGCGGGAACGGCTCCGGCCCGCGACTCCTTCGCGCTGGCCTGCTTCGACCTGGCCGACGCCGTCGACGCCCAGACGGCGGACGAAGAGAGCACGCTCCTGCCCCTGGTGGCGGCCCACCTGGACCCCGCGCAGTGGACGGCCATCGCCCGCTCCGCCTGCGCCGGTCTGTCCCACCGCGAGCGGCTCCTCGTCCTGGGCCTCGCCCTCGAGGACGCCTGCGCCGGCGACCGGGCCCGGCTGCTCTCCGGCGTACCCCGAAGAACCCGCACCGCCTGGCGGCTCTACGGCGCCAGCCGCTACCGCGCCGCCGTCGTCCGGCTGCGCGGGGAGCCGCCGGCGGTCTGAGCGCTCCGTGCCCTCAGTACCGGGACGTGCCGCAGTCCCGGCACCGCTTGCGCGGCGCGCGGGTCTGCTTCTGGCAGTTCGGGCAGGACCAGGTCGCCGTCTGCGTGGTCGTGCTGCGCGGCTCTGCAGTCGTGGTGCTCATCGGGATCCCCCTGTCGACGGTGCTCGGCTCCGACGGTAGGCAGCGGGCATGTCGGCGAGGTGTCCGCCCGGTTGCGGTTCCCGGCCGGCCGTCCGCCGCGCCGGTGACGGGGACTCCGTTCCTTCCGGGAGACATCGCTCCTTCAGGAGACAATCGACGGCATGGGGGACGACGTCGCGGCTGAGCAGAAGCGGGTCACCCGGCTCTACGACCGGCTCGACGTACTGCGCGAGCGGGCCGCCGCGCGGCTCCGGCAGGTACTGGCGACCCCGGCAGGGAGCCTCGCCGGGCAGGTGGAGCGGGACATCGACGCGCGGCTGCAGAGCGAGCGCGTGGCCGCCCTCGACGCCGCCGAGGCCGGGCTGGTGATCGGCCGGCTGGACCGCCGCGAGGTACCCGAGCCGCTCTACGTCGGCCGGATCGGCCTCTCCGCCGAGAGCGGCGAGAGTGAGCGGCTGCTCCTCGACTGGCGCGCGCCGGCCGCTCAGCCGTTCTACGTCGCGACGCCGGCCCACGACCTCGGCGTCGTCCGGCGGCGGCACATCCGCACCCGCGGGCGCACCGTCGTGGCGCTGTCCGACGAGGTCCTCGACGTCGCCTCCGCCAGCGAGTCGGCCGCCGCCGGCGACGGCCCGGCACTCACCGGCGAGGCCGCGCTGCTCGCCGACCTCGGCGCAACCCGCACCGGCCGGATGACCGACATCGTCCGCACCATCCAGGCCGAGCAGGACGCGATCATTCGCGCGGACGCCCACGGCGTGCTGGTCGTGCAGGGCGGCCCCGGAACCGGCAAGACCGCGGTGGCGCTGCACCGGGCCGCTTACCTGCTCTACACGCACCGCGAGCGGCTCTCGCGCAGCGGCGTCCTCATCGTCGGGCCGACGCCGGCCTTCCTGCGCTACATCGCCGACGTGCTGCCCTCCCTCGGTGAGACGGGCGTGCTGCTCGCCGGGCTGGGGCAGCTGTGGCCAGGCCTCGACGCCCGCGGCGACGAGCTCCCGCAGGTGGCGGAGGTCAAGGGCCGGCTGGCCATGGCCGACGTGCTGGAGGCCGCGGTGCGGCACCGGCAGACCGTGCCGGGCGGGCCGGTCGAGGTCGTCGTCGAGGGCCTGCGGCTGCCGTTCACGCGGCAGGACGGCGTCCGCGCACGGCAGGACGCCCGCTCGTCCTCGCGGCTGCACAACCTGGGCCGCCCGGCCCTCGCCAACGCCGTCGTCAGCACGCTCGCAGAGCGGTACGCCCAGCAGCTCGGGGCGGGGATCGAGGGCGGCCGGCGCCTCCTCGGCCGAGGCGACCTGGCCGACCTGCGCCAGGAGGTGTCGGCGACACCGGAGGTCCGGGCGCTGATCGACCGGCTCTGGCCGCGGCTGACCCCCGAACGGCTGCTCGCCGACCTCTACGCGTCCCCCCGGCGGATCGCGGCGGCCACGAAGGGCTGGTCCGACGCCGACCGCGCCCTGCTGGAGCGGCCGCCGTCGGCGCCGTGGACCCCGGCGGACGTCCCGCTGCTGGAGGAGGCCGACGAACTGCTGGGCACCGACGACACCGCCGAGCGGTCCCGCGTCCGGCGCCGCCGGCAGCGCGAGCTGGCCCGCGCCCAGGAGACCCTCGATCTGCTGCACGGCTCCCGCTCGACGGACCTGGAGGAGGACGACGAGGAGGGCGAGGAGCTCACCGCGGCCGACGTCCTCGACGCCGAGTCGCTGGCCGACCGTCAGGCTGAGGTCGACCTCCGCACCACCGCCGAGCGGGCCGCGGCCGACCGCACGTGGACGTTCGGCCACGTCATCGTCGACGAGGCCCAGGAGCTGTCGGCCATGGCGTGGCGGCAGGTGCTGCGCCGCTGCCCCACCCGCTCGATGACCGTCGTCGGGGACGTCGCCCAGACCGGCTCCCTCGCCGGCGCGGACAGCTGGGCCGACGTGCTGCGGCCGCACCTCGGCAACGCCTGGCGGCTGACCCAGCTGACCGTCAACTACCGCACCCCGGCCGAGATCGCCGCAGTGGCCGCGGACGTGCTCGCCGTCACGAACCCGACGGTCGCCGCACCGCGGCCGGTCCGCTCCACCGGAGAGCGGCCCTGGGCCGAGCAGGTTCCCGAGGCCCGGCTCGCGGGGCGGGTCGCCGAGGCCGTGGCCGCTCTCGCGGGCGAGGAGGGCACGGTCGCGGTCGTCGTCCCGGCCGCGCGGGTGGCCGCGGTCGCGGCGGCGGTCCGCGCCCGCGTGCCCGGCACCCAGGCCGGCCCGCAGGCCGATCCGACCCTCGGGCCGCTGGTGTCCGCTCCGGCCGACGTCAAGGGCCTCGAGTTCGACAGCGTCCTGGTCGTCGATCCGCAGGGGATCCTCGACGGCCGGCCGCGTGGGGCGAGCGACCTGTACGTGGCACTCACCCGCACCACCCGGCGGCTCGGCGTCCTGCACCCCGGCCCGCTGCCGGCCATGCTGCGGGGGCTGATCCCAGCGGGCGACATCCGGGACGACGAGGAATCCTGAGAGGGCAAGCGGCCCCAGGAGGTTCCTTCGTGAGTACGGTCGCGCGTCCCGTCGTCCCGGAGAGCGTCCCGACTCCGCGGGCGCCGCAGAAGCCGCCCACCGCGCTCGGCCGGTGGCTGATGGAGCACCGCGTCCTGCCGGAGGGGCCGGCGGGCAGCGAGGAGCACGCGGCGTCCCACCCCTGGTGGAAGGTCATGTGCCTGACGGGCGTCGACTACTTCTCGACGCTGTCCTACCTCCCGGCGATCGCCGCCCTCGCCGCCGGCGCCCTGTCGCCGCTGGCGACCCTCCTCATCGTCCTGCTCACCCTGCTCGGCATGCTGCCCATGTACCGCCGGGTCGCCCGGGAGAGCCCGAACGGCCAGGGCTCGGTGGCCATGCTCGAGAAGATCCTGCCGTTCTGGCGCGGCAAGGTCTTCGTCCTCGTCCTGCTCGGCTTCGTCGCCACCTCGTGGATCATCACGATCACGCTGTCGGCGGCCGACGCGAGCGTGCACGTGATCGAGAACCCGCTGTTCCCGAGCTTCCTGCACGGGCACGCGGTGGCCGTCACCGTCGTCCTGCTGCTGATCCTCGGCGGCGTCTTCCTGATGGGCTTCACCGAGGCGGTCTCGGTGGCGATCCCGCTGGTCACCGTCTTCCTGCTGCTCAACGCCGTCGTCGTGGTCGTCGGGATCCTCGACGTGCTGCACAGCCCCGGCGCGGTCAGCACGTGGATGCACCGGCTGACGTCCGGGCACGGCGGCTTCGGCGGCATCGTCGGGCCGACGATCGCCGCATTCCCGCTGCTCGTCCTGGGGCTGTCCGGGTTCGAGACCGGGGTCAGCATGATGCCGCTGATCGAGGCGGACGGCCGTACTCCGGGGGAGCGGCTGGAGTCACGGATCCGCAACGCCCGCAAGCTGCTGACGACGGCGGCGCTGATCATGAGCGTCTACCTGATCGTCACGAGCTTCCTGACGACGGTGCTCATCCCGCCGAAGGAGTTCCAGCCCGGAGGAGCCGCGAACGGGCGCGCCCTGGCGTTCCTGGCCCACGAGAAGGTGGGCGAGGTCTTCGGGACGTTCTACGACGTCAGCAGCGTGCTGATCCTCTGGTTCGCGGGCGCCTCGGCGATGGCCGGGCTGGTCAACATCGTGCCGCGGTACCTGCCGGACTACGGCATGGCGCCGGAATGGGCCCGCGCCGTGCGGCCGGTGGTCCTCGTCTACACCGCGGTCAGCATCGTCATCACGATCCTGTTCAAGGCCGACGTCAACGCCCAGGCCGGCGCCTACGCGACGGGGATCCTCGCGATGATGGTCTCGGGTGCCGTCGCCGTGACCATCTCCTCGCTCCGGCACCGCCGACGCGGCGCCGCCGCAGGCTTCGCCGTCCTGACCCTCGTCCTGCTCTACGCACTCATCGCCAACGTGGTCGAGAAGCCCGACGGCATAACGATCTCCGCGTTCTTCGTGCTGGGCATCATCGTCATCTCGCTGATCTCCCGGGTCACCCGGACCACCGAGTTGCGGGCCGACCGGATCGTGCTCGACGACGCCGCGCGCCGGTTCGTCGCCGATTCCATTGCCTACGACGGGCGGCTCGACATCATCGCCAACCACCGGCAGGGGGGCAACGCCGCGGAGTACGACGAGAAGGAGAAGGCGCAGCGGGAGGTCAACCCCGTGCCGGGCCGGGCGGACATCGTCTTCCTCGAGATCGACGTCGTGGACCCCTCGGACTTCAGCGACGAGCTGTCGGTCCGGGGCGTCGAGGTGGGCGGCCACCGCATCCTGCGCGCCGGGAGCCCGGCCGTGCCGAACGCGATCGCGGCCATCCTCCTCGCGCTGCGGGACGCCACCGGCGTGCGGCCGC
>JAODNJ010000386.1 GCA_025465155.1 Frankiales bacterium
GTCGCCGTACTCGACGATCGTCGTCGGGGCGTCGGGTGCCCCGTAGACATGGCGGTCGAGGTCGATCACCTGTGGAGCGCTCACCGGGAGAACGGTAGCCGCGCGAGGGGTGCCGGGGGAGGGGTCCGGCGGGCTAGCGTGGACGACGACGCTGTCCGCGGCTCGACCGGAGGAGCCCATGGGCAAGCCCGTGCTGCTGAGTGTGGACGATGACCCCGCCGTCTCCCGCGCGGTGGCCCGCGACCTGCGCCGGCGGTACGGCGAGGACTACCGGGTGCTGCGGGCGTCGTCGGCCGCCGAGGGCCTGGATGCGCTGCGTGAGCTCAAGCTGCGCGGCGATCCGGTGGCGGTGCTGCTCGCCGACTACCGGATGCCGCAGATGAACGGCATCGAGTTCCTCGAGCGGGCGATGGACCTGTTTCCGCGGGCCCGGCGGGCGCTGCTGACCGCCTATGCGGACACCGAGGCCGCCATCCAGGCGATCAACCTGGTCGACGTCGACCAGTACCTGCTCAAGCCGTGGGAGCCGCCCGAGGAGAAGCTCTACCCGGTCGTCAACTCGATGCTGAAGGCCTGGAAGGCCTCGCCCGACGCGGCGGTCGAGGAGATCAAGATCGTCGGGCACCGGTGGTCGGCGCCGTCGTTCCATGCCCGCGAACTGCTGGCCCGCAACGCCGTGCCCTACCGCTGGTACAGCGTCGAGGACCCCGAGGGGGAGCGGCTGCTCGCCGCCGCGGGAGCCGGCCCGGACGACGTCCCGGTGATCGTGCCCGCCGACGGCCGGCCGCTGCTGGCCCCGACCGACGCTGAACTGGCCGCTGTGGTCGGCCTCAACGTCGACCCGAGCACTCAGTTCTACGACCTCGTCGTGGTCGGTGGCGGACCGGCCGGCCTCGGTGCGGCCGTCTACGGAGCCTCCGAGGGCCTGCGCACGGTCCTCGTGGAGCGCGAGGCGACGGGGGGACAGGCGGGGCAGAGCAGCCGGATCGAGAACTACCTCGGCTTCCCCGACGGGATCACCGGCGGTCAGCTCGCCGAGCGCGCCCGGCGGCAGGCGGCGAAGTTCGGCGTCGAGGTCGTCACCGCCCGGGACGTCGTCGCGCTCGACGCCCACGGGCCGAAGCGCACGCTCCGGTTCGGCGACGGCGGCGGGGTGTCCGCGCACGCCGTCGTCCTCGCCACCGGCGTCTCGTACCGCAGCCTGGACGCGAGCGGCTGCGAGCAGCTGACCGGTCGCGGCGTCTACTACGGCTCGGCCATGACCGAAGCGCAGGAGTGCGCCGGCGCGGAGGTGTTCATCGTCGGAGGCGCCAACTCGGCGGGGCAGGCGGCGGTCTACTTCGCCCGCTATGCCAAGTCGGTGAACCTGCTGGTCCGGGCCCCGTCGCTGGAGTCGTCGATGTCCAGTTACCTCATCGAGCAGATCGCCGGGATCCCGCAGATCAGGTTGCGGACGTGCACGACCGTCGCCGCCGCCCACGGCAACGGGCATCTGGAGGCGCTGACGCTGCGGGACGCCCGAACCGGGGAGCAGGAGACCGTCCCGACCGGCCACCTGTTCGTGTTCATCGGGGCGGCACCGCGGACCGACTGGCTGGACGGCGTCATCATGCGGGACGAGCACGGCTTCGTCTGCACGGGGCCCTCACTTCTCGCGGAGGGTGAGCGCCCGCCGGACTGGCCGCTCGACCGCGACCCCTACTTCCTCGAGAGCAGCATCCCGGGGGTCTTCGTGGCCGGTGACGTGCGCGCCGAGTCGGTGAAGCGGGTCGCCTCCGCCGTCGGCGAGGGCGCGATGGCCGTCATGCTCGTGCACCGGTACCTGGGGGAGGGGTGAGCGCCCCCGCCGTGCGACTGGCCCCCGAGGAGCTGCGGGAGCTGTTCCTGTTCGAGGCCCTGGACGGCGACCAGCTGGACTGGGTGGCCGGTCACGCTGATGTCGTCGATTACCCGGCCGGGGCGGTGGTGTCCGAAGAGGGCGCGCCCGCGGAGTGCTTCTACGTCCTGCTCTCCGGGACGATGACGATGTCCCGCCTGGTCGGGGGCGACGAGGTGGAGACGGTGCGGACCGCGAGCCGCGGGGTCTACTCGGGCGCCGTCCAGTTCTACTTCGACGAGCTCAGCCAGAACTACCCGGCCACTGTCCGCGCGGTGACCGACTGCCGCTTCCTCACGCTCCCGGCAGCCGAGTTCGCCACGGTCTTCCGCCGCTGGTACCCGATGGCCGTGCACCTGCTGCAGGGGTTGCTCATCGGCAGCCGCAGCAGCAACGAGCTCGTCGGTCAGCGCGAGCGGCTGCTGGCGCTCGGAAAGCTCACGGCCGGTCTGACCCACGAGCTGAACAACCCGGCGGCCGCCGCGGCGCGGGCGACGTCGGTGCTCCAGGAGCGGTTCGCCGGCATGCGGCACAAGCTGGCGCTGCTGGCCGACGGCCGGATCGACGGGCACGTGCTCCGCGCGCTCACCGGCCTCCAGGAGGAGTTCGTCGCCGGGATCGGGACGGTCGGCGAGCTCTCGGCGCTCGAGCGTTCCGACCGTGAGGACGCCCTGGGCGACTGGATGGAGGACCGGGGAATCCGGTCGCCGTGGGCCCTCGCCGGGGTGTTCGTGGCCGCCGGACTCGAGGAGGCCGAGCTCGGGCGGGTCCTGGACGCCGTGCCGGCGGAGGACCTGGGGGCCGCCCTGCACTGGCTGGGCTACACGATCGAGACAGACCTGCTCCTGCGGGAGATCCGCGACAGCACCTCCCGCATCTCCGCCCTGGTCGAGGCGGCCAGGCAGTACTCGCAGCTGGACCGGACGCCGCACCAGGACACCGACCTGCAGGCCGGGCTCGACGCCACCCTCGTGATGCTCAGCGCCAAGATCGGTTCCGGGATCACCGTGGTGAAGGAGTACGACCGGAGTCTGCCGCTCGTCCCGGCGTACGCCGCGGAGCTCAACCAGGTCTGGACCAACCTGATCGTCAACGCGCTGGACGCCATGGCCGGCTCCGGGACGCTCACCGTGCGGACGACCCGTGACGGCGACTGTGCCGTCGTCGAGGTCGGAGACACCGGCCCCGGGATCCCGGAGGAGCTGCGCCTGCGGGTATTCGAGCCCTTCTTCACCACCAAGCCCGTCGGCCAGGGCACCGGTCTCGGCCTCGACGTGTCGTGGCGGATCGTCGTCAACCGGCACGGCGGCGACCTGCGGGTCAGCTCCCGGCCGGGGGACACCCGCTTCCGGGTCCTGCTGCCGCTCACCGAGCAGACCCGCACCCCGCCCGGTCCGGCCGCGGAGGTGCCCGCCGCCGGCTGACCGCTCGGGTTGCGTCCGGCGCGCTGGGGGTGAACGGTGGATCCGGGCCACGCCCGTCGGGTTGAGGGGGGACTCCCCGACGCGGCACCCGGGCCGGGTTCAGAGCGCACGCTCCCCGGCTCGGTCGTGGGTATTTCCGGTGGTCCCCCGCTCGGCGGTGGCAGCTCAGTGGTGCGCTGCTCAGTGGCCGCGGCTCAGTGCAGCCGGCGCTGCCAGTCGGGCGGAACGCGGCCGCGGGGCCCGGGGGCGGGCTGCTCGTCGGGGTGCGACGTCGGGGCGGCAAGATCGGGGCCGTCATCCAGGTAGTCCTCGCGGACGTAGTCCCAGAACCAGGTCTCGCCGGGCTCGAAGCTCTGGACGACAGGATGCCCGGTCGCCGTGGCGTGCGCGCCGGCGTGCTGCTCCGGTGAGGAGTCGCAGCAGCCGATGTGGCCGCACTGCGCGCACCGTCGGAGGTGGAACCACCAGCCCTGGGCGGCCTCGCATTCCAGGCACCCGGTGCCGCTCGGAGGCGCAGATGGGTCGATACCGGCCACCGCCGTCATGGCGACGACGCTACGCACCGGGACGCGCGGGCGGAAGACGAGGACGTCCGCCTACGGCCTGGTGCCCCCGAGCAGGTGGGCCGGCGGCCGCGCGGACCCGGAGATGTCGGCGTCGATCAGCAGCAGGACGCCGCCGGTATCGGTCAGGTGCGCGTCGGCGTCGGTCAGCGCCCGCCGTACCGCGCGCGGCAGCCGGCCGACGGCGCGCAGGTCCACGAGCACGACGCCGGAGGAGTCGCTGGCGGCCCGCAGCGCCGCTGCGAACCGGGCGCCGTCCCTGGCGCTCATCGGTCCGGCCGGCCGCAGCACGGTGGTCAGCCACATCCCCGGGCCGGCGGGCAGATCCTCCGTGGTGGGCACAGCCGGAGCGGTCAGCGTCATCGGGC
>JAODNJ010000392.1 GCA_025465155.1 Frankiales bacterium
AGCTGGGGAAGTACCTGCGCGGCTTCGAGGCACTGCTCGCCGCGCACGGCCTGTCGGGGGTTCCCTACGGGCACTTCGGCGACGGCTGCGTCCACGTGCGGATCGACTTCCCCTTCCGGGCCGGGCACGACGGCGCCGACCGCGGCCGGTCGCGCTACCGGGCGTTCGTCGAGGACGCCGCCGGGCTGGTCGCCGGATTCGGGGGTTCGCTGTCGGGCGAACACGGCGACGGCCGGGCGCGCAGCGAGCTGCTCGGCGCCATGTACTCACCGGCCGCGCTGTCGCTGTTCCAGCGGGTCAAGGGCCTCTTCGACCCCGACGACGTGCTCAACCCCGGGGTGGTGGTGCGGCCCGCGCGGGTCGACGAGAACATCCGGGTGGCCGAGGCCCCCGCCCTGCGCCGCGGCCTGGCGCTGGCGTACTCCCACGACGGCGGCGACTTCTCCGTGGCGGTGCACCGCTGCACCGGCGTCGGCAAGTGCCGGGCCGACCTCGGCGGCACCGGCGGGGTGATGTGCCCGTCGTGGCCGGCGACCCGCGAGGAGAAGGACACCACCCGCGGCCGCGCCCGCGTGCTGCAGGAGATGCTCGCCCGCGACGGCCCCGTGACCGACTGGCGCTCGCCGGAGGTGCACGCCGCGCTGGACCTGTGCCTCTCGTGCAAAGGCTGCTCGCGGGACTGCCCGACCGGTGTCGACATGGCGACGTACAAGACCGAGGTGCTGCACCAGACCTACCGCCGCCGGCCGCGGCCGCGGTCGCACTACGCGCTCGGGCAGCTGCCGCGGTGGGCCGACCTCGCCGCCCGGGCCCCCCGGCTGGCGAACGCCGTCACGCGGTCCCGTCCGGGTGCCCGGCTGGCCAAGTGGGCAGCGGGGGTCGACGAGCGGCGCGACCTGCCCGCCTTCGCACCGCACACCTTCCGCGAGCAGTGGGCCGCCCGCCGCGATCCGCCGTCCGCCGGGCGGCCGGTCGCGCTGTGGGTCGACTCGTTCACCGACCATTTCGCGCCGGAGGTGGCCCTGGCCGCGGTGGCCGTGCTGGAGGACGCCGGCTACCGCGTGCAGGTCCCGGACGACGACACCTGCTGCGGGCTCACCTGGATCACCACCGGCCAACTCGACGCCGCCAAGCGGATCCTCGGCCGGACCGTGGCCACCCTGGCGCCGCTGGCCGGGGCGGGCGTGCCCATCGTCGGGCTGGAGCCGTCGTGCACCGCCGTGCTCCGCGGCGACGCGCGGGAGCTGCTCGGCGACCCCGCGGCCGGACTCGTGGCCGGCCACACCCGCACGCTGGCCGAGCTGCTGGCCGAGACCCCGGGGTGGCGGCCGCCCGACCTGTCCGCGTTGCGCGTGGTGGCCCAGCCGCACTGCCACCACGCGTCGGTGCTGGGCTGGTCGGCGGACGAGCGACTGCTCCGCGACGCGGGAGCGACCGTCACCCGGCTCGGTGGGTGCTGCGGCCTGGCCGGCAACTGGGGCGTCGAGCGGGGACACCACGACGTGTCGGTGCGGATCGCGGAGCAGCAGCTGCTGCCCGCCGTCCGGGCACTCCCCGGCGACGGCGTGGTGCTCGCCGACGGGTTCTCCTGCCGCACCCAGCTCGACCAGCTCGCGGGACGCCCGGGCATCCACCTCGCCCAGCTGCTCGCCCGGCCGTGAGGGCCGCGGTCAGCTCTCCCCGGGCGGACCCAGTTCCTGGAAGACCGTGATCTGCAGGCCGGCCGGGGCGTCGAGCCGTGCGTTCAGGGACCGCCAGGGCGTCTCGGTGGGCGGCGCGACGACGGCGGCCCCGGCCTCGCCCAGGAGGCGGGTGACCTCGGCCGCGTCGTCCACCTCGAAGGCGACCCGGATCCGCGGCGCGACCTGGCGGCCCACCTCGACGTCGTCGATCATCCGCTTCTGCGCCGGGTTGGCCAGCTCCAGCGTCGCGCGCCCCGCCTGCAGGATCACCACCCGCGCGCCGCCCTCGCTGTCGAACGCACCCTCTTCGGTCAGGCCGAGGACGTCGCGGTAGAACCGCACCGCCTGGTCGTGGTCCTCCACCTCGACGACCAGCCGGAGCTGGCGCACGGTCGCCCGGATGTCCCTGTCCTGGTCCTCGCTCCGGTCCGCCACGGTCGCATTGTGTACTCCACCCGGGCACTCCACCCGGCGGCGGATCGGCGGGGCTCAGGCCGCGGCGCCGTCCCGGCGGTCACGGGCGGCGGCCAGCACCGCGGGCGTCAGGACCTCGGCGATCCGGGCGTAGCCGGCCGACGACGGGTGGAACCGGTCCGCGGCGAACATGGTCTGCGGATCGGCGGCGAATGCGGTACCGATCGCTTCGGAGACGTGCGCTACGCGCGCCCCGGCCGCGGCGGCCACCTCGGCCTGGTGCCGTTGCATGAGGCCGGACGCCGCGGACACGATCTCCCGGAACGCGGGCGGGATCCACGGAACGGCGGACATGTCGGGAGCGGGGACCACGACGACGTCCGCGCCACCGGCCTGCAGTGCGGTCACGGCATCGGCGAGGAACCGGCCCGCCGAGGGCGGAGGAACGAAACGGGCCAGGTCGTTGGCGCCGATGACGATGACGGCGAGGTCCGGCTCCTGCGCGCTCGCGCGGCGGACCTGCGCCGGGAGGTCGGCAGAGACCGCGCCGGGCACCGCGACGACGGACAGCTGCACATCGAAGCCCTCGGCCGAGAGCGCGGCGGCCAGCCGCGGGCCGAGCGTGTCCTCCTGGCGCAGCGCGCCCGTTCCATGAGCGATCGAGTCACCCAGCACGGACAGTCGGAGGGATGAGGAAGCCACGTCGGTTCCAACGCCGGGCGGCGCGGAGGCATGCCCGACGCCGGCCCGCCGGGTGTGGTGAGCTGGCCGGC
Organism: Frankiales bacterium; assembly: GCA_025465155.1. GTDB lineage: Bacteria > Actinomycetota > Actinomycetes > Mycobacteriales > Geodermatophilaceae > Geodermatophilus. The sequence goes on from JAODNJ010000392.1 coordinate 2,870, forward strand.
GGACGGACGGTAGGGGACGGGAGCGCGGATGACGCTGGTCGCAGGGGTGGACTCCTCCACCCAGTCGTGCAAGATCGTCGTCCGCGACGCCGCCACCGGGGCGCTGGTCCGCTCCGGCCGCGCGCCCCATCCCCCGGGCACCGAGGTCCATCCGGATGCCTGGCTGGCGGCGCTGGCCAGGGCGGTCGAGGCGGCCGGAGGACTCCACGACGTCGAAGCCGTGGCTGTCGGCGGCCAGCAGCACGGCATGGTCTGCCTGGACGACGACGGCGAGGTGGTCCGGCCCGCGCTGCTCTGGAACGACACCCGGTCGGCGCCGGCCGCCGCCGAGCTGATCGCCGAGCTGGGTGGCGGCGACACCGGCGCCGCCGCCTGGGCCGACGCGGTCGGCCTGGTCCCGGTGGCCTCGTTCACCGTGACGAAGCTGCGCTGGCTGGCCGAGGCCGAGCCGGGGAACGCCGCCCGGACCGCGGCGGTCTGCCTGCCGCACGACTTCCTCACCTGGCATCTGGCGGGCAGGGCCGGCCTGGCCGGCCTGGTCACCGACCGGGGGGACGCCAGCGGCACCGGCTACTGGTCGGCCCGCACCGGCGAGTACCGCCGCGACCTGCTCGAGCGGGCGCTGGGGCAGGATGCCGTCCTCCCCCGCGTGCTCGGCCCCGCCGAGGCGGCGGGGCGCACGGCGGCCGGCGCGGTCCTCGGGCCGGGAACCGGCGACAACGCGGCGGCGGCGCTCGGGCTGGGTGCCGGCCCAGGCGACGTCGTCGTCTCGATCGGCACCTCGGGGGTCGTCACGGCGGTGGCCGAGGTCCCTGCCGCCGACCCCACCGGCGCGGTCGCCGGGTTCGCCGACGCCACGGGCCGCTACCTGCCGCTGGTGGCCACGCTCAACGCGGCGCGCGTGCTGGACGCCACCGCCGGGATGCTCGGCGTCGACCGGGACGAGCTCTCCCGGCTCGCGCTGTCGGCGCCTGCCGGCGCCGAGGGCCTCGTCGTCGTCCCGTACCTGGAGGGCGAACGGACGCCGGACAAACCGGACGCCACCGGAGCGGTGCACGGCCTGCGACTGGCCACGGCGACGCCGGCGCACCTGGCGCGTGCCGCAGTGGAGGGGCTCCTCTGCGGGCTGGCCGACGGACTCGACGCGCTGGTCGCGCAGGGTGCCCGGGTGCAGCGGGTGCTGCTGATCGGCGGGGGCGCCGCGTCGGAGGCGGTGCGGCGGATCGCCCCGGCGGTCCTCGGGGTGCCGGTCGACGTGCCGGAGCCGAGCGAGTACGTCGCCGACGGCGCCGCGCGGCAGGCCGCCTGGGTGCTGACCGGAGACGACCAGCCGCCTGCGTGGGCCGCCGCGGGCACCACCCGCTACGAGGCGGCGCCCGACCCGGCCGTCCGGGAACGTTACGCGGAGGTGCGCGACCTGGTGGCCCGCCGGCCTGGATGAGGAACCGTCACCGGCCGGCGGACCGGGGTCGTTCAGGCCCTCGGGCCGCCCGCGGCGTAGATGACCTGACCCGACACGAAGCCGGCGCCCTCGCTGACGAGGAAGCTCACCAGGTGGGCGATGTCCTCCGGCTGGCCCACGCGGGCGACCGGGATCTGGCTCGCGGCACCCTTGATGAAGTCCTCCATCGGGATGCCCATCCGCTCGGCCGTGGCCTTCGTCATCTCCGTCTCGATGAACCCGGGGGCGATGGCGTTCGCGGTGACGCCGAACTTGCCCAGCTCGATGGCGACGGTCTTGGTGAAGCCCTGCAGGCCGGCCTTGGCGGTCGAGTAGTTGGCCTGGCCGCGGTTGCCCAGCGCCGAGACGCTGGACAGGCTGACGATCCGGCCGAACGTGGCCTCGGTCATGTACTTCTGCACGGCGCGGGTCATCAGGAAAGCGCCCTTGAGGTGCACGTCCATGACCATGTCCCAGTCGGACTCGGTCATCTTGAACAGCATGTTGTCGCGGGTGATGCCGGCGTTGTTGACCAGCACGGTCGGGCCGCCGAGCTCCTCGGCCACCCGGGTCACGGCCGCCTCGACCTGCGCCGGGTCGCTGACATCGGCACCGACGGCGATCGCCCGGCCGCCGGCGGATTCGATGGCCTCCACGGTGCCCTTCGCCGAGCCCTCGTCCAGGTCCAGCACGGCGACGGCGAACCCGTCCTCGGCCAGCCGTCGGGCGGTCGCCGCGCCGATGCCGCGCGCCGCTCCGGTGACGATGGCCACGCGGGCCGAAGCTGCCTCGCTCATGAAGGATTCCCTTTCGTCTCGGTGCCGGGCGCTCCCGGAGGAAGGTGCCTGCGGTGAAGCCCCGACTGCGCCGGACACGTTACGTCCGCCGCTCCGGCGGCTCCGCGTCCGGTACCGGTCGGTAGGGGTCACAGACGCAGGAGACCCCCCAGCACGCCGGCCACCACCGCGACGGCGAGGAGGACTACGGCCGCCGTACGGTCGAACGGGTTGCCCAGCAGCACGTCCACGATCCCGTCCAGTTGCCGCTGGCGGGCGAAGAGTCCCTCCTCGCCGGCCTCCTCGTCGCGCCAGCGACGCAGCGCGCGGGCCGTCCGGCGGCCCTCCAGGATCACCAGGGCAAGGCCGGTCAGCCCGGTCACCAGCGCCAGGAGGAAGCAGACCAGAGCGAGGGCGA
>JAODNJ010000415.1 GCA_025465155.1 Frankiales bacterium
TGAAGACCGGGATGACCTCGGTCACGATGCCGAAGAAGGGCAGCGCCACGATGTAGACCTCGGGATGGCCGAAGAACCAGAACAGGTGCTGCCACAGCATCGGCCCACCGTTCTGCCGGGTGTAGACGAGGGCCCCGAGGTTCCGGTCGGCCAGCAGGCCCATCAGCGCGGCCGTCAGGATGGGGAAGGCCAGCAGCGCCAAGATGCTTGTGATCAGCGAGTTCCAGACGAAGATCGGCATCCGGAACATCGTCATGCCGGGTGCGCGCAGGCACACGATGGTCGCCACGAAGTTGACCGACCCCAGGATGGTCCCCAGACCACTCACGGCGAGACCGGCGATCCAGAGGTTGGCCCCGACGCCCGGCGAGTTCGTCACGTCCGACAGGGGCGTGTAGGCGTACCACCCGAAGTCGGCAGCCCCGTCGGGGGTGAGGAAGCCCGACACGGCCATCGTGCTGCCGAAGAGGAACAGCCAGTAGGAGAAGGCGTTCAACCGCGGGAAGGCGACGTCGGGCGCGCCGATCTGCAGCGGCATGACCAGGTTGCCGAAGGCGAAGAACAGCGGCGTCGCGAAGAAGAGCAACATGATCGTGCCGTGCATCGTGAACAGCTGGTTGTACTGCTCGGGGGAGAGGAACTGCAGCCCCGGCCGGGCCAGCTCCGCGCGCATCAGCATGGCCATCAGACCACCGGCGACGAACCACACGAACGCTGTGGTCAGGTACATCAGACCGATCGTCTTGTGGTCGGTGGTCCGCAGCAGGTTGCTGAGCCGGCCGCCCTTCGCGGCGACGGCGGGCGGACTCGGCCGGCTGACGATCGGGCTCGGCGCGATCGCGGTCACGACGCCCACCCCCGCCCCATCGGGCCGGACGCACAGACCGCAGAAGGTCCGGGAGGGGAGCACAGGAAGGTGATCATCGCGGAGCCCTCGCCTCGCGCCACGCGGCTCTTGCTGGCCGCCCTACCGGCTCGCCCGGCGGCGCGCCGAGCGAGCGGACCCATCGTGGCGCACACGGACCCGAAGGGAAACTCGGAACGTCGCCCGTTCTCTCTGCCGGGTGTCCGAGCTCAGCTCGCGGCACCCCAGGCGGTGACGTCGACGGCCACGCCGTCCGGCGCGTCCTCGTCCGGCACCAGCCATGCGGCCTCGCGCTGCTGCCCCGTGCCGAGCCATCGCTGGATCGAGGAGTCGAAACCGGCGTGGGTCTCGGGCCCCGGCCGGCCGGCCGGCCCCAGGAAGGTCAGGTCGGCCTCGTTACCGCCCGCGTAGCGGAGCACGAGGCGGCAGCGCGACCGGCGATGCCGCGCCGGGGGCACCGCTTCGCGGACGACGGCGGTCTGCGCGCCGGCGGCCGCGGCGAACTCGGCGGCGGCGCCCCGCAGGCGGCTGACGAACTCCTGGGCCGGGTCGAAGCCGTCCGACCCGGCGTCCGACCCGGTGTCCGGCCCGGCGGGGGTCACTGGCTCAGCCGCGGTGGCCGGCCCGGCGGCGGCCAGCGGCCCGGCGGCCCGTTCCCGCGTGGGCCTGGGCACGGGCGGCAGGCTGCGCCGGCTCGACGCGAACATCGTCTCCATGGTGGAGATGAGTGTTGCGGCCGAATCCGGAGAGTCCGCCCTCGGCGCGCCGCGCGCTGCGGACGCGTCCGTCACACCGGCCCCTCGAGACCGGGACTGCCCCGCAGCCGCGGCTCTGCCGGCTCATCGGGCCTGCTCCGGCCGGCGCTTCCCGGGGGAGGGCGCCGTACCCTCGGCAGCGTCATGGGAACCGAGGTTGCGGGCCCCGTGCGCACCTACCGGGTGCGCACCTATGGGTGCCAGATGAACGTGCACGACTCCGAGCGGCTCGCCGGCCTGCTGGAGGGCGCCGGATACACGGCGGCCGCGGCGGGCGACGACGCCGACGTCGTCGTCCTCAACACCTGCGCCGTGCGGGAGAACGCCGACAACCGGCTCTACGGCAATCTCGGCCAACTGCGGCCGGTCAAGGACGCCCGGCCCGGCATGCAGATCGCCGTCGGCGGCTGCCTCGCGCAGAAGGACCGCGGGGAGATCGTCCGCCGCGCGCCGTGGGTGGACGTCGTCTTCGGCACGCACAACGTCGGCTCGCTGCCGGCGCTGCTCGAGCGGGCCCGGCACAACGCCGAGGCCCAGGTCGAGATCAAGGAGGCCCTCGAGGTCTTTCCGTCGTCCCTCCCCGCCAAGCGCGACTCCGCCTACGCCGGCTGGGTGTCGATCAGCGTCGGCTGCAACAACACCTGCACGTTCTGCATCGTCCCGTCGCTGCGCGGCACGGAGAAGGACCGCCGGCCGGGGGAGATCCTCGCCGAGGTGCAGGCGCTGGTCGACCAGGGCGTGCTGGAGGTGACGCTGCTCGGCCAGAACGTGAACAGCTACGGTGCCGAGTTCGGCGACCGGGGGGCGTTCGCCGACCTGCTCCGCGCCGCGGGCCGGATCGACGGGCTGGAGCGGATCCGGTTCACCAGCCCGCACCCTCGCGACTTCACCGACGACGTCATCGCCGCCATGGCCGAGACGCCGGCGGTCTGCCATCAGCTGCACATGCCGATGCAGTCGGGTTCGGACGACGTGCTGCGCAGGATGCGGCGCTCCTACCGGCGGGAGCGCTACCTCGGCATCATCGACCGGGTGCGGGCGGCGATGCCCGACGCGGCGATCACCACCGACATCATCGTCGGCTTCCCGGGGGAGACCGACGAGGACTTCGAGCGGACCCTGGACGTCGTCCGGCAGGCCCGTTTCGCCGGCGCCTTCACGTTCCAGTACTCCAAGCGCCCGGGCACGCCGGCCGCGGAGATGGATGGGCAGGTGCCGAAGGCCGTCGTCCAGGAGCGCTACGAGCGGCTGACCGCACGGCAGGACGAGATCAGCTGGGCCGGCAACGCTGCTCTGATCGGCCGTGCCGTCGAGCTGCTCGTCGCGGCCGGTGAGGGGAGCAAGGACGCCGCCCGGGGACGGATGACAGGTCGCGCCCGCGACGGCCGGCTCGTGCACTTCACGGCCACCGACGGTGTGCGGCCGGGTGACGTCGTCGAGACGGTGCTCACTCAGGCCGCGCCGCACCACCTGGTGGCCGACGGCCCGCTGGTGTCGCACCGGCGGACCCGCGCCGGCGATGCAGCAGAGGCCGGCACCAGGCCGACGACCCCCGGCATCGTCCTCGGCATGCCGGGGGTCGGCGCGCCCGCCTGATCGGCGGGTCAGCGGCGGGTCGCTGCCCTCTCGGCCTCGGCCAGCCACTCCCGGCGGGTGGCGAGATTGGCCTTCGCCTCCTGGATCCGCTCCTTGTCACCGGCGGCCTCGGCCTTGGCCAGCTGTTCTTCGGCCTTGGTGACGGCGGCCCGCATCGAGGTCACCATCGGGTTCTCGGGAGCTGTCCGGGCACGGGTGGAGTCGGCCGCCCCGCGGACCTTCTGCTCGACGGCCTGCATGCGGTCCTCGAGCGAGCGCATGACATTGCGCGGCACGTGCCCGATGGCGTCGTAGCGCTCCTGGATCTTCCGCAGTGCGTTCTGGGCGCCGCGGAGGTCGGTCGACGGGTCGAGCCTCTCCGCCTCGCTGAGCAGCTGCTCCTTCTGCTGCTGGTTGGCCACCTGCTCGGCGTTGCGCTGCTTGTCCGACTCACCGCGCGCGGTGAAGAAGGCGTCCTGAGCGGCCCGGAACTGCTTCCAGAGGTCGTCGTCACCGTCGCGGCCGGTGCGGGGCACGGCCTTCCAGCGATCCATGAGCGAGCGCATCGCCGCACTGGTCGGCCCCCACTCCGTGGAGGTGGAGAGCCGCTGCGCCTCCGCGATCAATTCCTGCTTGGCGGCGCGCGCCTCGGTGCGCTGGGCGTCGAGCGAGGCGAAGTGGGCGCCGCGCCGCCGGCCGAAGGCGTCGCGGGCGGCGGCGAACCGGCTCCACAGCGCCTCGTCGGTCTTGCGGTCGATCCCGCGGATCGTCTTCCACTCCTCGACGATGGCCTTCAGCCGGTCGCCGGCCGCCTTCCACGACGTCGACTCGGCGGCGATCTGCTCCGCTTCCGCGGCCAGCGCCTCCTTACGGCCGACCTGCGCCGCCCGGGCCGCCGCACGCTCCGCGCGTGACTCCGCGGCCGCCGAGTCGGCGGTCTCGACCATGGCCCGCGCGCGGGCCGCCAGGCCGTCCAGGTCCCCGACGGCCGTTGCGGCCGGGATGTCGTCGGCCAGGGCCTGCGCCTTCGCCTTGATCTCGGCCGGGTTGCCGGTATGCGCCTTCAGTCGCGCCTCGAGCAGGGCGACCTCGGTGGCCAGGTCGTCGAAGCGCCGCCCGTAGTGGGCCAGCCCAGCGGCCGGTTCGCCGGCCTGCCACGAGCCGACCGCGCGCTCACCGTCGGCGGTGCGGACGTAGACGGTGCCGTCGTCGTCGACGCGGCCCCACTGCGCCGGATCACTGACCGCCGGGGCGGGTGCGGGGGGCGGCGGACCTGGCACGGGCGGATGCTCGGCCGGCCCGGCCGCCACGGTCGTGGGGGACGGAACCGGCTGCTTCGCCGGTTCGCCGGCCTCGTCCGTGGCAGCCGACGTCGGGTCGGGCAGGGCGGCGTCCGCCGGTGCCGGCGCGTCGGCGGTGCCCGCCACCGGCATCACCGCCTCCGACGTGGCCGGAGCGGGCGCGGCGCCGTCCCGCGCCGCCTCCTGAGCCGCGTCCGGACCCGCGTCGTTCTCGGTCGCGACGTCGCCCGTGAGGGGGGCGTCGTCCGCGGCGACGGCGTCCTGGCTGATCTCCGACGAGGTGCGCTCCGGGGAGGCGGCATCGGGGGAGGCGATGTCCGGCGCGACCTGCTGCGTCCCGTCTCCGGGAGTTTCCGTGCTCGACACGGTTCGGAGTCTCCCACGAGCGATCGGCGAGACTGGTCCGCGTGAGTGCCGCCCCGCCCCGGCCGTCCCCCGGATCCGCCGGGAGGGCCGTCGCCGTCGCCTTCTGCCCGTCGCCACCCCTGCTGGTGCCCGCGGTGGCCGGGCGGGCGGCCGGTGAGACGGCGGCGCTGCGGCGCGCGTGCCGCGAAGCGGTCGACGCCATGCTGGCGCTCCGGTCCGAGGTCGTGGTCGTGGTCGGCGCCGGTGTGCCGGACGGCGTCCGCTACGGCCGGGGCGACGCCGGCGATCTGCGCGGCCTCGGAGTCGACGTCGAGGTTCCCTTCTCGGGCCCGGGGTGCCCGGGCGGACACCGGCTGCCACTGGCGCACACCGTCGGGGCGTGGCTGCTCGACGAGGCCGGGTACGCCGGTTCCCGGCTCGGCGTAGGGGCGGCTGACCTGGCCGGCGCGCTCGGCTCCCTCCCCGGGCCGGTCGGCGTCCTGGCCCTGGGCGACGGCTCCGCCCGGCGGACCCTCAAGGCGCCGGGCTACCTCGATCCCGCCGCGGAGCCGTTCGACGCCGCCGTGGCCGCGGCCCTCGCGGCGGGCGACGCCGGCGCGCTGGCCGCCCTGGACGCCGCGGAGGGAGAGCGCCTGCTGGCCGCCGGTGTCCCGACCTGGCGCGCCGTCGGGGAAGCGCTGGCCGGACGGCGGATCGCGG
>JAODNJ010000453.1 GCA_025465155.1 Frankiales bacterium
GCGGTGGCGAAGTCGGCCCGGTCCGGACGTCCGGGCATGGGAATCGGTCGGCTGGAGGCGTTCAGCGACGGCGTCCTCGCCATCGTCATCACCCTGCTGATCCTCGACGTGAAGGTGCCCGCCGCCGAGGGGCACCTCGGCCGTGAGCTGGGCCGCCAGTGGCCCCAGTACGCGGCCTACCTCGTGTCCTTCCTCGTCGTCGGCATCATCTGGCTCAACCACCACGCTGTCATCCAGCTGCTGGCCCGGGCCGACCACTCCCTGCAGGTCCTCAACCTGCTGCTCCTCCTGCCGGTGAGCGTGCTGCCGTGGCCCACCGCTGTCCTGGCGGAGTACATCCGAACCGGGACCGCGGGCGACGAGCGCGTCGCCGTTCTGCTGTACGGCGCGACCAGCAGCCTCATGGCGGTCGGGTTCAACGTGCTGTGGCGCTACCTGCGGCGCCACCGCGAGCTCTGGCATCCGGAGGTGACCGCCGAGGCGCTGGCCGTCCGCAACCGCCGGTTCAACGTCGGCCTGGCCGTCTACCCGGCGGCCACGCTGCTCGGACTTCTCAGCGTCCCGCTCTTCCTCGGCCTGATGCTGGGCCTGGCGCTGCTCTTTCTGCTCCCGACACCCGAGGTCCGCGAGGCATCCCCCGAGGCACGGCCGTAGTCTCGACGGTCGTGTCCGCCGCCGCCCTGCTGATCGCCGCGGGCGTCGCCTTCCTCGCAGGGGCCGTCAACTCGATCGCGGGCGGCGGCTCGCTCATCCTGTTCCCCACGCTGGTCGCCCTGGGCCTGCCGAGCGTGCACGCGAACGTCACCAATTCCGTCGCCCAGTGGCCGGGCTACATCGGGGGGATCTTCGGCTTCCGCGGCGAGTACGCAGGCCAGCGCGGGCGGATCGGGCGATTCGGCGTCGTCGCCGTCCTCGGTGGCACCGTCGGCAGCGTCCTGCTGCTGACGACGCCGAGCAGCGCCTTCGACGTCGTCGTCCCGATCCTGGTGCTGCTGGCCAGCCTGCTGCTGGCGGTCCAGCCCCTGCTGACCAGCAGGCTGCGGCGGGCCGATGACGACGCCCGGAGCCGCGACCCCGGGTGGCTTTATGTCGCCCTCTTCCTCGCGACGGTCTACGGCGGCTATTTCGGCGGCGCACTCGGCGTGATCCTGGTCGGCGTCCTCGGCCTGGCACTGCACCGGCTCAAGCTGGCCAACGCCCTGAAGTCGGTGCTCTCCGCGATCACCGCCACCGTCACCGTGGTCGTCTTCGGGTTCTTCGGGCCGGTGCACTGGCTGGTCGTCGCCGTCGCGGCCCCCGCCAGCCTGCTCGGCGGCTTCCTCGGCGCACGTGTGGCCACCCGCATCCCGGCGAGACCCCTACGGGTGCTCATCGTGACGTTCGGGGTCGCCGTCTCGATCTACCTCTTCCTCCGCGGCTGAGCCCGGCCGGCCACCGTGGACCCCCTGGCGCTGCTTGTCTCCGCGGTGGTCCTCGTCGCCGCTCTGGTGATCGCGGCAGTCGGCAGCGAGCGGGTCCGACCGGCCTTCGTCGCCGTGCCGGGGGCGATCTACCTCGTGCTGGTCGGCGCGCTCGGATACCCCGCCGCAGAGGGCGCGGTGCGCGAGGTGGCGCCCACCGTGGGTTTCCTCGTGGTGGTCCTGCTGCTGGCGCACCTGGCCGACCGCGAGGGGCTGTTCACCTGGGCGGCCGCGTTCACCGCCCGGCAGGCGGGACGCTCCGCGGGCGGGCTGCTCTGGCGGGTCGTCGTCCTGTCCGCAGTGGTGACGGCAGTGCTGAGCCTCGACGCAACGGTCGTCCTGCTCACTCCGGTGGTGCTGGCGACGGCGGCCCACATGCGGGTGCCGGCCCGGCCGCACGCCTACGCGGCCGGACACCTGGCGAACTCGGCGTCCCTGCTGCTGCCGGTGTCCAACCTGACCAACCTGCTCGCCTTCGCCGCCACCGGGCTGTCCTTCGTGCACTTCGCCGGGCTCATGGTGGCGCCATGGGTGGTCGCGGTGGCCGTCGAGTTCATCGTGCTGCGGCGGATGTTCCGAGCGGACCTCGCGGTGCCAGTGGGCGATCCGGTCACCGAGGTGCCGCGGCCACCGCTGGTGGCGCTCGTCGTGGTGGGCCTGACCGTGGTCGGGTTCGGGGTCGCCTCCCTGGTGGGGCTCTCGCCCGTCTGGCCCGCGGCGCTGGGCGCGCTGGTGCTGGCCGTCCGGGGGCTCGCCCGGCGGACCAGCACGGCGCTCGACCTGGTCACGGCGGCCGACGTGCCGTTCGCCCTGTTCGTCTTCGGCCTCTCGGTCATCGTGCTCGCCGTCCTGCGCAGCGGGCTGCAGAGCTGGCTGGCGGCGCTGCTCCCGGAGGGCGACGGACTGCTCCCGCTGCTCGCCGTTGCGGCGGTCGCCGCGGTGCTGGCCAACCTGCTCAACAACCTGCCGGCGACCCTCGCCCTGCTCCCGGTCGCGGCGGCCGGCGGCCCCGGCCCCGTGCTGGCCGTCCTCGTCGGGGTCAACGTCGGCCCGAACCTGACCTACGCCGGCTCCCTGGCCAACCTGCTGTGGCGGCGCGCGCTCGGCGAGCTCGCCCCCGGAGCGCGGCGGTTCAGCGCGGTCGGGGTCGCGACGGTGCCGCTGACGCTCGTCGGCGCGACGGTCGCGCTCTGGGCCGCCCTGCAGGTGTAGTCGGTCGGGCCGCGGACCGTAGCTGCTCGCGGAGCCTGGCCGGCTGTCAAGAAGGTCACTCTCTGCCGCGGCCTGGCGGCCCGATGGCGCGCCGTCGACGTCTGGGGGTCGACGTCGACGACCCCTTCCCGGCGCGAAGCGTGTGCAGTCGCGCCGGCGATCAGCGCCACGTCGCGCCTTGATCCGGCGAGGTGCGTGTCAGCGGAGGTGGGCCGTGTCGTTGACCAGACGGACAGAGCTGCGGCCGTCGGACGACCACGCCGCCGTTGACATCGACGCCGCCTCGAGGAACACCCGGTGCACGATCGCGTCGCCCACGTCGAGCGCCGCGGCCAGCAGCAGCTTGATCGGCGTCACGTGGCTGACGACCAGCACCGACTTCCCGGCGTGCCGCTGGAGCAGCCGCGCCCGGGCCCGCGCCACCCGGGCGCTGACGTCGGCGACGGACTCCCCGCCCGGCGCGGCGACGGAGACGTCGGCCAGGAACCGCCGGGTCGCCAGCGGGTGCTTGGTCCGGGCCTCCTCGAGGGTCAGGCCCTCCAGGTCGCCGAAGTCCAGCTCGACGAGGTCGTCGTCGTACTCGACGGGGAGCCGCAGCCGGCCGGCGACGATCTCCGCGGTCTCCCGCGTACGGCGCAGCGGGGAGGCGACGACGACGTCGATGCCGAGCTCCCCCGCACGGGCCGCCGCGGCCTCCGCCTCCGCCCGGCCGGTCGCCGACAGCGGCAGCTGGTTACGGCCGCTGTAACGACGCTCGGGGGTGTGCTCGGTCCGGCCGTGCCGCAGCAGGTGGGTGAGCGTGGTGACCGCGGGAGCGGGTTCGGCCGGCTGGACGTCGTCCTCGATGACCACCGGCTCGACGGCGGCATCGCGGTGCACCGGCTTGCCGTCCATCGCGCTGTTGGCGAGCGCGTCGGCCGCGCTGTTCTGCGCCCGCGGGACCCAGGTGTAGCGGACCCGCCCGAGCTGCCGGGCCAGCTGCTGCGCCTGGAGAGCAAGCTTCTGCATGTCGGGGTGCTTCACCTTCCAGCGGCCCGACATCTGTTCGACGACCAGCTTGGAGTCCATCCGCACCTCGACCTCGGCGGACGGGTCGATGTCGAGCGCCGCCTGCAGGCCTGCGACCAGGCCGCCGTACTCGGCGACGTTGTTGGTCGCCCGCCCGACCGACGCGGCGCGCTCGGCGAGGATCCGCCGGGTCTCCGCGTCGCGGACCAGCGCGCCGTAGCCGGCCGGGCCGGGATTGCCCCGGGATCCGCCGTCCGCCTCGATGATCAGCCGCCGGGTCCCCGGAGCGCTCACAGGCCGGACTCGGCGGTACGCACGAGCACGCGGCCGCAGTTCTCGCAGCGCACGACCTCGTCGGGGTCGGCGTTGCGGACGGCGGCCAGCTCGCGACCGTTCAGCTCGATGCGACAGCCCTGACACTGGCGGGCCTTGAGCAGGGCCGCGCCGGTCGTCCCCGTCTGGGTGCGGACGCGGTCGTACAGCGCCAGCAACGGCGCGGGGATCCCGCCGGCAACCTCCTTGCGTGCCGCCTCGTGCCGGGTAGTGGCGTCGGCGATGTCGGTCAGGGCGTCGTCGCGCAGCTGGACCGCGCGCTCGCGATCGGCCGCCGCCTTCTCGTGCCCCTCGCGCCCGGCCGACAGCGCCGCGTCGGCCGCCTCCTGGCGCTCCATCAGCTCGAGCTCCTGGTCCTCCAGATCGCCCTGCCGGCGGGCGAGCGACTCGAGCTCGTGCTGGAGAGCGGTGACCTCCCTCGCGGGGAGCCCGCCGCTCTCCATCCGCTGCTGGTCACGCGAGGAGCGCTGCCGCACGACCTCGACGTCGGCCTCCAGCCTCGTGACCTCCCGCGCGAGGTCGCGCGCTTCGGTCTCGGCGCGCACCAGCTCGACGGCGAGCCGGCGCTCCGCCTCCTCGGCGGCTTCGACGGCCGCCACCTCCGGCAGCGTGTGCCGGCGGTGGGCGAGCTGGGTCAGGGCGACGTCCTCGGCCGCGAGGTCGAGCAGCCGCTGCTGGTCGGTCGGGTCGGCCTTCACCCGCTCAACCTACCTGCGCGGCTGCCCGGCCCCGGGCCGGTCGGTCGTCCGTCAGGTGCGGGCGCTCTCCCGTCCCCCGGTCGGCGGCGGCCCGGTGAGCGGCTCCTCGGAGAGCGGGTCCGGTAGGTCCCGCACGCTGGGGTCCTCGCGTTCGGCCGTGTAGTCGGTCTCCGCCGTCCCGTCGACTCCCGCGGGCACCCGCATGGCCCGCAGGACCAGGGTGATCACCACGACGACGACGACGTTGACCAGCAGCGACACGACCCCGGGGTAGATGGTGGCCTTCGTGTCGAAGCCGAGCTTGGAGAGCGCGAACGCCGATCCGCCGAAGTGTTCCTTGACCACCTGCACCGCGTGGGTCTTCGGGTCCACTGCGGTCTTCGGGATCTCGTAGAGCATCCACAGACCGGCGGCCATGCCCGCGACCCAGCCGGCGACGAGCGCCCCCCGGTGCATCCACCGCGTGTAGAGGCCCAGGGCCACCGACGGCAGGGTCTGCAGGATGATCACGCCACCGATGAGCTGCAGGTCGATGGAGAACTGCGGGTCGATGAAGAGGATGGCCGCGACGGCGCCCAGCTTGACCACCAGCGAGGTGATCTTGGCGACCCTCGCCTCCTCCCGCGAGGAGGCGTCCTTCTTCAGGTACTCCTTGTAGATGTTGCGGGTGAACAGGTTCGCGGCGGCGATCGACATGATCGCCGCGGGCACGAGCGCCCCGATGGCGATGGCGGCGAACGCGATGCCGGAGAACCAGCTCGGGAACATCTGCTGGAACAGGTTCGGGACGATCGTGTTGCCGTCGGTGCCGATCGGCTTGGTGCCGGCCGCGATGGCCATGTAGCCCAGCAGGGCGATGAAGCCCAGCGCCAGGCTGTAGACGGGCAGCGCGCTCATGTTGCGCTTGAGCACGTCGCGGTTGCTGGCCGCCAGCACGCCGGTGATCGAGTGCGGGTAGAGGAACAGCGCCAGCGCCGAACCCAGGGCCAGCGTGGCGTACCCCAGCTGCCCGCTCGCCGGGAGCAGAACCCCCGCCCCGGTGGAGAACTTCGACTGGGCGGCGCTGAAGATGTGCCCCCAGCCGTGCAGCTTCGACGGGATGACGATGACCGCGACGATGATCGTCAGGTAGATCAGCCCGTCCTTGACGAACGCGATCAGCGCCGGTGCCCGCAGCCCCGAGTTGTAGGTGTAGATCGCCAGCACCAGGAACGCGATGAGCAGGGGCAGCTCACCGGCCAGGCCGCTGCCGCTGAAGCCCATGGACTTCAGGACGGCGGAGATGCCGACCAGCTGCAGCGCGATGTAGGGCATCGTGGCGACGATCCCGGTGACGGCCACGAGCAGGGCCATGGTCGGGGAGTCGAACCGCGACCGCACGAAGTCCGCCGGCGTCACGAACCCGCGGACATGGCTGACCGACCACAGCCGGATCACGACCAGGAAGACCAACGGGTAGATCACGATGGTGTACGGGACGGCGAAGAAGCCCGTCGCGCCCGCGCCGAACATCAGGGCCGGCACCGCGACGAACGTGTAGGCGGTGTAGAGGTCACCGCCGAGCAGGAACCAGGTGATCCAGGAGCCGAAGCTCCGGCCGCCCAGCCCCCACTCGTCCAGGTGCATGAGGCTCTGCGCGCGGCGCCAGCGGGCCGCCCCGAAGCCCATCGCGGCCACGAGCAGGAACAGGACGACGACGATCGTCAGTTCGACGGCGTTCACGTTGTGCATGGCTCAGCGCCCCCGGTCGTCGCCGGCGTCGCGGGCGACGGCGTCGCGCGCGGCCTGGCGCTCGGCCGGGCTCCGCCTGGTCATGCGGTAGACGACGAAGGTGCACAGCACGCCCAGCGCGACGAACGCCAGTTGCAGCCAGTAGAAGCGGGGGAAGCTGCCCAGCTTCGGATCGATCGCGTTGTAGAGCGGAACGATCAGCGGGACGACGATCGGGATCAGCAGCAGCCAGTTCCACGGGCTGCGGTCGCTGCGCCGGGGTGCCGTCCCCTCGGGGGAACGGCCGGCGGGCGGCAGGTCTGCCGGCGGTCTCTGGGCGGTCGCCATTGATGCCCTCCTCCCGGAGGCGGAGCTCCGGTTCCAGGTCCGGCCGAACGGGTCGGCGGACGCGCTCTGCGCCGCGGCTGCGCGCTTGTCGCGGGTACCGGCGGTGAAGCCGGTCGGTGGCGAAGTTTCCCACGTCACACGGGCTCCGGCAGGGTGACGTGGAGCTTTCCGGAACTGGTCCAGGTCTCAAGTCGCCCGATCGGACGATCCGGTCAGTCGAGGACGGGGTCGGCGTCGCCGCTGGCGACGAAGGCCTCCCACAGCCGGGCATAGGCCCCGTCGCGGGCGAGGAGCTCGTCGTGCGTCCCGATCTCGACGATCCGGCCGTGGTCGAGGACGGCGATCCGGTCGGCGCGCGCCGCCGTGGTGAGCCGGTGGGCCACCACGAGGGTCGTGCGGCGCCGGCTGACCGCGTCCGCCGCCCGCGTGACCGCCGCCTCCGTGGCGAGGTCCAGGGATGCGGTCGCCTCGTCGAACAGCAGGACGTCGGGGTCGACGAGCTCGGCCCGCGCCAGGGCCAGAAGCTGGCGCTGCCCGGCCGACAGCGACCGGCCCCGCTCGCCGATCCGGGTCCGGTAACCCTCCGGCAGGGCCGCGACCATCTCGTGCGCGCGCACCGCCCGGGCAGCGGCCTCGACCTCGGCGTCCGTGGCACCGGGGCGTCCGTAGGCGATCGCGTCGCGCACGGTCCCGCCGAAGAGATAGGCCTCCTGCGGGACGACGCCGAGGTGGGCCCGGTACTGCAGCAGGTCGAGCTCGCGCAGGTCGTCGCCGTCGACGCAGACCGCGCCGGTCGTGGGGTCGTAGAACCGGGCCACCAGCTTGACCACGGTGGACTTGCCCGCACCGGTCTCCCCCACCAGCGCCACGGTCTCCGCGGGGGCCACGGTGAGCGAGACATCGCGGAGCGCGGGGGCAGGCGCACCGGTGTAGGAGAACGTGACGTCGGCCAGCCGCACCTCGCCGCGCAGCGGCCCGACCGGTCTCGGGTGCTCGGCCAGCGGCGTGGACGTCGGCTGGCGCAGCAGATCCCGCAGGCGGCGGAGCCCCACGGACGCCTGCTGGTAGCTGTCGAAGACCTGCGAGAGCTGCTGCACCGGGGAGAAGAAGGTGTCCACGTAGAGCAGGAACGCGATGAGGATGCCGGCGCTGATGGTGCCGCCCGCGAGCCGGCTGGCGCCGACGGCCAGCACGACGGCGGCGGTCACCTCCGAGAGGAACTCCACGAACGGAAAGTAGGTGGCGATGTAGCGCTGAGCCCGCAGCCGGACGTCGCGGTAGGCCTTCGCGTAGCCGCGGAACACCTCGGTGGAGCGGTCGGTGCGGTCGAAGGCCTGGGTCACCCGGATGCCGGCGACGTCCTCCTGGAAGCGGGCGTTCACCGCGCTCACCCGCTCGCGGGCCTCGGTGTAGGCGGGCACCGACCGCGACCGGAACCAGAACGTGGTCACGGCGAGCACGGGCAGCGTCGCGGCCAGGACCAGCGCCAGCTCGGCGTCGATCACGAACAACGCGATCAGGACGCCGATCAGGGTGAGCAGGCTGACGACGGCAGTGGTCAGGCCGGTCTGCAGGAACGTCGACAGCGCGTCGACGTCCGTCGTCATCCGGGTCATGATCCGGCCGCCGAGCTCGCGTTCGTAGTAGTCGAGCCCGAGCCGCTGCAGCTGCGCGAAGGTCTTCACCCGGAGCGTGTAGAGCAGCCGCTCGCCGGTGCGCCCGGTCAGCCACGTCGAGCCGATGGTCACCGCCCAGTCGGCGAGGACGACCAGCAGGGCGACGGCCGAGACGCGCAGGAGCAGCCCGACCGAGTGCGCGGCAACGCCCGAGTCGATGCCGCTGCGGACCAGCGCCGGTACCGCCAGCTGTGCGCCCGCGTCGGCGGCGACCAGCAGCAGGGCCAGCCCGAGCACCCAGCGGAACGGCCGGATGAGGTGCCAGAGGGTGAAGCGCGGCTCGGCGTCCCGCGCCCGGTCCGAGGGGACGTCCGGCTCGTCCACGGTCTCCGGGAGCCGGGCCACGAGCGCCCTCAAGGTGGGCGTCGCCGCGGCGGCCGCGACGGCAGATCCGGGGCCGCCGATGGACGGCGTCGGGGCACGGACGGGGCCGTCGTCCGGTCCCGTGGGGGCTGCTTCCGGCCAGGCCGAGGGGGTCGTGCCGGCCGGTCCCGGCACCCCACCGGCCGGCTCCTCGAGCGCCGGCTCGGTCTTACCGGAGAGGAGCTGCCGGAAGAGCGGACTGCGCGCCTCCAGCTCGGTGACGGTCCCGACGTCCATGACCCGACCGGCGTCCAGGACGGCGACCCGGTCGGCGAGCGCGAGGGTGGAGCGGCGGTGCGCCACGAGCAGCGTCGTCCGGCTCCCGCGGCCTCCGAGGACCTCGGCCCGCAACGCGGCGTGGATGCGCGCCTCGACGGCGGCATCGACGGCCGAGGTGGCGTCGTCCAGCACCAGGACCCTGGGGGCGACCAGCAGGGCGCGGGCGAGTGCCACCCGCTGCCGCTGGCCGCCGGAGAGGGTGAGCCCCTGCTCCCCCACGACCGTGTCGTAGCCCTCGGGCAGCTCGCTGATGAAACCGTCGGCCTGCGCGGCGCGGGCGGCGGCCCGGACCTCCTCGTCGGGCGCGTCCGGGCGGCCGAAGGCGATGTTGGCCCGGACGGTGTCGGAGAACAGGAAGCTGTCCTCGAACACGACCCCGAGCGCACGGCGCAGGTCGCCGGTGTCGAGGTTCCGGACGTCCCGGCCGCCCACCCGCACCGCGCCGGATTCGGCGTCGTAGAACCGCGGCAGCAGGCTGACCACGCTGGACTTCCCGGATCCCGCGGTACCGACCAGCGCGAGGGTCTCCCCTGGTGCGATCCGCAGGGACACCCCGCGCAGCACCGGCCGGTCGTCGGGCTCGTGCCGGAAGACGACGCCGTCGAGCTCGACGGCCAGCGGGCCCTCCGGGAGTCGCTCGGGCCCCGGGCGCAGGGCCGGCCGGAGGTCGACGAGCTCGAGCACCCGCTCGATGCCGGCCCGTGCCTGCTGGCCGACCGTCAGTACCGCCGCCAGCTGGCGCACCGGCGACACCAGGGAAGCGAGGTAGGTCGCGAAGGCCAGGAAGGTGCCGAGGCTGATCGACCCTCGCATCGCCAGCCAGCCGCCGAGTGCGAGCACCCCGACCTGGCCGAGTGCCGGGACCGCCTGCAGCGCCGGGTTGTAGCGGGAGGTGAACCGGACGACCCGCATCCGCATGCCGAACAGCCGGCGGGCGCCGTCGTCGAGCCGGTCGAGCTCGCGGCGCTCCTGCCCGAAGCCCTTGACCACGCGGACGCCGGTGACCGCCGCCTCGACGTCGCCGGCGACCGCCCCGGCCTGCTGCTGAGCGGCCCAGTTCGCGGGGAACAGGTCGCGCCGGGAGCGTAGGGCCACCCACCACAGCGCCGGGCCGACCGCGAGCGCGACGACGGTGAGCAGCGGGGACAGCCACAGCATCACGCCCAGGGACACCACGAACAGCAGCAGGTTGCCCGCCAGGTTGGGCAGGAAGGCGAGCAGGCCCTGGACGAGCGTGACGTCGCTGATCGAGCGGCTGACCACCTGCCCGGTCTGCAGCCGGTCCTGCTGCGGCCCGTCGAGCCGGGCCAGCGACGCCGCCAGGTCGTTGCGCATGTCGTACTGGACGTCGAGGGAGAGCCGGCCGGCCAGGTACCGGCGGACGAAGCCGGCGGCGAACCGGAGCGCGCCGGCCGCGACGAGCGCGAGCACGAATCCGGTGACGGCGACCTTCGCCCCCGAGCTGCCGGCGGCCACGACCCTGTCGATGACCGCCCGCTCCAGCAGCGGGACCACCGCGGCAGTGACCGAGCCGAGCAGCGCCGCCGCGAAGGCCCCGTAGAGATCGGCCCGGTGCCGCAGGCAGTAGGCCAGCAGCCGGCGCAGCCAGCCCACCTGCGGAGCGGGCGGCTCGGACGGCGGGGCGGGATCGGGGGATCGGGTCAGGGTGGGAGCGTCCGCGGTCACGCGACCGTCCCGCGGATGCGTGCCGCCCTCAGCAGGACCTCGGGCAGGGGCAGCACTCCCCCAGTGTGCGACCGGGGACCGACGATTCGCCGCCGTCCGTCACAGGGCGCGCCCCGCCTGCGGGACCGACGACGTCCAGGGGTCGGTGCTCCGGCGGGACACCGCGACCTCCACGTCGTTCCGCAGGTCGCGGGCCAGGGCCTCGGCGGCCACCGGGAGCCATGGCCATTCCGATGCGTAGTGGGCGACGTCGAGCAGCGCCGGGGCGCCACGTTCGGCGGCCTCGGACGCGGGGTGGTGCCGCAGGTCGCTGGTCAGCAGGACGTCGGCGCCGGCGGCCGCGGCCGCCCCGATCAGCGATCCACCGCTGCCTCCGCACACGGCGACGGTCTGCACCCGGCGGCCGGCGTCGCCGGCGACCCGCACGGCCCCCGCGGTGACCGGCAGCGCAGCGGCGACCTCGGCGGCGAACTGCGCGAGGGGCACCGCACGGTCCAGCCGGCCGATCCGGCCGAGGCCGGCGCGGCTCCCGGGCGCCACCGGTTCGAGCGGCACGGTGTCGCGCAGCCCGACGGCGGCGGCGAGCGCGTCGTTGACCCCACCCTCCGGCGCGCGGTCGGCGTTGGTGTGCGCGACGAACAGCGCCGCGCCGCCGCGGATGAGGCGGTGGACGATGCGGCCCTTGGGGTCGTCCGCCGGGACACCGTGCACGGCCGTCAGCAGCAGTGGATGGTGGGTGACCAGCAGATCGGCGCCCCCGTCGAGGGCCTCCTCGACGACGACGCCGACAGGGTCCACCGCGAACAGCACGCGGCGCACGGGTGCGGCACGGTCGCCGCAGACCAGACCGACGGCGTCCCACGGCTCGGCCAGCGCCGGGTCGTAGCGCGCCTCGAGCGCGGAGATCACGGTCCCGAGGGTGATGGCCACGGACCGGACTCTAGGCATCTGCTGGACGCGCCGGACGTCGCGCGAGTTCCCTCCAGCAACGGATGGAAAGCTCCCGAGCGTGGCCGAGAGGGGATTGCGGGCGCCCGCGTGGCTGGAGGAGTTGGTGCGCACCACCCCACCGCCCGTCCCGTGGGCCGACGTCATCCGCTTCGCCGTCACCGTCCCTGCGCCGCTGGCTGTCGCCGTCGCGGTCGAGGGCGGTATCCGCGCCGGCCCCACCCTGGGAGCGGGGGTCTTCGCCACGACCGGAGCGCTCGCCGCAACGTTCGCGCCGATGGCCGGCCCCCTGCGTGACCGCCTCCGGAGGATCGCCTCGGCCACCCTCTTCGGCGCGCTCGGCCTCGTCGTCGGTGAGTACGCGACCGGTGGTGGCTGGCGGCCGGTGGTGGTCGTCGCCGCGGTCTCGGCCCTGGCGGCGTTCATCAGCAGCATCAACGGGGCGCTCTCCCTCGGCGCCTTGCAGCTGCTGGTCTACACCGCGCTCGCCTCGGGCCTCGTGACACCGCTGCCGCACTGGGTGGAGATCGGCTTCTTCTTCGCCGGCGCGGCCTGGGCAACCCTCACCACGCTGCTCCAGGCGGCGGTGGAGCGCACCGACCCCGACCGCAACGCGGTCGCCACCGTCTTCAGGCGCATCGGCGCCCTGCTCGCCGCCGTCGGTACGGAAGGCGCCGAGGACGCCCGGCGCGAGCTCACCGGCGCGCTCAACGACGCCTACGACCGGGTCATCCGCAGCCGCAGCCATTCCCCCGGACGAAGCCGCGAGCTGTCGGAGCTGGCCGGCATCCTCAACGCCGCCGCACCACTGGTGGAGGGCGCGGTCGCCGCCGCGCGAGCGGGCGTGGCCCCGGATCCTCAGGACGTCGCCGCGGTGGAGACGCTGGCCTCCTCGATCGCCTCCGAGCAGGAGTTGCCCGAGGAACGGCCCCCGGCCCTCGACGAGGGCACGCCCGCCCACAGAGCCGTCCGCCACGGCGTGCGGCTGGTGTGGAACGTCGTCGGCGATCCCGAGGAACGGGCGGGCGCCGCCGTCCCCAACGTCCGGCCGGACCTGCGAACGCGGCTGCGCGACCTGGCCGACCGCACCCTCGCCAGCCCCGACGCCCGCGCCTTCGCCGTCCGGCTGGCACTGTGCATGGCGGTGGCCGAGGTCGTCCGCCAGCACCTGGCCATCCCACGGCCCTACTGGGTGTTGCTGACCGTGGCGCTCGTGCTCAAGCCCGACTTCGGATCGGTGTTCACCCGTGCCATCCAGCGCGGCCTCGGCACCCTGCTCGGCGTGCTGCTCGGCTCCGCCCTGCTCGATTACCTGCCGCACAACGCCTGGCTGCTGGTGGCCATGGCAGCTGCCGCGGCCCTCCTGCCGTGGGGCCGGGCCGCCAACTACGGCGTCCTCTCGGTGTTCCTCACGCCGCTGGTCATCTTCCTCCTCGACCTCGCCATTCCCAGCGGACCGGGTCTGGTGCGGGCTCGCCTGCTCGACACCCTCATCGGCTGCGGGATCGTGCTGGTCCTGGGCTATCTCCTCTGGCCGCAGACCTGGCGGGCGCCTCTGGACGAGGCCCTCCGCGACGCCGCCCAGGCGCTCGACGCGTTCGTGGAGGCGGCGTTCACCGGCAGCCCGACCGAGCGGCGGCGCGCCAGGCGGCGCAACTACCGGGCACTCACCGAGCTGCAGACCCAGCTGCAGCGGCGGCTGGCCGAGCCGCCCCCGATCAGCACGCGGGCGGCGGCGTGGTGGCCGGTCATCGTGCAGCTGGAGCGCGCGTCGGACGCGGTGACCGAAGCGGTGATCGCCACCCGCGGCGGGGAGCCGGCACCGGACCTGGCCCAGGTCTCGGTCCTGCGCCGGGCCATCCGGCAGCTCGAGGAGGACGTCCGCACCCACCGGGTCCCGGACGACGCCGAGATCCACGCCGACGGGGTGCTCGCACCGGTCGCCCGCGAGGTCGACGCCGCCCGCCGCCTGGTCCGCGAGACCGCCCCGGGACGCCGCTCGGCCCCGGCCGACTCGCTCGACTGATCCGAGGCCGATCGCCGCATGGCCTGTGCCGCGGGGCACGGGCTGCGTTTGCCAACCCCGGCACCCGCCCATAACGTCTGGCCACCCCAATGACGTGGATACGGCCCCTGTCCGAGCAGCGTGACCGGGGCGGCGAGGAGCACACCGTGGACCGCATGAGCGCCACCGATGCCGGCTTCTACTACGCCGAAGGCGAGAACACTCCCCTGCACGTGGGGTCGGTGGCCGTCTTCGAGGGCCCCGCGCCGTCGTACGGCGACCTCGTCCGGCTGCTGCTCGCCAAGATCCCCGACGTGCCGCGGTACCGGCAGCGGGTGCGGCCGGTGCCGCTGCAGCTGGGCCGCCCGATGTGGGTCGACGACCCGCACTTCCAGATCCTGTACCACGTGCGGCACACCGCCGTCCCGGGCCCGGGAAGTGACGAGCAGCTACGCAACCTCGCCGGGCGGGTACTGGGCCAGCGGCTGGACATGGCCAAGCCGCTGTGGGAGGTGTGGCTCGTCGAGGGGCTGGAGAACGGCCGCTGGGCGATCATCTCCAAGGTCCACCACTGCATGGTCGACGGCATCGCCGGCACGGACCTGATGCAGCAGATCTTCGATCT
>JAODNJ010000473.1 GCA_025465155.1 Frankiales bacterium
CGGGTGCGCCGAACCAGGGGATCGGCGCGGAGATGATCGCCGAGCGGTGGGGCTTCACCCGCGGGCAGGTCGACGAGTTCTCCGTCGCCTCGCACGAGAAGGCCGCCGCGGCCCGCGACGAGGGCCGGTTCGACGCCCAGATCGCGCCGGTGACCCTGCCCGACGGCACGGTGGTGGCGCAGGACGAGGGCATCCGGCCCTCCACGGTCGAGACCCTCGGCAGGCTCCGGACCGTGTTCAAGCCCGACGGCGGCGTGATCACCGCCGGCAACTCCTCGCAGATCTCCGACGGTTCGGCCGCGCTGCTGATGACCACCAGCGAGAAGGCCCGCGAGCTGGGGCTGACGCCGCTCGCCCGGGTGCACACCGCGGTGCTGGCCGGCGCCGACCCGATCATCATGCTGACCGCGCCCATCCCGGCGACCCAGAAGGCGCTGAGCAGGTCCGGGCTGTCGGTCGACGAGATCGGCGCGTTCGAGGTCAACGAGGCGTTCGCGCCGGTGCCGCTGGCCTGGTTGGCCGACATCGGCGCCGACGCCAAGGCGCTCAACCCCAACGGCGGCGCGATCGCGCTCGGCCACCCGCTCGGTGGGTCCGGCGCCCGGCTCATGACCACGCTGGTGCACCACATGCGCGACAACGGCATCCGCTACGGCCTGCAGACCATGTGCGAGGGCGGCGGCCAGGCCAACGCCACCATTCTCGAACTGCTCTGAGCCGGACGTGAGCGTGCCCGGGGCGCACCCGTTCGCCCATCTCGTCGGCTGGCGGCCCGCGCCGCTGCACGACGTCGACCGGCTGGACCCCGGGCCCGTGGCGGCCCTGTCGCGCGCGCTCGGCTACCCCGCGGCGGTGGCGGAGGAGGGCGGGAGCCTGCCCCCGCTGTGGCACTGGCTGTTCTTCCTCGACTGGCCCGCGCGCGATCAGCTCGGCTCCGACGGCCATCCGCACGAGGCCGGGCTCCAGCCGCCGGTACCGGACCGGCGGCGGATGTGGGCCGGTGGCCGCGTCGTCCTCCACGAGCCCCTCGTCGTGGGGCGCGACACGGAGCGCAGCGTCGAGGTCGTCGACGTGCGCCCGGTGTCGGGTCGTACCGGAGATCTCCTCTTCGTGACCACGCGGGCGAAGATCAGCCAGGACGGGCGGCTCCGGGTGACCGACGACATCGACGCCGTCTACCGCTCGGGCGAAGCTCCGGAACGGGTGCATCCGCGCCCGACCGGTGATCCCGCACCCGGTGGCCCGTCCACCTCTGGACGGACCTGGCGGGCGGACGAGATCCTGCTGTTCCGGTACAGCGCCCTGACCGCGAACTCCCATCGGATCCATTACGACGCGCCGTACGCGCGCGACGTCGAGGGCTATCCGGGGCTCGTGGTCCACGGACCCCTCCTGGCGCTGCTGATGGCCGAAGAGGTGCGGCGCACCGTGCCCCGCACCGTCGGCTCGGTCCGTTACCGGCTGCGGGCGCCGGCGTTCGTCCAGGAGGAGTTCCTCGTCGAGGGGACCGTCCGCACCGACCAGCCGGACGTCGTCGACGTGCGGGTCGCGACGGCTCGCCAGGACGGCCACGCCGTCGCAGAGGTGACCCTGACCTGACCGGTTCGGCGGGGTGGCCTGCCGGCGAGGACGCGGCGGCCACGGCCCGTGGCAACGGCCGTGGTGTGATGCAGTGCCGCCCGCTGGTGAGCGGGAGCGGCCCGACCGGAAGGAGATCGCACGTGACCGACGGAGGGCCACAACTGGTCGTCGTGACGGGCGCGGCGGGGGCGCTGGGGCGGGCGGTCCTCGCCGAGCTGCGGTCCCGGGGCCACGAGGTCGCGGCACTGGATCTCGCCGGCGATCACCTCGACGAGGTCGGTGCACAGGACGGGGTGCACGCCGTCGCGGCCGACCTCGCCGACCGCTCCGCCGTCTCAGCGGCCTGGGCGGAGGTGGACCGGCTGGGGACGCCGACCGGGCTCGTCACCCTCGCCGGCGGGTTCCGGCCCTCGACCCTGGCCGATCTCACCGAGGACGTCCTCGAGTCGATGTGGGGGTCCAACCTCTCCTCCCTCCTCTGGTGCTGCCAGGAGGCGGCGCCGCGGATGGCCGCCGCGGGGGGAGGGGCGATCGTCACCGTCGGCTCGAAGACCGCCGTCACCGGTGGCGCGCCGGTGGCCCACGCCGCGAGCAAGGCCGCGGTCGTGCGGGCCAGCGAGCTGCTGGCCGAGGAGCTGCGCCCGGACCGGATCCGGGTCAACTGCGTCCTGCCGTCGGTCATCGACACCCCGGCCAACCGCGCCTGGATGTCCCCTGAGCTCGCCGCACGGGCCGTGTCGCCGGCGGCAATCGCCACGGTGATCGCCTTCCTCCTGAGCTCCGACGCCGCTCCGGTGAGCGGAGCGCGGGTACCGGTCTACGGCGACGCCTGACCGACCTCAGCGTGCGTGGACGACGCGGCCACCGATCAGGACGGTCCGGACGGCGTCCGCGTCGAACTCCGCCAGCTGCGCCGCCACCGGTCGATCGAGGAGGATCAGGTCGGCGGCCGCGCCGGGGTGCACCCGCCGTGGCGGGCCACCCGGATCGGCCGGGGCGGACAGGTACGCCCGCAGTGCCCGCTCCGGGTCCAGCCGCTCCGCGGGCCCGACGACGGCACCGCCGGCCGTGACGCGGACCACCGCGGCCGCCATCACGGCCCACGGGTCGAGCGGCCCGTACGGCGCGTCGCTGGAGAGGGCCATCGGCACGCCGGCGGTCAGCAGGCCGGCGCACCGGTAGAGATCGGCGTGCTCGTCGGCCGGGACGTCACGCAGGTAGTCGTCGCCCCGGTGTGCGAGGAAGCCGGGTTGGGTCGCCACGCGCAGCCCGGCTCGCGCCAGTGTCCCCAGGAGCTCGTCGGGAACCAGGGCGGCGTGCTCGACGCGGTCACCGGGCAGGGCTCCGACGGTGTCGAGAGCGGCCAGGAGAAGCACGAGGGCCTCCCGGGTCACGCAGTGCACCGCGACCGGCCGGCCCCGGTCGTGGGCGGCGGCGATGCGACCGGTCAGCTCGTCGAGGCCGGGGAGCCCGGAGTCGGCCAGCACGATCTTGTACGGCCCGGTGATGATCCCGGGAGGTAGCTGCCGGCGGTCGACCGGCACCCCGAGCAGCTCCAGGCGCTGGGGAAGCGCTCCGCTGGCGGAGGCCGCGGCCAGGGCGGCAACCGCGGCGTCGTCCAGATCCGGGGTGGCATCGCAGACCGACGTGAGGCCGAGGGCCGCCAGCCGGGCGCCCACGGCCCCCAGGTCGGGAGGCGGTGTCGGCGCCACGAGGGTCCGTAGCCAGTCGTCGGCGCGCCACAGCCGGCCGGTGGGGGTTCCGTCGGCCGCGCGCTCGATCCCCGGATGACCGCGCCGGCGCAGCCCCAGCCGCTCGGCGCCGGCACCGTTCACCACCCACAGGGCGCCGCTTCGGTGCTGCACGCGCACCGGCCGGTCGGCGTGCAGGTCATCGAGGGCCCGGGCGTCCAGCTCGCCGGCGACGGACTCCACGTAGCCGACGCCGCGGACCCAGCCGGACGGGTCCGACGGCGCGGACCCCAGCGCGCGGGCGAGGGCCGCCCGGTCGGTGACAGCCGGCGGCCCGCAGGGCACCGACCGTGACGCTGCGGCGAGGGCGAACAGGTGCAGGTGGGCGTCGTGCAGCCCCGGGAGCACCGCCCCGCCCGCGGCGTCGAGGTCCTCCTCGCCACGGCCGGGGGCGAGCCCGGGGGCCACCTCCGTGATCCGGTCCCCGATCATGCGGACGTCGACGATCCGCCCGTCGACCTCGGCGTCCCGGAGGACCAGCGAGGTCACGGCAGTGGGACACCGAGTTCGCGCAGCACCTCGGTGGTGTGCGCGCCCGGTGCCGCGGCCGTCCCGGCCACCTCCCGCCGCTCCGGCCGGGCCACCGGCAGAGGGCCCGCCGGGCTCTCCACGATCCAACGGTCCCCGCAGCGGCGCGCCGCGGGGGAGGGGGCCCGGTCCGGCGGGTCGAGCGTGGCGGCGACGACGTCGGCCATGGCCAGGTCCCACAGGACCCCCGATCCGTCGGCCGGTGCGGTCAGGGCGAGCGCTGCTGCCGTCAGCCCGGTCAGTGGGTCGGCGATCGCGTCGCCGACGAAGACGGGCCTATCGGCACGGGTGGCGGCCACCAGGCCGGCTCCGGCGGCGACGTCGTCCCCGAACCCGACCCGGTCCGACCGCCGACCGCCGGCCGTGATGGACACCCAGATCGTCCCCTCGGCCACCGCGGCACCGGCGTCGAGACCGAAACCGGCCAGTGCGCGGGGACGGGAACCCTCGATGACGATGTCCGCTGCCCCGACCAGGGCGGCCAGCGCCGCCCGGCCGCCCGGCGTCCCCGGATCGAGGACGACGCTGCGGTGCCCCGCGTGCAGCAGCCGGTAGAAGTCCGGATCACCGCGGCGAGCGCCGTCGGGCCGGCCCGGGATCTCGACCTTGACGACGCGGGCCCCGGCCAGGCCGAGCAGGTGCGCGCACAGCGGTCCGGCCCACAGCGCGCTGAAGTCGACCACGAGCAGGCCGGCCACATCCCTCGGGACGAGCGGCTCGACGGGCGCAGGCCGCTGCGCCGGCGGGCAGACGGGGGCGGCGGCCACCCCCAGCAGCACGGCGCGCTGCGCCAGTTCCTCGCCGGTGTGGGTGGCCGCCCAGGCCGCGACGGCCGGCCACGGATCGGCCGGCAGTTCCGCCTCCACGAGCGCGCCCAGCAGAACTCCGTCGTCGGGCCGCGCGCACGACACCGCGGCCCAGCCGTCCGCCGTCGGCAGCAGACGGCAGCTGCCTCCGACCGATCGGGCGCCCTGGCGGCCGCGACGGGTGAAGGCGGCGCGTTCGGAGAGCAGGCGGGCACCGTCGACCCGCACCGGCGAGGAGGTCCGGGCGGTGACCTCCGCGATCCGGTCTCCGAGGGTCCGGGCCAGGGTGGCGGCCCGTCCCGGCGGTACCAGTGGAGGCCCTTCACGGGTGCCGGTCAGTGCCATGACCCCGCTCGCCGCCCAGTCCGCTCGCGGGTTGCCGCTCCGGTCGGAGGTCGGACGGGGCGGCGTCGGCACGGCCCCGACCATACGGTCGTCGACGCCGCCCAGCCGTCGGCGACGGGTCCGGCAGCAGCTCCCGGAAGTGTGGCGTGGATTATAACAAAAAAGACAATCAGGTACCTGATCTCTCGACTTTCGCGGTACGGGCTCGCTAGCTTCTCCCGGTCAGGGTCGGAGCCGCGCCTGCGGTCTTCGAGCGCCGTCAAACGTCCACGACGTCCCTCGATCGCTCGATCGAGTCCAGAAGGAGACCAAAGTTGCGGATAGTCGCACATCGCAGTGCGTCCACGGCGCTGGGGATCATGCTCATCAGCGCGGCCCTGGTCACGTCGGCCTGCGGCAGCAGCTCGTCGTCCAACTCGTCGGCGAGCTCCAGCAGCTCGGGCGGGACGTCGGTGCTGGGGACGAAGAACGTCGCCAAGGACTCGGCCGTGAAGCTCGGCTTCGTCAGCGATGGCCAGACCCAGGCGCTCGACGAGACCGAGGAGCTCAGGACCGCTGAGGCGACCGTCAAGTACGCCAACGACTACCTCGGCGGCCTGAACGGCCACAAGATCGCTCTCACGACGTGTCAGACGAAGGGCACGCCGGCAGGAGCGCAGGACTGCGCCAACCAGTTCATCACGGACGGGGTCCCGGCCGTGGCCGGCGCCGTCCCGGGCCAGATCGACGGCGTCGTCACCGGGCTGAGCGCGGCCGGCGTCGTCAGCGGCCTGGAGAGCGGCTCGAGCAAGACCGTCCTGGCGGCGCCGAACACCTATGTCTGGGCCAACCCCCTCGCCGTCTTCGGCACGCCCGCCGCGTACGCGAAGCAGAAGGGCTACAAGAGCGCGTCGTTCATCGTCATCGACGTGCCGGGCGCCGTCGGGCCGGCTCGTCAGCTCGCCCCGGCCTTCTTCAAGAACGCCGGGGCGACGGCGAGCGTCGTGGCCGTCGCGCCGGGTACGGCGGACATGACGCCACAGATCCAGACCGCGGCGAACTCCAAGCCGGACATGTACTACCTGCTCGGCGATCCGACGTTCTGCAGCAGCGCCATGAAGGCCATCCGGACGCTGAACATCAGCACGCCGGTCATGGCCCTCGACCGCTGCATCGGGCCCGACGGTGGTTCGTCGATCCCGGGCGGGTGGAAGGGCGTCACCTTCGCCACGGGCGCGGTGACCAACGCCGGTGACAAGGAGGACCAGGTCTTCAACGAGGTGCTGAAGACCTACGGCACCAACGTCAAGCCGGACGCGGCGAGCAAGAGCTCCTACCAGGGCATGCTCGGCCTGATCCGTGCCGTGAACGCCTCGAAGGTCACCGACTTCTCGGCCTCGGGCATCAACAACGCCATCAAGTCGATGCCGGCGACCCCGTACCCGCTGGGTGGCGGGGCCACCTACCAGTGCAACGGTCAGGCGACAGCGGCGATCTCGAAGAACATCTGCTCGACGTTCGGCGCCATCGCCACCGCCGACACCGACGGGACGTTGTCCGACTTCAAGTCGGTCGACGCCACGGGCATCTACAAGCTGGGCTGACCGGCAGCACGCGATCGGCCCCCCGCCGTCTCCGCCGCACCGTCGGGCGGAGGCGGCGGGGGTCGTTCCGGGCCGTCCCGTGAACCGGTGGCGCGGCGACCGCGGGGCCTTGACAGCAGCCGCCGCCGCGCCCAGCATCGTCCAACCAGTTTAACTGAATCAGCCGCGTTCAGAGCGACGTCCGGTTGCCGCCCAGCGACGTCCGTACCGGACCGCGGGCCGCACCGCGAACCCGTTCCGGCGCCCTCCACGATTCGCGAAGGAGCGACGTGACGCAGCATCTGGTCTTCCTGCTGCTCGGTCTCGGCAACGGGGCGGTGTTCGGCGCGCTGGCTCTCGCCCTCGTCCTGACCTACCGCAGCTCGGGTGTCATCAACTTCGCGACCGGCAGCATCGCCCTGCTCATCGCGTACACGTACGCGTTCCTCCGCCAGGGGGAGCTGCTTCTCCTCATCCCTGGGCTGCCGAACTCCTGGAAGTTCGCCGACTCCCTGGCCATGCCGCTGGCCCTGCTCATCGCCGTCGTCATCGCCGGCCTCGCGGGATTCGTCCTCCACCTGATCGTCTTCCGACCGTTGCGCACCGCGCCGCCGGTCGCCAAGGCGGTGGCCTCGCTCGGCGTCTCGCTGTTCATCACCGCACTGATCGCCGCCCGGGTCGGCACCACCGCCCTCGCCGTGCAGCCGATCTTCCCGAGCGACCTGTGGAGTCTCGGCTCGATCCACGTCCCGAGCGACCGGGTCTACCTGGCGGCCACGGTCGTGGTGGTGGCCGTCGGACTGACCGTCTTCACCCGGTACACCCGATTCGGCCTGGCGACCCGGGCGGCCGCGGAGACGGAAAAGGGGGCGTACGTCAGCGGCGTGTCCCCGGACCGGGTCGCGGCCTGGAACTGGGTCCTCAGCTCGGCCATCGCCGGTCTCGTCGGCATCCTGATCGCGCCGATCGTTCCGCTCGTCCCGGTGTCCTACACCCTGTTCATCGTCCCCGCGCTCGCCGCGGCGATCATCGGCCGGTTCCAGTACGCGGTCTGGGCGGTGGTCGCCGGCATCGCGATCGGCATGCTGCAGTCGGAGGGCCAGTACCTGCAGAGCACGCTCAGCTGGCTGCCCAAGTCCGGCATCCCGGAGCTGGTCCCGCTCATCCTGGTCCTGGTGGTGCTCGTGGTGCGCGCACGGCCGCTCCCCGGCCGGGGTGCGGTCATCCTGCAGACCCTCGGCCGCGCCCCCCGGCCACGGCACTTCCTGGTCCCCACGCTCGTCCCCACGGTCCTCGCCATGGTGGGGCTGTTCGTGCTGACCAGCCAATGGCGCAACGGGCTCATCACCACGATGATCTACGCGATCATCGCCCTGTCCGTGGTCCTGGTGACCGGTTTCGCCGGACAGGTCTCGCTGGCACAGCTGCCCCTGGCGGGTGTGGGCGCCTTCCTGCTCTCCCCGATCGCTCAGGACTGGGGGGTCCCGTTCCCCCTCGCGCCCATCCTCGCGGCGCTGGGCGCGATGGTCCTCGGGGTCGTCATCGGACTGCCGGCGCTGCGCATCCGCGGGCTCACGGTCGCCGTGGTGACCTTCGCGCTCGCGTACGCGCTCGAGGCCCTCTGGTTCCGCAACACGGGCCTCGTCGGCGGCAGCGGGCTGAAGGTGCCGGCCCCCCGCCTGTTCGGCGTCGATGTGGGGCTCGGTGTCGGGAGGGCGTTCCCGCGCCCCGCCTT
This sequence comes from Frankiales bacterium, assembly GCA_025465155.1. GTDB lineage: Bacteria > Actinomycetota > Actinomycetes > Mycobacteriales > Geodermatophilaceae > Geodermatophilus. The sequence continues at coordinate 8,309 of JAODNJ010000473.1, forward strand.
CGGCCTGGTCTGCCTCGTCGTCCTCGTCCTCGTCGGCTTCGGCGTGGCGAAGCTGCGCACCAGCCGGCTCGGCTCGCAGATGCTCGCGGTGCGGGCCAACGAGCGGTCCGCTGCCGCGGCCGGTGTGGCCGTCGTCCGTGTCAAGCTGACGGCCTTCGCGCTGGCCGCTTTCATCGCCGGGCTGGGGGGCGCGCTACTGGCCTACCAGCTGGGCACGGTCACGTTCGACCCCTTCACCGCCATCGCCGGGCTCGCCTTCTTCGGCATCGTCTACCTGGCAGGGATCACGTCGGTGTCGGGCGGCATCCTCGCCGGCATCTCCGCCACCGGCGGGCTCGTCTACGTGCTCGTCGAGCAGTTCGTCTCGACGACGCTCTGGTACGAAGTCGTGACCGCCGTCCTTCTCGTGCTGACGGTGATCTTCAACCCCGAGGGCATCGTCGGGCCGGCGCACGAGGCCCTGGAGGCACGACGAGCGCGCAAGGCGGCCCCGGCCATCGGGTCGATCGTCGGGTCCGCGCACGAGGTGGTCACGCCGCCCCCGGCCCCCGATCGGCCGGAGGAGCGGAATCCGGAGCTGCTGCGGGTGCACGGGCTGAGCGTGCGCTACGGCGGGGTGGTCGCGGTGTCCGGCCTCGACCTCACGGTGGCCGAGAACAAGATCATCGGTTTGATCGGGCCCAACGGCGCGGGGAAGACGACGGCGATCGACGCGATCAGCGGCTTCGCCCCGTCGGCCGGATCGGTGGTCCTAGACGGGAAGCCGCTGGACGGGCTGGTGCCGCACCAGCGGATCCGGGCGGGCCTGGGCCGCACGTTCCAGGCGATCGAGCTCTACGAGGACCTGACCGTGCGGGAGAACGTCGTCGTCGGCCTGACTGCCGGTGACGGGCGCGACGGCGAGACGCGACTGCAGCGCACGCTGAGTCTGCTCGCGCTCGCCGACGTCGCCGAGCGGCCCGCCGGCGAGCTGTCGCAGGGTCAGCGTCAGCTGGTCTCGATCGCTCGCGCGCTGGTCGGCATGCCCCGGGTGCTGCTGCTCGACGAACCGGCCGGCGGCCTGGACAGCGTCGAGAGCCAGTGGCTCGGCGATCGGTTGCGCGAGATCAGGGACTTCGGGGTCACGATCCTCATGGTGGAGCACGACATGAGCCTCGTCCTGGGGCTGTGCGACGAGATCCACGTGCTCAACTTCGGCGAGGTCATCGCGCGCGGCACTCCCGCGGAGATCCGCTCGAACCCGAAGGTGGCCCAGGCCTACCTGGGCAACTCGCACGCCGTCGTGGCCGGCGTCCCCGCCCAGCCGGTCCGCGCCCAGGAGCAGCCCGCATGAACGGCAGTGCCGACATCCCCCGTGTCGCGGAGAAGTCTCACGAGGACCAGCCGGTGGCCCTCGAGGTCCGCGGACTGGTCGCGGGGTACGGCTCGGTCCCCGTCGTCCGCTCATTGGACTTGTCGGCGGCGAAGGGGACCGTGCTGGGCATCCTCGGGCCCAACGGAGCCGGCAAGACGACGACGATGATGACTCTCGCCGGTCTGCTCCCGCCCCTGGGTGGCGAGATACTGCTCGACGGTAAGCCACTGCCGCGCAACCGGCCGGCACGCACCAACGCGGCCGGCGTCGTGCTCGTGCCCGACGACCGTGCCCTCTTCACGACGATGACCGTCCGCGAGAACCTGACCATCGCTCGACGTCCCACCGGCCCGACGATCCCGGAGGTGCTCGATCTCTTCCCGGCACTGAGCCCTCGCCTGAACGTGGCGGCCGGAGCCCTGTCCGGCGGGGAGCAGCAGATGCTGGCCGTCGCCCGCGGCCTCGTGCAGAACCCCCGCGTCCTGCTGATCGACGAGATGAGCATGGGCCTGGCGCCGGTGATCGTCGAGGGGATGCTGCCGGTGGTTCGGCGGATCGCGGACGAGACCGGAGCGGTGGTCATCCTGGTCGAGCAGCATGTCCACCTGGCGCTCGAGGTGGCCGACCGCGCGATCGTCCTCGTCCACGGTGACGTCGTCCTCAGCGGTGCGGCCTCGGCCCTCGCGGCCGATCCGGCCGCGCTGCAGGCCGCCTACCTCGGAACGGCGGCCTCCGCCGTGCACGCTTGACGCGTCCGCCGCCGCACCCGGTCGCGCCATGACGTAGTGCACGTCCTCTTACCGACCCGCCGCGGCTCCGACGGTCGACCGAGGAGACACGTTCCGCCAATGCCGCCCGGCTCGCCCTCGCGGTCATGGCCGCAACCCCGGCCGGGCCGTCGGCCGGCTCGCCGGCTCGCCGGGGAGGACCGCCACGATCCCGGTGCGCTGCTGGCCGGCCACGATCCGCCCCGACAACCTGGACCTGGGACAAGCCGGCGGTTCCGGCACGCCCACAGCGCCAAGACGCACGCCCGGAGCGCAACGAGACAGCAAGCCCTTCGGTCCGAAGACCAGCCGATCAGCGCACCAGGATCACCGGTTCACCCGGGCTCAGATCCGGGTCTTCACCGCCGCCTCGAACCTGAACCAGGTGCGACCGCGCAGGTCGGTCGACTTGGTCGGTCCGGTCACCTCGAGCGAGTCCCAGTGGGCAATCTCCTCGGCCGCGAGCTGGCCTCGAAGGTTGGCGCGGAGTGCCCCCGCAGCGCGGTACAGATCGGCCGACGGCATGACGGCGGTCGCCCTGACGATGCGCACAACAGCATTGTGCGTCACCGGGTCACCACGCGCCGATCGGCCGCGCAGCCCTTCGGCGGCAGGGACTAAGGTCCCTACTGCGGTCGGACGCGACCGAGGCCCTTCCCGGCATCCTCTGTGCCGGGAAGGGCCAACTCCTGGTGCGCCGGGGTGCGCCGGCGCGGCCGTGCCCCGGAGCCATCCGGCATCCGCTCCTGCCTCACCATCGTCGTGTCCGTGGCCGGTCCCTGGCGCGGGCTCACGGCGAGGACTCGGACCTGCCGGCCGATGGTGTGCTCCCGCTCGAGCAGGGGACACGTCAGGTCGGGGGCTTCCGGCCGACGATGCGCTCGCCTGCGCCCACCCCCTTGCAGAGCCCGAACACGTCCGCCATGCCGTCGCCAGGTCGATGCGTTCCCCGCGAGGCCGAGCGGCAGGGGGCGTGGACGGCCGAAACTCACAGGTTCAGCGGTGACCGATTGCCTTGCCGTCACCCTGAGGACGTCGTTGAGTGGCGGTGGCGTACACGTGCCGACGCAGGGTCAGGGGACGGCGCGGGGGCCCGGACGACCAACCCCGCGCCCGCCTGGCCGGCGGATGGACTCGCATGGGGGACTGCTGGACCGATGACCACACCAGTGCGCAGGCCCGACCCTCACCGCGCCAGGCCGTCGGACCCGCGCCGGTGGCTGCGTTCCGCGCAGGGCCTCCGGCTGGGAGTGACTGCTGCCGCGGGCGTCGTCTTCACGATCTCTCTCCTCCTGACCCTGCCTCAGCCCGCCGGCAAGCCCGCCGAGGTCCCGTCCGCACGGGCCGTGACGACGCACGACGCGCAGCTTCTGCCCAGTGACTCTTCTGCCCCCGATGCGGGCGGCACGCCGACCGGTCCGCCGACCGGTCCGCCGACGGATCCGACCCGGCCGGTGCCCGCCGTGCCAGCCGTGCCCGCCGTGCCCGTCGCGGATGTGCTGGCGGGCTCCTCCCTGGCCGGTGACGGCATTCCGCAGGTCGCGCTGGACGCCTACCGGCAGGCCGCCGGCGCGGCACCCCCCGGCTGTTTCGTCGACTGGTCGCTCATCGCCGCCATCGGCCGGGTCGAGTCCGACCACGGTCGGTTCGCCGGGTCCGTCCTGCTCCCTGACGGGCTGTCGACGGCGCCCATCGTCGGCCTGCAGTTGAACGGGGTGGGTACCGCGCTCGTCCGGGACACCGATCACGGACAGTACGACGGCGACCCGGTATACGACCACGCCGTCGGCCCGATGCAGTTCATCCCCTCCACCTGGGCCCGCTACGGAGCCGACGGGAACCGTGACGGACGGCGCGACCCGTTCAATATCTTCGACGCCGCACTCGCGACCGCGAGATACCTCTGCGCCGCGGGGGGAGACCTCTCGACCCACGCGGGTCAGGCCCAGGCCGTCTTCGCCTACAACGAGTCGCACAGCTACGTGGCCACGGTGCTGGCGCTGGCCGCGGACTACGCGGGCAGGCCGGTGGACGTCTCGTCCCTGTCCTTGATGCCGCCGGTGCTGGAGCCGGTGAACCCCGGCCCTCCGGCTGCACTCGCGGGGCTGCCCGTTCCGACGCAGGCGTCCGGCACTCCGACGACGACGGCGTCGAACACCCCCGCGCAGGCATCGACGTCCACGCAGGCATCGACGTCCACGCAGGGACCCACGCCGACGCCGACAGCGACGCCGACCCCGTCCCCGACGCCGACGCCGTCCCCGACCCCGACAGCGACGCCGTCCCCGACCCCGACAGCGACGCCGTCCCCGACCCCGACCCCGACCCCGACCCCGACCCCGACCCCGACCCCGACCCCGACGCCGTCCCCGTCCCCGTCCCCGTCCCCGTCCCCGTCCCCGACCCCGACCCCGTCCCCGTCCCCGACCCCGACCCCGACGCCGTCCCCGTCCCCGTCCCCGTCCCCGTCCC
>JAODNJ010000494.1 GCA_025465155.1 Frankiales bacterium
CTTCGGGAGGCTCGCCATGGCACTGCACGTGATCGTCGGCAAGGGACCGGTGGGGATGACGACCGCGGAGCTCCTCATGGCCCGGGGGCACGACGTCCGGGTGCTCTCGCGCACCGGCGGCGACAGCACCGGGGCGATCGAGCACCGCCGGGTCGACGCGACCGACGGCGGGGCGCTCGCCGCCGCGGCCCGCGGCGCGGCGGCCCTCAACAACGCGGTCAACCCGCCGAACCACCGCTGGGCCACCGACTGGCCGCCGGTCGCCGCGGGTCTCCTGACCGCCGCCGAGCGGAGCGGTGCCGTCCTGGTGGTCATGGGGAACCTGTACGGGTACGGGCGGCCGACCGGTCCGATGACCCCCGAGTCCCCGCTCGCCGCGACCGACACCAAGGGGCGGGTACGCGCCCGGATGTGGACCGACGCTCTCGCCGCGCAGGAGGCGGGCCGGATCCGGGTGACCGAGGCGCGGGCGGCGGACTTCGTCGGGCCTCAGGTGACCGCCGACCACTCGCACCTGGTGCGACAGGTGCCCGCCCTGCGCCGGGGACGGCGTGCGTGGGTGGTCGGCGACCCCGACGTGCAGCGCGGCTGGTCCTACCTGCCCGACGTCGCGGCGACCCTGGTCACCCTCGCCACCGACGAGCGGGCCCACGGCCGGGCGTGGCACGTGCCGAGCGCGATCCGTTCCCAGCGTCAGGCGCTCATCGACCTGGGCGCGGCGCTGGGTGCGCCGGGCGTGCGGGTGAGCGGGATACCGTGGGGCGTGCTCCGTGCGCTGGGCGTCGCTGTTCCCTTCCTCCGCGAGGTCGTGGACGTCCGGCACCAGTTCGATCAGGAGTTCGTCGTCGACGCCTCGGCCACGACCGCTACCTTCGGCCTGACCGCGACGCCCTGGGACCAGGTCGTGGCCGCCACCGCCGGGGCGGCGGTCGAGCAGCCGGCGGCGTAGGCAACCGGTAGGCACCCGGTAAGCAGCAGGAAGGATCCATGGCGGCGACAGCGATCGGCCCCAGAACCGCCGTGGCGGTCCGAGCGGGCCGGATGGCCGGCGCGCTCTCCCGGAAGGTCGGGCTCGGCGCCGGCGCCATCATCGCCGGCCGGGTGGCGCTGCGGCTGGACGGCCAGGCCCTGTCGCGTCTCGCTGCCGGGCGCCGGGTCGTGCTCGTGTCCGGCACGAACGGCAAGACGACGACGTCGCACATGACCGCGGCCGCCCTGCGCACCGCTGCTCCGGTGGCCCACAACGACACCGGCGCGAACATGCCCGACGGTGCGCTGGCCGCGCTCATGGAGCAGCCGGACGCGCCGCTGGCGGTGATCGAGGTGGACGAACTGCACCTGGGCGCCGTGGCCGACGCCGTCCACCCGGCCGCCGTCGTCCTGCTGAACCTCAGCCGTGACCAGCTCGACCGGGGCACCGAGGTGCACGCGGTCGCGCGGAGTCTCGCGGCCGCCCTGCGCCGCCATCCGGACACTCTCGTGGTGGCCAACGCCGACGACCCGGTGGTCGTCGGCGCGGTCCAGCCGTCGCACCGGGTGGTGTGGGTGGCCGCCGGCATGAGCTGGCTGGCCGACGCGGGGGGGTGCCCCCGCTGCGGGCGCCGGCTCGAGACGGGGGTCGGGCCCTGGCGCTGCACGAACTGCGGGATGACCCGTCCGACGCCCACGTGGGGCCTGGACGAGGGCGCCGTCCGCCACCCCGGCGGCCGCACCGAGGTGCGGCTGACGCTGCCCGGCAGGTTCAACCTCGGTAACGCGGCCTTCGCGATGGCCGCCGCGGACGCCCTGGGCGTACCGCCCGACGCCGCGGCGACGGCGATCGCCGGGCTCGGGTCGATCGCTGGTCGCTACGGCGTGCACCGCCGCGGGCCCCACGAGCTACGGCTGATGCTGGCGAAGAACCCGGCCGGGTGGGCGGAGACGCTGCCGCTGCTTGCCGACGCGCGGGCCGTCCTCCTCGTCGTGAACGCGCGGGAGGCCGACGGGCGGGACACCTCCTGGCTGTGGGACGTGCCGTTCGAGCAACTGCCCGACGGGGCGGCCGTGGCGGTGGCCGGCGAGCGCGCCGCGGACGTCGGTCTCCGGCTCAGCTACGCCGACGTGTCGCATGCCACGGAGCCGGACCCGCTGGCCGCCCTCGCCCTGCTGCCTCCGGGGCAGGTCCAGGTCGTCGCCAACTACACGGCCTTCCTCTCGATCCGCCGGCGGCTGGCCACGGAGGAGGCGGCATGAGCGAGTCGGCGATCCGCATCGCGGCACTGCTCCCCGACGTCCTCGGCACGTATTCCGACCGCGGCAACGTCACCGTTCTCAGCCAGCGGGCACGGTGGCGCGGCCTGCAGGTCGAGGAGACCGTGGTGCTGGCCGGCAGCACCCCGCCGGTGGACTGCGACCTGTACCTCCTCGGCGGCGGTGAGGACGCCGCCCAGCAGTACGCGGCCGAGTGGTTCCGGGATCACCGTCAGCTGGGCGCCACCCTGGCCGAGCGCGCCACGACCCTGGCGATCTGCGCCGGCCTGCAGGTGCTGGGTGAGTGGATGCAGGACTCCTCCGGCACGCGGACCGCGGGAGCCGGGATCCTCCCGCTCACCACGACGGCCGGGACCAAGCGGGCCGTCGGCGAGGTCGTCAGCGAGTGCGGGATGCCCGGCGTCGGCCTGCTCACCGGCTTCGAGAACCACATGGGGCGGACCACCCTCGCCGCCGGCGTCGCGCCTCTGGGCCGGACCCTCAGCGGCGTGGGGAACGGCGGAGCCGACGGCGGAGGCGACGGCGTGCTGACCTCCACCGTCGTCGGCACCTACATGCACGGCCCGGTCCTCGCCCGGAATCCCGCACTCGCCGACGCGCTGCTGCAGACGGTGACCGGCGAACCGCTCCCGCCGCTCGACCTCCCGGACCAGGAGGCGGTCCGCCGGATCAGACTCGGCGACGGCGCGGCCGCCCGCCCCCGGCGTGGACGCCTGGGAGCCGCCCGCAGGTCCTGACCGGGCCCGTGATTACGGTTGTGGACATGGTCTCTGCCTGGATCCTCGTGACCCTCGTGGCCCTGGCCGCGCTGTGGTGCGGGTTCGGCGCCTACCGCCTGGCCCGCCGGCCACGGGGGAGCCGACGGTGAGCGGCCGCACCGAGCTCCCGGCCGAGGACAGCGTCGACGTCCGCACCGGTCCCGAGGTCGCTCCCGCCCTGCTCTCCGTCCTCCCGCTGCTCGGCGAGTGGCACGGCGAGGGACAGGCCGCCGGTCCCCAGGGCGACCACCGCTTCGGCCAATGGGTCCGCTTCGGCCACGACGGCCGCGACTTCCTGTCCTACGAGTCGCGCACGTGGCGGCTCACCGACGACGGCGGGATCGTCGGCCCCGACACCCGCGAGGCCGGCTTCTGGCGTCCGCGTGGCGAGGACGACGTGGAGCTGCTGCTGGCCAGCCCCGAGGGACTCATCGAGCTCTACGTCGGCCGGGCCCGGACGACGACGAGCTGGGAACTCAGCAGCGACGTGCTCGCCCGGACCCCGGACGGCCCGGACATCGCGCGGGCCGTCCGTCTCTACGGCATCGTCGAGGGAGCCCTCTTGTACGCGATCGACCGCGCCGGCGCCGACCAGGAGCTGCGCCCGACCATGTCCGCACGACTCGAACGGATCCGATGACCTCCTCGGCACCCTCCCCGACCCCGACCACCGTCCGACAGGTCGCCGACCGCTACGTCGACGCCGTGTGCGACCTCGACCCGATCGTCGCGACCTCCCTCGGCACCCGGCCCGGAGACGACCGGTTGCCGGACCCGAGCCCGGCGGGGATCGAGGCGGACGTGGCGCTGGTGCGGACGACGCTCGCCGAGCTCGACCGGGTGCTCGCGGAGAACCCGGGCCTCGGGGACGACCCCGTCGAGCGGCGGTGCGCGCGCCTGCTGCGGGAACGGCTGGGCGCCGAGCTGGCGACGCACGAGGCCGGCGAGAACTACCGGGCGCTGTCCAACCTGTTCAGCCCGCTGCACTCCATCCGCCAGGTGTTCTCCCTCATGCCGGCCGAGACCGAGGACGACTGGGGAGTGATCGCCCGCCGCATGGCGCGGGTTCCCGAGGCCTACCGCGGCTACCGCGCGACGCTCGAGGAAGGCGCGCGGCGGGGGCTGCTCGTCGCGCCCCGCCAGGTGTCCACGGTGGTCGGCCAGCTCGGCGAGTGGCTGGCCGGCCCCTACTTCGCCGGCTTCGTCGCGCCGGGGCCCGACGCGCTTCGCGGTGAGCTCGACGCGGCGGCCCGGGCGGCCGACGGCGCAGTCGGCGAGATCCGCGACTTCCTCCGCGACGTCTACCTGCCCCAGGCGGACGGGACCCCGGACGCCGTCGGCCGGGAGCGCTACGCGCTGGCGGCACGGAGGTGGAACGGCTCGAACCTGGCCGAGGGCGGCGGGCTGGAGGAGGCCTACCGATGGGGCTGGGCCGAGCACCAGCGAATCCTGGCCGAGCAGCGGATCGAGGCCGAGAAGGTGCTCGCCGGTGCGACCCCGATGGAGGCCATGCGCTGGCTCGACGAGAACGGCCCCGCGGTCGACGGCGTCGAGAAGGTCCGCGAACGGCTCCAGGCGATGATGGACGAGGCGATGGACGCCCTCGACGGGACGCACTTCGACCTCGCCGGGCCGGTACGCCGGGTCGAGGCGATGATCGCCCCGCCGGGGAGCGCCGCCGCGCCGTACTACACCCGGCCCTCGCAGGACCTGTCCCGGCCGGGGCGCACCTGGCTGCCGACGCTGGGCCGCACCCGCTTCTCGCTCTGGGACCTCGTCTCCACCTGGTACCACGAGGGCGTTCCGGGGCACCACCTGCAGCTCGCCCAGTGGGCCTACGTCTCCGGATCGCTGTCGTCGTACCAGACCTCCCTCGGGTCGGTCGGTGCCAACGTCGAGGGCTGGGCACTGTACGCGGAGCGGCTCATGGACGAGCTCGGATTCCTGACCGACCCGGCGGCGCGGCTGGGCTACCTGGACGCGCAGCAGATGCGGGCCGTCCGCGTCGTCATCGACATCGGCATGCACCTCGAGCTGCCCATCCCGGACGACGCCGACGGTGGGGTGGCCGCGCACCGCGGCGAGCCGTGGACGCCGGAGCTGGCGCGGGTCTTCTTCGGCGAGAACTGCGGTCGTGACCCGGCGTTCCTCGACAGCGAACTCGTCCGCTACCTGGGCATCCCGGGTCAGGCGATCAGCTACAAGCTGGGCGAGCGGGCGTGGCTGGCCGGCCGCGACGCCGCCCGGCAGGCCCGCGGCGCCGACTTCGACCTGAAGGCCTGGCACATGGCTGCGCTCTCCCAGGGATCACTGGGGCTCGACGACCTGACCGCGGAGCTCGCGCAGCTGTAGGGATGCCTCCCTGAGTGCCGGAACGGCCATTCCGGCACCACCCAGCGGGTGCCGGAATGGCCATTCCGGCACGGAGGACGGCGGTCAGTCCGGGGGCGGGTTGACCGGGTCGCTGTCGGGGCGCACGGGGTCGTCCGGCGCGGCGGGGTACGCCTCGATCCCGGCCGCGGCCAGCACGTCGGCCACCGCGGCCGCGCTCCCGCCCACGTAGGTGCTCATCAGATCGAGGTCGGTGACGACGCACCAGGCGCGATCGGCCGGCCACCAGAGGGAGGCCCCCTGCTCGGCCGGCTCGGGCACGAGGTTCGCCGCGGCGACGTCCAGGGGGCCGTGGACGAGGAAGTGCGTCCCGCCACCAGCGGCCAGCGTCGGCGCCGTGCCGTCAGGCAGTGCTGCCACCGCAAGGCCGAACCAGCAGCCCTCCGGGGTGGTCGTGTGCGCGGCCAGGACGACGGCGAGCCGGGCAGCCACCGGAGCGGGCAGATGTCCCTCGGCCGGGGCGTCGTTCCACAGTTCCGGCTGGTCGTCGGCGGCGACGTAGTCCCATGCGCCGGTGACCGCCGGCCACTGCATCAGCCGGTGCGCGGCGCGCCCGTTCAGCGCGGCGACGGCGTGCCACGGAACTTCGACGTCGTCGTTCCCCTCGTACCTGATCGCCGGGTGCAGCACCCGGGCATACGCGGCGAAGACCGGCGGCAGGAGCGAGCCGACCGTGGGCGGATCGGCCGGCAGCAGGGCCTCGGTGATCCAGGAACCGGCCGAGACGTCCTCCTCGACGGGACGGCCGGCCAGTTGCACGACGGGAATCTACCCGGAGAACGGACAACCCCCGGGCTGCTCCGCGGCGACTGGACCCTGGCGAACCAGGGGAGCGGCCTGCGGGCCGACTGGACAACTGTCGGCGGCCCGGGGGTCGGGTGACTGTCCGGTTCTCGCTCGCCGCCGTTCGACGGACGGGCGATCATGCCGTCGTTCGGATTCCACTCCGAACGGGCGGCCCATCTGGACGGCGGCTAGCGGACAGCCACCTCACGTGTCCGATAAGCATGCAAGGTTCGGACCACCTCCTCTCTCGTGTACCTCGACGGTACGTCGGCTCCGGGACCTCGGCAACGCACTTCTTTCAGCCGTCGGCGGAATGCGGATCGAAGACGTCCGGAACGCCGTCGGCGTCCGTGTCGACGGCCTCGAGCGCCGCCGTCCGGCGGTAGCGCCGGTTGCGCACCCGCAGCACGACGGCGGCCAGCAGGGCCGCCGACACCGTGCCGGTCAGGACGCCGACCTTGACGTGCGCGTCCCGCAGCGAGGCCGTCCCGAACGCCAGCTCGCCGATCAGCAGCGACACGGTGAACCCGACCCCGCCGAGCAGTGACAGCCCGATCACGTCCGGCCAGCCGAGCTCCTCGTCCAGGCGCGCGCGGGTGAACCGCGCCACCAGCCACGTGGCGCCGCTGATCCCCACGGCCTTGCCGGCCACCAGGCCGATCGCGATCCCCAGGGCGATCCGGTCCCGCAGCGACGCGGTCAGCCCGGACAGCCCGCCCACCGTCACCCCGGCGGAGAGGAACGCGAACACGGGGACGGCCACACCGGCCGAGATGGGCCGGAACCGGTGCTCGAGGTGTTCGGCCAGCCCCGGCCCGGCGTCCGGACCACCGGCCGCGGCGCTGCGCATCACCGGAACCGTGAAAGCCAGGAGCACACCCGCCACGGTCGCGTGCACGCCCGAGGCGTGCACCAGGCCCCAGGTGAGCAGGGCGAGCGGCAGCAGCAGCCACCAGCTGCGGACCCGCCGCTGCACCAGCAGGCCGAACGCGGCCAGGGGGACGAGGGAGAGCAGGAGCGACGGGAGGGAGAAGCCCGACGTGTAGAAGACCGCGATGACGGTGATCGCCAGCAGGTCGTCGACCACGGCGAGGGTGAGCAGGAAGGTGCGCAGCCCGCTGGGCAGGTGCGTGCTCAGGAGCGCCAGGACGGCGAGGGCGAACGCGATGTCGGTCGCGGTCGGGATCGCCCAGCCGCGCAGGGCCCCCCCGGCGTTGACCGCCGTGTAGATCAGCGCCGGCACGGCCATCCCGCCGACGGCGGCGGCGACCGGCAGGGTGGCCCGGCGCGGATCGCGGAGGTCGCCCGCGACGAACTCGCGCTTGAGCTCCAGCCCGGCGACGAAGAAGAAGACGGCGAGCAGCCCGTCGGCGGCCCACGCCCCGAGGGAAAGGTCCAGGTGCAGCGCGGCCGGCCCGACGACGGTGTCGCGCAGCCGCGCGTAGGCCCCGGAGGCGGGCGAGTTCGCCCAGACCAGCCCCGCCACCGCAGCGACCAGCAGCAGCACGCCGCCGACGGTCTCCGTGCGCAGCACGTCGGCGATCCGGCGGGCCTCGTACCAGGAGCCGCGGCCGAAGAGCCGGCGGGGGGAGCTCACCGGGTGAGCAGCCGCCGGACGCGCTCCGACAGCCCCGCGTCGCCGCGCGCGACGCCGTCCAGGGTGTGCACCGTCGCGGCCCCGCGGATGCCCGAGACGAGCCACACCCCGTCGGCCGCGTGCAGGTCGGCCACCGTGCCCGGCGTGACGGCGGTGGGCCAGCCGTCTCCGGCGGCCCGTTCGAGCAACCTGGCGGCAGTGGTGCCGGCCAGGATCCCGGTGTCCACGGGCGGGGTGTGCAGCCTGCCGTCGGCGGCCCAGACCACCGTCGACGTCGGCCCCTCCAGGACGCGTCCCTCCAGCGAGGTGAGGACGACGTCGTCGGCACCGAGGGCGTGCGCGTGCCGGAGCGCCGCCATGTTGACGGCGTAGGACAGGGTCTTCGCCCCGCCGAGCAGCCAGGGGGCGACCGACCGGAAGTCGGCCGGCACGCCGAGGCCGAGGCTCACGACGGCGACGCCGTCGGCGCGCTGCCGCAGCACGTCGTCGGCGACGGGGGCCAGCAGGGCCAGCGCCGTCGGCGGGTGGCCCTCGCCGAGGCCGCGGGTGAGGAAGAGCCGGCACACGCCCTCGACCGCGGCCGGCCAGCCGTCCAGCGCGGCGTCGACCAGGCACCGCCAGGCGCCGGCACCGGGGTCGGCCAGGTGCAGCAGTGCGGCGGACCGCGCCAGCCGCGCCAGGTGCGCGTCGAGGTGCGGCGTCGCGCCCGCGACCACCGAGACGGACTCGAAGACGCCGTCGCCGCGGGCGAGGCCGTGGTCGAACGCCGGCAGCACCGGCTGGTCGGGCGGCACCCGCTCGGCTCGGCCGTTCCGCCAGAGGGCAACCGTGCGCACGTCTGTCACGACACTCCTTCGTTCGCTCCCGCGGCGCGCTCCGCTGCGATGCTCGCTCCCTGTCGGCTCCGACGCTCGCTGCGACGCCCACGCGGCTGTCCGCTCACGACCGTCAGCCTGCCGCACCCCGGGCATAGGCTCGTGGAGTGGCGCACCAGCACGCGGCCCGGCGCGGCGACACCGACCCGGCGCCGCTCGCCGAGCGGCTGCGGTCGCGTGGCCTGCGCGTGACCCACCAGCGGGAGCGTGTGCTGGCCGCGGTGGCCGCGCTCGAGCACGCCACGCCCGAGGCGATCGTCGTGCGGCTGCGCGGCGAGGCGGCCGCAGGATCGACCCCTCCGGACGCCTCGACGGTGTACCGGACCCTCGAACTGCTCGAGAGTCTCGGCCTCGTGTGGCACACCCACCTCGGCACGGGCGCGCCGGTCTACCACGCCGCCGAGCACCCGCACCTGCACGTCGTCTGCCAGTCCTGCGGCGCGATCGCCTCGGCCGATCCCGCGCTGCTCGACGCCGCCGCGGAACGTCTGGCGGCCGATCTGGGTTTCACGGTCGACGTCGGCCACGTCGCCCTGTCCGGGACGTGCGCCGCCTGCCGCGAACGCGCCGCATCGGAGCAGACATGACCGCCTCGCCCTTGCTCGCCCTGCACGGGGCCGTCCCCGTCGAGGGCGCCGCCGTCGCCGCCCATTACGGCGACCCTCTGCGCGAGCAGCGCGCGCTTGCCGAGGGCGCCGGACTGGTGGACCGCAGCGACCGTGACGTGCTGACCGTGTCCGGGGCCGACCGGCTCACCTGGCTGCACAGCCTCACCAGTCAGCACCTGGAGCGGCTGGCCGACGGGGCCGGCACCGAGGCGCTGGTGCTCTCGCCGCAGGGGCACGTCGAGCACCACCTCGTGCTGACCGAGCTGGCCGGCACCACCTGGGCGGACGTCGAGCGGGGCACCGGCGCGGCGCTCGCCGAGTTCCTGCAGCGGATGGTCTTCATGCTCCGCGTCCAGCCCGCCCTGGCCGGCGACGGCTGGGCGCTGCTCACCCTGGCCGGCCCGCGCGCGGGCACGGTGCTGGAAGCGGCGGGTTTCCCGGCGCCGTCGGTTCTCCACGGTGTCGCCGCGCTCGACGGCGGCGGCTGGGTACGGCGCATGCCACCCATCGGCGACGGCACGACCGACGTCGTGGATCTGCTCGTCCCGCGCGCCGAGCTGGGCGCCCGGGCCGACGCCCTGATCGCCGCCGGCGCCACCCCGGCCGGGCTGGACGCCTACGAGGCGTTGCGGGTCGAGGCCCGCCGTCCGCGCCTCGGCCTGGACACCGATCACCGGACCATCCCGAACGAGCTGGAGTGGCTGCACAGCGCCGTCCACCTGGAGAAGGGCTGCTACCGCGGGCAGGAGACGGTCGCGCGGGTGCACAACCTCGGCCGGCCGCCGCGCCGGCTGGTGCTGCTGCACCTGGACGGCGTCAGCGAGGAGCTCCCCGCACCGGGTAGCCAGGTGCTCGCCGGGAGCCGGGCGGTCGGCCGCGTCGGCACGGTGGTGCGCCATCACGAGCTCGGGGTGGTCGCCCTCGCGCTGGTCAAGCAGTCGGTCCGCACGGACACCGCGCTCACCGTGGCCGGCTCCGCCGCGGCCCTCGACCCCGACGACGGCGGCGAGGAGCTGGACGACACGAGGGCGGCCGCCCGGGAGCGGGTGCGGGCGATCCGGTCTGCCACCATTCCCCGGTGACCTCGGGCACGCTCATCACCGTCGCGCCCACCGGCGCGGAGTCTGCCAAGGCCGACGTGCCGGCGCTGCCCGTGACCGTCGACGAGGTCGTGGCCACCGCGCGGGACTGCCAGGCGGTGGGCGCCTCGGTGATCCACCTGCACGTTCGCGGCACCGACACCCGGCCCACGCTCGACCTGCCGCGGGTGCGGGAGGTGGTCGCGGCCGTTCGCGAGGCCACGGACCTCGTCGTGCAGCTGTCCAGCGGGGGTTCGGTCACCGATCCGCTGCCGGACCGCCTCGCCGTCCTGGACGCCGCCCCGGACGCGGCCTCGCTGACGCTGGGCACGGTCAACTTCGGCCGCGACGTCTTCAGCAACCCGTGGGACCTCATCGTCGAACTGCACACGCAGATGCAGCAGCGCGCGATCGTGCCCGAGTACGAGGTGTTCGACCTCGGGCACCTGGCCACCCTCACCCGGCTGCTGGACCGGCATGGGCCGCCGCACGGCGGCCACGTGCACGTCGACCTGGTCATGGGCGTGCCGGGCGGCATGCCCGGGACGACGCAGGCCCTCGCCGCGTGCCTGCCGCACCTGCCGCCGGGTGCCACCTTCGCCGCCACCGGGGTGGGCCGGACGTCGCTGCCGGTGATGCTCGCCGCGCTCTCGGCCCGCGGCCACCTCCGGGTCGGCATGGAGGACACCCTGACCTACGCTCCGGGTGAGCCGGTCCGCGACAACGCCCAGCTGGTGGCCCGCGCCGCGGGGCTGGCCCGGATCGCCCAGCGCCCGCCGATGACTGCCGACGACGCCCGCGTCATGCTGGGGGTCAGCACCGACCGCACGACGCACAGTCCCGTGGAGGCACAGCCGTGAGCCCGAAGCCCTCTCCCGCCGGAGGAGCCGCCGTCGACGAGCTCCTGGCGCCCGGATTCCTGGAGGACGCCCAGGGCAGGCCGATGGCCGAGGTCCGCCAGCTGCGTCGCCGCGCGGAGCAGGAGGAGGTCAACCTCTCCTACACCCGGCGGCTGCTGCAGGGCCGGCTCGACATCGTGCGCCGCGAGCTCCAGCGCCGCGCCGAGCACGACGGGCGCTCCCTGCTCGACCTGCTGCCGGAGATCCTCTCGGAAAAGGGCCGCGGACCCGCGCACGGGCTCGGCCGGCACCAGACCGTGCAGCCGTCCGCGCCGGAGGAGTACGAGTCCTGGGTCAACTCCCTGACCCCCGGCGCGGATCTCTCGGCCATCACCGACCTGCCCGACGCCAAGCTGGAGAAGGCCGCCCGGGCGCTGGCGCAGGCGGAGGCCGGGCTCTCCGAACGGCGCCGCGGCGTGCAGCAGGTGATGGACGGGCTGGCGGGCGAGCTCGGCCGCCGGTACCGCGACGGGGAGGCCGACGTCGCGGCGCTGCTGGCCGACGAGGGGCGGCACTGATCGCCGCGGAGGTATCCGCCCCGGGGACGGCGCCCGTCCCCTCGGTCGACTGGCCGGGCAACCCGGTCCTCGCGGAGGTGTGGCGCTCGGGCTTCCTGGAGTCGGTGCACCGTGGCGCCGTCGTCGTCCTGGACGACGACGGGTCCGTGCTCTTCTCCACCGGTGCTGTGGACCGCCCGGTGCTGCCCCGGTCGTCGAACAAGCCGGTCCAGGCCGCGGCACTGCTGGCCGCCGGCTGGCAGCCCCGCTCGGCCCAGGAGCTCGCAATCGCGGCGGCCTCGCACAACGGCGAGGACGGCCACCTGGCACTGGTCGCCTCGATGCTGGCCGCCGCCGGCCTGGACGAGAGCGACCTCGGGTGCCCTCCCGCGCTGCCCCTGTACGAGCCGGCACGGGCGGCGTGGCTCGCGGCCGGCCGCCCGGCCGCCCGGCTGGCGATGAACTGCTCGGGCAAGCACAGCGGGATGCTCTCGGCGTGCGTCGCCGCCGGCTGGCCGACCGAGGGCTACCTCGACCCGGGCCATCCGCTGCAGCAGGCGATCGAGGCACGTCTGTCGGCGGCCGCCGGGGAGCCGGTGACCGCTGTCGTCGTCGACGGCTGCGGCGCGCCACAGCACGCGCTCTCGCTGACCGGCCTGGCGCGCGGGGTGCTCTCGCTGGTCTCGTCGGCCGAGGGCAGCGCCGGCCGAGCCGTCGCCGATGCCATGCGGGCGCACCCGTGGCTCGTGGCCGGGACCGGCCGCGACGACACCCGGCTGATGGAGGCCGTCGAGGGCCTGCTGGTCAAGGGTGGCGCCGACGGCGTGCACGTCGCCGCCCTGCCAGGCCTGGGAGCGGTCGCGCTCAAGCTCGATGACGGCGGTGACCGCGGGCGCACGCCGGTGCTGACGGCGGGTCTACGGCGGCTCGGCGTTCCGGCCGAGCCGCTTGCGCCGTGGTTGCTCGTCCCGGTCAGCGGTGGCGAGAACGTCGTCGGCGAGATCCGCCCGGCGCCGTTCATCGCCACCTGACCTGCGGTTTGGGCTGTGACCCGGCTCACTTCGTGCTGCTAGCAGCTCCGCTTGCAGGAGCTAGCACTCTCGCCTAACGTGAGGCTCGTGCAAACGCCCAGTGAGTTCGTCCGGGAGCAGGTGACGACGGTCCGCGAGACGGTGGACCGGGTCGCCGGTTCCGTGGCGGAGAGCGTCGCCTCCGCGCCCAAGGTGTCGGCACGGGCGTCCCAGGTGGGCGACTACATCCGGGAGCAGCGCAGCGCTGCCAGCGTGTCCCTGCGCGAGCTGGCCCGCGCCGCGGGCGTCAGCAACCCCTACCTGTCCCAGGTGGAGCGGGGCCTCCGCAAGCCGTCTGCGGAGATCCTCGCGGCGATCGCCCGGGGCTTGAAGATCTCCGCCGAGTCTCTGTACGAGCAGGCCGGGATCCTCGACCGGCGGTCCGGCAACCCGGACACCGTGGCGGCGATCCGCTCGGATCTCGCACTGTCGGAGCGGCACAAGGCGGTCCTGCTCGAGCTCTACGAGACCTACGTCCGTGAGCACGGCGCCGCACGCACCCCCGAGTCCTCTTCCCACCCCCAGAACCCCCGTCCCCGGTCCTCGAAGGAGTCGGCATGACCCGCACCCAGAACGTGAAGCAGTACGGAGAGACCCTCGTGTCCCGCAGCAGGACCCCGATCCTGGCCGCCGTGGGCGCCGGTGACCTCGCCGTCGAGCGCGCGCTGACCGCCGTCGGCAAGCTGCGCTCGCAGGCCGAATCGCTGCCCGGTGAGGCGCAGGTCCAGGCCGACCTCGCCGTCAAGGAGGCCCGTTCCCGGGCGACCGAGGCCGTCGACCGCACCCGCACGGCGGCCCAGCAGGTGGCTGCGGTCGCCCGCCCCGAGACGGTCCGCAACACGGTCGCGGCCGTGGTCGGCACCGCCCGGAGCCAGGCCGCGTCGACCGTCGAGGCGCTCGCCAACCGCGGTGAGAAGGTCGTCGACGAGCTGCGCCGCCAGCCCGGTTTCCGCAAGGTCGTCCGCCGCACCGAGCAGGCCGTGGACACCGTCGAGGCCAACGTCGAGGAGGCGCTGAGGGAGACCGCCGAGGCGGTCACCGAGGCGTCCGACGAGGTCACCTCGCTCGCGCAGAAGACCGCCGCCAAGGCCAACAAGGCCGCCAGCAAGGCCGAGCAGGAGGTCGCGGAGGCCGCCGGCTCGGCCAAGGCGACCGTCGACAAGGCGGTCGAGACCCCCACCAAGCCGGCCCCCCGCAAGAGCACCACGGCGGCCCGCAAGGCCACCCCGGCAAAGGCGTCGGCCCGCGTCACCCGCGCGCGCAGCGCCAAGCCTGCGGACCCCACCGCGGTGCCGGCCAAGCGCACCCGCTGAACACCTGCCGCTGATTCCGGCCCCGGCTCTCCGTGAGGCCGGGCCGGACCGTCAGGCCACCTGCTCAGGGCTCCGGAGCTGCCATGCGCGCTCCGGGGCCCTGTGCCGTCCGCGGCTTCCCGGTCGCGAGACCGCACGACTGCCTCTTTCGAGTGCTGGCCCGGGGCACTCCCGCGGGTACGCTTTCGGCATGGGGTCTTTCGACGGTCTCCTCCTCGAGGTCCTCAGGTATGCCGTCCTGGGGCTGTCCGCATGGGCGCTGGTCGATGCACTCATCCGGCCCGCGTCCGGCTTCGTCGCGGCCGGCAGGCTGACCAAGCCGGCCTGGGGGGCGATCACCGCCCTGGCCCTGGTCATCACCTACTTCCTGCCGGTGCTGAGCTTCCTCTGGCTGCCCGCGGTCATCGCCGCGATCGTCTACCTCGTCGACGTGCGGCCGGCGATCCGCGGACTGCACCGCGGCAAGAGCAGTTGGTGACCGCGGCCTGATCCGGTCGCGGCCAGCCGACCCGCACAGGACGCGGGCGGCTCAGGCCGGGTCGGCGGGCAGGATCACCCAGAGCAGCAGGTAGGCCAGGAACTGCGGGCCGGGCAGGACGCAGGAGATCACGAAGGCGACCCGCAGCATCGTGGTGGACAGGCCGTAACGACGGGCGATGCCCGCGCAGACGCCCCCGATCACCGCGTGCCGGGTGTCCCGGGTCAGCCGGGTCGCAGGCAGGCTCATGGACGTCGACCCTACGGTCGGTGCGAGGGTCATGGCGTGCGGATCATCGCGGTGCGTGGCGACATCACCGAGGCCGACGTCGACGTCGTCGTCAACGCGGCCAACCCCGGCCTGCTCGGCGGTGGCGGGGTCGACGGCGCCATCCACCGGGCCGGCGGCCCGGCGATCCTGGCGGAGTGCCGGGCGGCGAAGCGAGCGCTGCCCGACGGGCTGCTGCCGCGCGGCAAGGCAGTGCCGACGACGGCAGGGCGGCTGCCCGCGCGCTGGGTCGTCCACACCGCCGGGCCGATCTGGTCGGCGGCCCAGGACCGGTCCGCCGTCCTCAGGTCCTGCTACACCGAGAGCCTCCGGGTTGCCGACGCCCTGGGCGCGCGCAGCGTGGCCTTTCCCGCCATCTCCGCGGGCGTCTACGGCTGGCCGATCGAGGACGCCGCCGTGCAGGCGGTGGCCGGAGTCCGAGCCTTTCAGCCCCAGCACGTGACCGAGGTCCGGTTCGTCCTGTTCGACGACCGCGCGCTGGAGGCCTTCGAGCGGGCGCTCAGCGACTGAAGACCCCGGGTGGCGGCTCGGGGGAGGGAACCGCCTCCTCGTCGTGTACCGGCTGCGCGTTGCCTGCGAAGCGTTCGAGAGCCGCGCCGTCGACCACCCGGGCCGGCATGGGGTCCGCGGCGGTGCGGCGGGTCAGCGCCGCGACGGGCAGGGGTGCGTCGGAGGCGACCGCGACCAGGTTCCCGAACCGCCGCCCGCGCAGCGTGCCGGGCTCGGCGAGCAGGCAGACATGAGGGAAGACGGCGCGCAGCGTGGCGACCTGCGCGCGGGCGAACCGCAGGGGCGGCCCGTCGGCGACGTTGGCCGCGCCGATCCCGCCCGGGCGCAGCACCCTTCGTACCTCGGCCTGGAACTCCACCGTGGTGAGGTGCGCGGGGGTGCGGGCGCCGGCGAACACGTCGGTGAGGACGACGTCGGCGCTGTCGGGCGGCAGCGCGGCGAGCCCTTCCCGTGCGTCTGCCGCCCGCACCCGGACGCGGGCCCCCTTGGGCAACGGGAGGTGTGCCCGGACCAGCTCGGTGAGCGGCTCGTCGATCTCCATCACGCGCTGCCGTGACCCGGGGCGGGTGGTCGCGACGTACCGGGGCAGGGTCAGCGCCCCGCCGCCCAGGTGCACCACGTCGAGGGGCCGGGTCTCCTCGGCGGCCAGGTCGACCACGTGACCCATCCGCCGGACGTACTCGAACTCGAGGTGGGCCGGGTCGTCCAGGTCCACGTGCGACTGCGGGGTGTCGTTGACCAGCAGCATCCAGGAACCGTCGCGGTCGGCGTCGGCGAGCAGCTCGGCCGTGCCACCGGCGACCGGTGTGCGGCCCGGTGGCAGCGTCGCCCGTTCCCGCCCCATGGTCGTCATCGTGCCGGACCGGCAGCGGAGTCCGAGGCGGGCGTCGGAAGAGCCGGCGCGGTCGCCCCGCGCGCTCCGGTGTCGAGCGACGTCCGCACTCGGGGGATTCGGCGCTGACCTGGGGATTCGTGGTGCGGCGCGACTGCAACCGGGCAGCACGGCCACCGGATCGACGACGACCCGATCAGATCGGAGCGACCGACGCCCAGCGCACGGTCACCTCGCCGTGCCGCCAGCGCCGGGACGACCCGATCACGGGCCAGCCCTGGTCGGCGAGCGTCTCCACCGCGGCGACCCAACGCTGCCGAGGCCCGAAGGCCGAGAGCCCGGCC
>JAODNJ010000530.1 GCA_025465155.1 Frankiales bacterium
CATCGGCCCGTAGATCTCGTTCTCGCCGTCGAAGAGGGTCACCGTCGCGACGCCGCGGGCCAGCAGCTCACGCCAGTTCTCCCCCAGCCAGGACTCGGCGTCGCCCTGGTTGTCGGAGTCCGGGACGTCGACCCCGAGCGAATCGGGGTCGACAGCCGCGCCGGCCGGGTCCTCCAGCCGCCAGTGCCAGGTCATGGTCCGGAGGCTAGTGACGGCGCCGGCCGGTCCGCGATGCGGCCCTCAGGCCCGCAGCGAAGCCGCGGGCGTTCCGGCCGCGACCGGGCGCGGGCTCTTCCGGGGCTGTACCCGCCAGCCGCGCCGCGATCGGACCTGGCCGCCCCGCGCGGCCGGGTGACGGGCAATTGAACCGGGCGCCGGAGGGGTTACTCCTGACCTCCGCGGGCATGGTCGGCGTCGAGCAGCCCGTGCGTCGACCGCGGAGGACCGATAACCCGACCCGCCGACGGCGATGCCACTCGGGTGGAGACGCCGCCGCCCGACCCCACGGACGCCTCGACCGGTGAACTGGTCGGCCGGCCGACCGGACAGATCTGGACGCCGGCGCCGGCCGACGTGCTACGCGGCTGGTCGTCCGGGATGATCATTGCCGTGGTGTTGTTCTCGGTGGCCGGCGTGCACGCCGATGTCGGCCGGGTGAAGCGCGGGATCTCGCGGTGAGCGGCTCCGGCGACCCCGACGCCATCAAGGCCGGGATCGAGGCGACGCGTGCCCATCTCGGGCGCACGGTCGACGAGCTCAGTCACCGGCTCGACGTCCCGGCCCGGGCCAGGGAGCGCGCCTACCGGGCCCGCGACACCGCCGTCGAGACCTACCGGGAGAGTCCGCCGGCCGTCCTCGGCGCGGGCCTCGCCCTGGTGGCGGTCGTCGTCGGTGTGGTCGTCTGGCGCGGGAAGCGTTCGTCACCGAGGAGGCAGCGTTGAGCAAGGGTGCCAAGATCGCCTACCGACCGATCGGCCTGCTGGGCGGGATCCTGGCCGGCGTCGTGTCCGGGGCGGTCTTCAAGCAGGTCTGGAAGCAGGTGTCGCGCGAGCACGACGCGCCGTCCTCGCTGCAGAGCGAGTACTCGATGCGCGAGGTCGTGCTGGCCGCCGCGATCCAGGGGGCGATCTTCGCCGCGACGAAGGCGGCCATCGACCGGCTGGGCGCCCAGGGCTTCACCAAGCTCACCGGGACCTGGCCGGGCGACTGATCCCGCCCGCCCCGAGCCCTGACCACCGAGCCCAGGAGAGAGCCGATGGCCGGCACCCAGCAGCACGAGAGCGCCGTCGACCGGATCCGCCAGCGGGTGGAGGAGAAGGCCGCCCGGCGCCTGGCGGCCACAGAGGCGGCCAAGGAGGCGGCCGGGACGGCTGACGAGAAGGCCGATGCGGGCGAGCCGGAGCAGCCGGAACCGAGGACCGACGGAGCGCCGGACGACGCGCCGAAGGAGCAGGCGCTTCCGGGCGTCCACGCCGAGACGCCCACGCAGATCCCCTGGCGCGGGTGGAAACAGATCATCAAGCGGGCGTGGGCCGAGAACCGGGCCGACAACATGCCGATCATCGCCGGCGGCGTGGCCTTCTTCGGGTTCCTGGCGATCTTCCCGGCACTCATCGCGATGATCTCGCTGTACGGGCTGGTGGCCTCGCCCGCGACGGTCACCCAGCAGGTCGAGTCGTTCGCCTCGGGGCTGCCCGGTAGCGCGCAGAGCCTGCTCACCGATCAGCTCAGGTCGATCACCGGCAACAGCGGCGGTGCGCTCACCCTCGGGCTGGCCGTGTCGATCCTCGCCGCGCTGTGGAGCGCCTCCGGCGGCGTCAGCCACCTCGTCACCGCGGTCAATCTGGCCTACGACGAGGTCGAGACCCGCAATGTCGTCAGGCTCAAGCTTCTCTCGCTGGCGCTGACCGTCGGCGCGATCATCTTCGTGCTGGTCACCGTCGGCCTGGTCGCCGTCCTCCCGGCCGTCCTCGACGCGCTGCACCTCGGCATCGTGGGCACGATCCTGGCCCAGGCGCTGCGGTGGGTGGTACTCCTCTCCCTGATGGCGGGTGCGCTGGCGGTGGTCTACCGGGTGGCCCCCGACCGCGACGCCCCGAAGTTCCGCTGGGTCAGCATGGGCTCGGTCGTCGTCACCGTCGTCTGGGCCGTCGTGAGCCTGCTGTTCAGCTTCTACGTGAACAATCTCGGGTCCTACGACAAGACCTACGGGGCCATCGCCGGCGTCATCGTGCTGATGCTCTGGCTGTACCTGACCTGCTACCTGGTGCTGCTCGGCGCGGAGATCAACGCCGAGGCCGAGCACCAGACGGCGCGCGACACCACGACCGGTGACCCGGTCCCCATGGGGGAACGCGATGCCACGGTGGCCGACGAGCTTCCCCACCCGCCGGAGCCGACGAAGGAGACCGCGACGAGCGCCTAGTGCACGGGCCGGAGCGCGCGTTCCGTGCTCCGGCGACTCCGCTCAGCGGACGTGGGACTCCACGAACGGGGGCTTGACGACGTCGACCGTCTCCGGGCGGCCGCGGACGTCGACGACGAGGCGGCCCCCCTCGGGCACGCCGGCCGCGGTGTCGAGCAGGGCGAGCCCGATGCCGGTGCGCAGCGTCGGCGAGAAGGTTCCGCTCGTCACCTCACCGACCCGGGCGCCCTCAGCGGTCAGCACCGCCATGCCCGGCCGCGGGATGCCACGCCCGCCGGCCCGCAGGCCCCAGAGCAGCCGGTGGGGGCCGGCTTCCCGCTCGGCCAGCAGCGCCTCCCGACCCCAGAACCCGGCCTTCTTCCAACCCACGGCCCAGCCGGCCCGGGCCTGGTTCGGGGTGATCTGCCGCGACAGCTCGTGGCCGTGCAACGGGTAGCCCATCTCGGTTCGCAGCGTGTCCCGGGCGCCCAGGCCGCACGGCCGGATGCCGGCGTCGGACCCGGCCCGGAGCAGGTCGTCCCACAGCTCACCGGCGCGGTCGGCCGTCACCAGCAGTTCGTAGCCGTGCTCCCCGGTGTAGCCGGTGCGGCAGACGGTGACGTCCTCGGCCGCCCCGCCGGTGAAGGACATGTACGGCAGGTCGGCGGTCAGGCCGACGGCCGCCAGCACCTCGGGTGACCGCGGACCCTGCACGGCCAGGACGGCGACGTCCTCGTGCCGGTCGGTGACGGTCACCCCGCCGGGGGCGGCGGCGGCCAGCCGGCCCAGCACCTCGGCGGCGTTCGCCGCATTGGGCACCAGGAGCACGTCGTCGTCCCCGTACAGGTAGACGATCAGGTCGTCGACGACGCCACCGGCGTCCGCCTCGCCGTCCGGCACGCAGCAGAGCGTGTACTGCGCCTGCCCGGGGCCGATCCGGGCGAGGTCGTTGGTGAGAGCACCGTTCACCAGGGCCGACGCACCGGGGCCGCGGACCGTGCCGGTGCCCAGGTGCGAGACGTCGAACAGCCCGACCGCGGTGCGGACGGCG
>JAODNJ010000167.1 GCA_025465155.1 Frankiales bacterium
AGCTGGGTGTAGAAGCCCACGGTGATGTCCTCGTTCGGGTCGATGTAGAAGCCGGTCGACGCGGCACCGCCCCAGCTGGCGTCGTCGACCGTGGCCACGCCGCCGTAGAGCGCCGGGTCGAGCACCACGGCGAAACCGAGCCCGAATCCGACGCCGCGCATCGGGGACTCCGCGTACAGCGGCCGCCCGAACGTGGCGAGGTCGGCGTTGCCCGGCAGGTGGTTGCGCCACATGTGCGCCACCGTCCGCGGGCCCAGCAGCCGGCTGCCGTCGTGGCTGCCGCCGGCCCGGAGCATCTCCATGAACCGGAGGTAGTCACCCGCGGTGGAGACCAGCCCGCCGCCGCCGGAGAGGTAGGGCGGCTTCGCGAGGAAGTGCGCACCCATGGCGTCGAGCGGGGTGAGGGCGGTGGGGGCGGCGCCGTCCGGCGTCGGGACGGCGGCGTAGAGCCGGGCCAGCGCGGCGGGATCGTCGCCCGGCTTCAGCCCGAACGAGGTCGCCGTCATGCCGAGCGGCGCGAAGATCCGCTGCTCGAGGAAGTCGTCGAGGGTCCGGCCGGACACCACCTCGACGAGCCGGCCCAGCACGTCGGTGGAGACGCCGTAGTTCCACTCGCTGCCCGGCTGGAACACCAGCGGCATCGAGGCGAACCGGCGGACCACCTCGGCGGTGTCGGCGCCCTCGGGGGAGCCCCACTCGAAGCCGTTGGCCCGGTAGATCGCGTCGACGGGGTGGGTGTGGTGAAAGCCGTAGGTCAGCCCCGAGGTGTGGGTGAGCAGGTGCCAGACGCGGATCGGCTCGGTCTGTGCCTCCAGCACCGGCTTGTGGGACGAGCCCGCCACGTACACCGGGGTGTCGGCGAACTCGGGCAGCCACTCGGCGATCGGGTCACCGAGCTGGAACGCGCCCTCCTCGTACAGCATCATCGCGGCCACCGAGGTGACCGGCTTGGTCATCGAGAAGATCCGCCACCGGGTGTCGTCCTCGATCGCGGCGCCGTCCTCCATGTGACGGAAGCCGGCGCGGCCGACGTGGACCAGCCGGCCGTGCCGGGCGACCGTCACCAGGAAGCCCGGTAGCCGGCCCTCGTCGACCCAGCGGGCCAGCCGCCGGTCCAGCCGCTCCAGCCGGTTGGGATCGAACCCGACCTCCGCAGGGTCGGTCTCCACCTTCAGCTCCGTCGCCACGCCCGCCTCCCAGAACGGCACCGCCGGCCGGTACCCGCACCCGCATCCTGACTCACGACGGTGTGGGCCGGATCACGCGCGTGGGCCGCCGGCCGGCGGGCGGCGCCCGATCGGAAGCGCTCGATCAGACCGGGACGTTGCTGGCGGCCTTCTTCAGGTTGGAACCGGCGGTGACCTTCACGGTGTTCGCGGCCGGGATGTCGATCGACTCACCGGTCTGCGGGTTGCGGCCGGTCCGCGCGGAGCGCTGGGTGCGCTCGACGGTCAGCAGCCCGGAGACGGCGACCTTCTCACCGCGGGTGATGGCGTCGACCAGCTCGTCCTGCAGGCCGGCGAGGACCGAGTCGACGGTCGAGGCCGGGACGTCGGCGCGCTTGGAGATGGCGGAGACGAGTTCGGCTTTGTTCACGAGTGTCCTCTCGATGTGGTGGCTGATGCCGGGGCTCGGCACGCGGCCGGCTTCCATTCCCCCCGACGCGGCAGGGCCGGTGAGGGTTCCCGGGGGTCCGCAAGGGGCGCGAACTGCCCGGGCGCCCCGCGCCGCAATGCGACGCGGGACCCGGGGCACCGTGCCATGCCACCAGGCGTTCTGGCCAGTGGGGGTGTCCGGCGGCCCCGGAGTCGATCACGGGCGCCACACGAGTCCCAGCTGCCTGGGGGTCCCCGGGGGAGCGGCTGCCAGGCGGCCGACCTAGCGTGGACGCATGCCGCGCATCACGGGTACCGACCTGGACGTCAGCGAGCTGTGCCTGGGCGGCAACGTCTTCGGCTGGACGGCGGACGAGCCGACGTCGCACGCGGTCCTGGACCGCTACCTCGACGCCACACCCGGCGTGCTGCGGCCGTTCGTGGACACCGCGGAGTCCTACGGAGACGGCCGCTCGGAGCAGATCCTGGGCGCGTGGATGGCTGAGCGTGGGGTGCGCGACACCGTCGTCGTCGCCACCAAGGCCTCCCCCCGGGGCAAGGAGCACCCCCTCTCGGCGCCGGAGATCCGGAAGGCGGCGGAGCGGTCGCTGCGCAACCTGCAGACCGACCGGATCGACCTCTACTACGCCCACTACGACGACCCGACGACGCCGCTCGAGGAGACGCTCACCGCCTTCGACGAGCTGGTGAAGGCGGGGAAGGTCCGCTACATCGCGGCGTCGAACTACTCCGCGAAGCGGCTGACGGAGGCGCTGGAGACGTCGGAGCGGCTGGGCCTCGCGCGGTACGTCGCCCTACAGGCCCATTACAACCTGATGGAACGGGCGGCCTACGAGGCGGAGCTTCGGGACGTCGTCGCCGAGCACCGCCTGGCGTCGCTGCCGTACTTCGCGCTGGCCCGGGGTTTCCTCACCGGCAAGTACCGGGCCGGCGAGCGGACGGACTCACCGCGTGCGGAGGGGGCGTCGAAGTACCTCGGGGACCGGGGCGACCGGGTGCTGGCCGCGCTGCGCGAGGTGGCGGCGGCGCACGGCGTGACGATGGCCGCCGTGGCGCTGCGCTGGCTGGCCGATCAGCCCACCGTGACCTCGCCGATCGCCAGCGGCCGGAACGTGGATCAGCTGGCCGAGCTGCTCCCGATGCAGGATCTCGTGCTCACCGGCGAGGAGCGGCAGCGGCTGACCGACGCGAGCGCCTGAAGGCCCTCTCCTGGGGCTCCCAGCGGGCGAAGGCAGCCGGAAGGGCTCCCTTCTCAGACGGTGACGATCTTCGCGCGGATGGCGGCCAGCAGCTCCGGGGTGACCTCGGTGATCCCGTGCACCTCGGCGGCATGAGCCGCGGCCCACGCGAAGATGCCGTCCTCGTCAGAGGCCGAGATGTCGCCGCTGCACCCGGGGATGACGTCGCCGCAGGCGAAGGTCTTCATGGTCTGTGCTCCTCGTGAGGGGTCTCCGACCGCCCGGACGGGCGGTCGGTGGCTGGGGGACGGCCCGGTCAGCGACTCCTGGCCGCGGAGGCGAGATCCTCGACCCGCAGCAGGCCCAGCACGGCGCCCGTCGGATCGGTGCAGATCACCGGCTCGAAGCGGTGCGACGTCGGCCGGGTGAGCGCGCGCTGGAGGGTCTCCACGATGTCGGCCGAGGGGTGCACGCGCAGCGACACCGGTGCCGTGTAGGGCTCCGCCGTCCGCGGGTCGGCCAGCAGCACCGACTGCGGATCGCCCAGCGGTCCGACGACGACCGCGGGCGGGATGCCGGTGACGGCCTCGTCGGCGGCGATCTGGCGGACCGGGCGGATCAGGCTGGCGACGCTCTCGGTCAGCCGGGCGCGGGCCACCTGAGCCCGCACGACGGCGACGACCTCGGGGGCGAGGGGGGCGAAGCCCGGCGCCGGCCGCCCGAGCAGCCAGCCCTGGGCCAGGGGCACGCCGAGCCGGGCGAAGGCGGCCAGCTCGGCCGCCGTCTCCAGCCCTTCGGCGAGCAGCCAGGCGTCGATCCTGCCGGCGAACTCGCCCAGCATCTCGGCGAGGGCCATCCGGACGGGGTCGGCGTCGGCGTCGGCGACCAGTGCGCGGTCGAGCTTGACGATCTGCGGCTTCACGGCGGCCATCTGCTGCAGACCCGAGTAGCCCGAACCGGCGTCGTCCAGGGCGATGAGCGCGCCCCGCTTCCGCAGGGCCCGGGTCTGGGTCTGCAGCGCCGTCAGGTCGTCGACCGGTGTGTGCTCGGTGAGCTCGATGACGATCCGGTGCAGGTCCCGGCGGCGGCCCAGCGCTTCCTGCACGCGCTCGCTGCCCAGCAGGTGGGGGCTGACGTTGACGGTGAGAAACGTGTCGGGCGGGAGCTCGGCGGCGGCATCCAGCGCTTTGATGATGGCCAGGGCCTCGAGCTCCGCCCCGAGGCCGGCGTCGGCGGCGGCGGCGAACCAGACGTCGGGAGTCGCCGTGCCGGGAAACCGGGACAGCGCCTCGTAACCGGCCACCCGCGCCGCGGCGAGGTCGACGATCGGCTGGAAGACCAGCGTGAGGTCGCCAGGGTCGGCGAGCAGCGGCCGGCAGTCCGGCAGCGTGTGCTCGCGGGCGCCCAGCATGAGGTAGCCATCGGTCCACGGCGCGGCTGCCTTGAGTGCCGACGGGCAACCCACCCCGTGGGGGGAGGCGGTAGCCACGCCGGGGGTTCCGAGGATCGGCGTCCGCGTGTCGTCGTGTCAGCATGGGACCCGCGCCGTCGAGGTGGCAGCGCCGGGCCGGGCTGCCCGCGGTCACATCGGGCCAGGTCCGCTCGTATCTCGGTGCCCCGCTGGTCGCCGCCTCCGGTCACGTCGTCGGTGCGCTGGCGGTCTACGACGAGTCCCCCAGCGACTGGACGGACGACGCCGCCGAGCTGCTCCTTCAGCTGGCTGCGTCCGTCGTCGCCGAGCTGGAGCTGTCCGCGGCCCAGTCCGCCGTCGGCACCTCCCGTGCCCGTCTGGAGGTGGCCCTGGAGGCCAGCTCCATCGGGATCTGGGAGCGGGACCTCCGCACCGGCGCGGTGTTCTGGGACCGGCGCTGCGCGGCGGTCTTCGGGCTCGAGGGTGCCGTGCAGCTGGACTCGATGGAGGAGCTCCTCGCCCGGCACATCCATCCCCAGGACCACGCCGCGGTCCAGGAGGCGATGAGGGTCGCGCTGGCCGAGCGCGGCGAGTACGTCGTCGAGTCACGGG
>JAODNJ010000181.1 GCA_025465155.1 Frankiales bacterium
GAGCTGCGGCTGCGAGATCCGGATCGCGCGCTGGCCGCCGGCGGGTCGGCGATCCCCGACTGGTCGGGCGGGACCCGCCTGGGCGAGGTCCTCAAGGCCTTCCTCGACCGGTGGGGCCAGCGCGGCACGGCCCGCGGCGCCGTCGCCGTCATCTGCTCCGACGGCTGGGAGCGCGGGGACGCGGAGCTGCTGGGCGAGCAGATGGCCCGGCTGCGGCGGCTCGCGCACCGCGTCGTCTGGGTGAACCCGCACAAGGGACGCGCCGGCTACGAGCCGCTCACCGGCGGGATGCAGGCGGCCCTGCCGCACGTCGACGTCTTCGTGTCGGGGCACAGCATGGCCGCGTTCGAGGAACTCTCCGGAGTGATCTCCCGTGCCTGAGTGGATACCCTCCACGGCGGAGGAAGGAGCCCTTCGGTGCGTGACGTCCTCGACGACCTGATCGGCTGGTGGCAGGCGGGGCAGACCGTCGGCATGGGCACCGTCGTGGCCACCTGGCGCTCCGCGCCGAGGCCGCCCGGCGCCTCGATGCTGGTGGGACCCGACGGCACAGCAGTGGGGAGCGTCTCCGGCGGCTGCGTCGAGGGGGCGGTCTACGAGGAGGCCAAGGACGCCGTCGAGTCCGGGCAGCCCCTGCTCCGGCGCTACGGCGTGAGCGACGACGACGCCTTCGCGGTGGGGCTGACCTGCGGCGGCATCCTCGACGTCTTCGTCGAGGCGGTGTCCCGCGAGTCGTTCCCCGAGCTGGGCGAGCTCGCGCTGTCGGTCGGGCGGCACGAGCCGGTCGCCGTCGTCACCGTCGTCAAGGGGGCCGACGACCGCCTCGGCCGGCGGCTGGTCCTGTGGCCGGACCGGGCCTCGGGCAGCCTGGGGCCGTCCCGGCTGGACGACGCCGTGGCCGCGGACGCCCGGGGCATGCTGGCCGCCGGGCGCACCGGCCTCCTGCACTTCGGCCACGACGGCGAGCGGCGCGGCGACGACCTCGAGCTGTTCGTCAACTCCTTCGCGCCGCCGGCACGGATGGTGGTCTTCGGCGCCATCGACTTCGCGGCCGCGGTCGCGCGGGTCGGCGCGTTCCTCGGGTACCGGGTCACCGTCTGCGACGCCCGCCCGGTGTTCGCGACGCCGAAGCGATTCCCCGACGCGCACGAGGTCGTGGTGGAGTGGCCGCACCGTTACCTGCAGGCCGAGGCCGACGCGGGCCGGATCGACGACCGCACCGTCCTGTGCGTCCTCACGCACGACCCCAAGTTCGACGTCCCGCTGCTCGAGGTCGCGCTGCGGTTGCCGGTCGCCTACGTGGGCGCGATGGGCTCGCGGCGCACCCACGAGGACCGGCTGGCCCGGCTGGAGGAGGCGGGCCTGTCGAAGGAGGAGATCGCCCGGCTCTCCTCGCCCATCGGCCTGGATCTCGGCGCCCGCACCCCCGAGGAGACGGCGGTGTCCGTCGCCGCGGAGATCATCGCGGGGCGATGGGGCGGGACGGGGGAGCGACTGAGCGGCAGCGACGGTCCGATCCACCGCACCGCCGACCGCTGAGTCCGCGCCGCCTGGCGAGCTCCTCGCCCGTCGCGGGGTCGGTCGCGCGGATCACCCGTGCGTCGTCATGTCACGTCCCCAGGCTGGGATCGGGTCGGGCGGAACCCGGCGGGACCGGGCCACCCGGGAGCTGGGGAGGAGCCACGCGCCACCAGGGCCGCACGGGCCGCCAGCCGCAGGCAGCGGCCGGTCTCGGTCAGCGCGGCCTCGCGGCCGAAGGTGGCCACCAGGTCGGTCACGTCGGCTTCCGGCGGCACCACCTGCGCCTGGCCGACGACGGCGCACCACGGAACGCCCGCCGCGACGGCCGCCTCGGCGACGCCGCCGACCACCTTGCCGTCGAAGGACTGCGCGTCCAGCAGTCCCTCACCGGTCATGACCAGGTCCGCCGAGCGGATCGCCGGGCGCAGGCCGACGACATCGGCGATGAGCGGAAAGCCGGGCTCGAGGGACGCACCGAGAGCCGCCAGGCCCCCGCCGAGGCCGCCCGCCGCGCCGGACCCGGCCAGGTCGAGGACATCGACGCCGTACCGGCCCCGGTACAGCGCGGCCAGGGCGCGCAGCCGCTCGGTCAGCAGTACCACCTGGGCCGGCGTGGCACCCTTCTGCGGGCCGAACAGCCGGGGTGCGTCGAGGAACCGGGTCGCGACGTCGTAGGCGACCTGCACCAGGTAGCCCCGGCTCCCGTCGAGCGGCGCCAGGTCGTGCAGCACCTCGACGGCGCCGAGGCCGCCGTCGGTGGTCGCCGAACCACCCACGCCGACGATCACCCGACGGGCCCCGGAGGCGATCGCCTCGGCGATGAGCTCGCCCGTGCCGCGGCTGGTGGCGCCGAGCGGGTCGTTGTGCCCGGATCCGCCGGCCAGCTGCAGCCCCGAGGCCCTGGCCATCTCGACCACCGCCTGCGCGTCGGCCGACCGCCAGGCCGCCTCCACCAGCTGTCCCAGCGGCCCGGTGACCACCGAGGTCCGGTTGGCCCCGCCCAGCGCCTCCAGCGTTCCCTCCCCGCCGTCGGCGAGCGGGATCGTCCGTGGTTCCCAGCCGGCGTCCCGCGCGCCCTCGGCGAGGGCTTCCGCAGCCTCGGCCGCGGTCGCCGTGCCCCGGAACTTGTCAGGGGCGATCAGGATGCGCACGTCTGCTCCCGTGGGTGACGAGGGGCGGGGGTACGCCCGTGGGTCTGGACCGGGCCACGCGGACGGTCTGCGGCTCCTGGCCGCCGGGTCCGGTTCCCGGAGCACGCACACCGCCATCCTGCCCGTACGGCAGGATGGCGGTGCGGCATGAGCCGCCGACGTGGGCGGACACCTCTCCGAGCGGACGACGGGCCGGCCGACGTCGCCCCCGGAGGACGGAGTCCCATGCGCATTCGCCAGCTCGCCGCGGTCGCCCTCGCGGCCGCCGTCCTCACCGCCTGCGGTGGCTCCGACGACAACGGGGAGGGCGCGAAGAAGGGGCCGCAGGTCGCGTCCGACGCCGCCTCGGCGCTGGAGAAGGCGGATGCGGTGCACATCACCGGCGGCGGCACGTCCAACGGTGTGACGTCGACCGTGGACCTGCGCCTGCAGGGGCCCGACGCGACGGGCTCCATCACGCAGGGCGGCCAGAAGCTGCAGCTCGTGAGTGTGGGCGGCAAGGTCTACGTCGAGGCCCCCAGCGCCTTCTGGGCACAGTCCGGCGTCCCGCAGGCCACGGCCGGCGCGCTCGACGGCAAGTGGGTGATCGTCCCCGACTCCGCGGCGGCGAGCGTCCTGCCGGTCACCCTCAAGGGCCTGGCCGATGAGCTGCGCAAGCCCACCTCGGGCGCCACGATCAACGACGCCGTCCACACCGGCACGCTGAACGGGAAGAAGGTCGTCGTCGTCACGCAGTCCGACGGCAGCACCCTGGACGTCGCCGCGACCGGCAACCCCTACCCGCTGCGGACCGTGGACAAGGGCCCCAACCCCGGCACGGTGACGGCCGGCGACTTCGGCAAGAAGACGACGATCACCGCGCCGTCCGGCGCGCTCGACCTCTCGCAGGTCGCCGGCGGCTGACGCCCACGGGCGCCGGTGCCCGGGTCCACCCAGGGGCGGACGCTCACCGCGCTGACCCGGCTCGCCTCCGGGAGGATCGGCACCGTCGATGGCCACGGACAGCAGGTGACGTGATGGAGTACCGGACGCTGGGCCGCAGCGGCTGCGCGGTCTCGGCCTACGCGCTGGGCACGATGACGTTCGGGGACGAGACGGACGAGGAGGGCGCGCACGCCCAGCTCGACCGGTTCCTGGCGGCGGGCGGCACGCTGGTCGACTCTGCCGACGTCTACTCGGCCGGTGCCAGCGAGGAGATCATCGGGCGCTGGCTGGCGTCCCGGCCCGCCGAGGTCCGCGGCCGGGTGGTGCTCGCGACGAAGGGGCGCTTCCCGATGGGGCGCGGCCCGAACGACCTCGGGCTGTCCCGGCGGCACCTGGCCGATGCCCTGGACGCCTCGCTCCGGCGGCTCGGTGTGGACCGGGTGGACCTGTACCAGGTGCACGCCTTCGACCCGTGGACCCCGCTGGAGGAGACGCTGGCATTCCTCGACGACGCCGTCCGTGCGGGGAAGATCCACTACGCCGGGCTGTCCAACTACACCGGCTGGCAGCTCCAGCGCGCGGTCGACCTGGCCGAGTTCCGCCGGCTCAGCGTGCCGGTGACCCTGCAGCCGCAGTACAACCTGCTGGTCCGCGAGATCGAGTGGGAGATCGTGCCCGCGGCCCGGGCCAATGGGCTCGGGCTGCTGCCGTGGTCGCCGCTCGGCGGCGGCTGGCTGACCGGCAAGTACCGCCGGGAGGAGCGGCCGACCGGGACGAGCCGGCTCGGGGA
>JAODNJ010000184.1 GCA_025465155.1 Frankiales bacterium
ACGGGCCCCGGGACCGGGCCGCTCGCCACCACGGGTGGTCGCGCAGCGCTGCGTCTGGAGCGGCAGGCCGCCGAGGCCGCCCGGCGCAAGGCCGGCCGCAAGGTTTCCGGGCCTGCCGACGGCGACCGGGACTCCGGCCGTTCCCGCCGCTCGCCCCGCCGGGCGGCCATCGGTCTGGTGGCCGTGGTCGTCGTCGCCCTGGGCGTGCTCGGCGTCTACTCGTTCGCTTCGCCGCACACCCAGCAGGCTGCCGCCGCGAAGTCCGCGTCCACGCCCGGCGGCGCCGTCACGGGCGCCGTCCCCGGGGTCTCGGACCTGCCTGCCCTCTCCACCGCGCCGGCGGTGCCCACGACCGCCGCCGCGGTCGTGAAGGCGCCGGTCACCGTGCTCAACGCGACCACGGTCACCGGGCTCGCCGCGTCCATCGCGGGCGTGATCAAGGCCGGCGGCTGGGAGACCACGCCGGT
Organism: Frankiales bacterium; assembly: GCA_025465155.1. Lineage (GTDB taxonomy): Bacteria > Actinomycetota > Actinomycetes > Mycobacteriales > Geodermatophilaceae > Geodermatophilus. Next base: position 468 of record JAODNJ010000184.1, read on the forward strand.
GGGGGCGTACACCGCCAAGGACGTCGCCACGAGCACGGTCTTCTTCACCCAGGGCAACGAGGACCAGCGTCAGGCCGCGCTCCAGCTGATCAGCCAGTTCCCGCAGCTGCACGGCCCCGCGGCACGGTTCTTCGACGTTCCCGGCAACGCAACACCCGGGCTCGTCGTCGTCGCCACCGGGGAATGGAAGCCCTGAGCCGAACGCCGGCCACCCGACCCGCCGCTCTTCGGAACACCGTCGGACCTCCGGCCGTTGGGCGCAGCGTGCGTCCCGCCCGCGGGTCCGTGCGTGCCCGCCCGCGCCCCGGCGCCCGGTCGGTCCTCGCCGCCCTTCTCACCCTGCTGCTCTCCGGCGGCCTGCTCGCGCTCGTTCCTGCGGCTCCCGCGGCCGCGGCGACCGACATCCACACCCAGGTGGCCCAGGTTCCGTCGGGGTCCGGCGCCGACGCGGTGACCCTCGACACCACGCTCTACCTGCCGTCCTCCGCGACCGCGGCCCACCCGGCGCCCGCCATCGTTCTGGCGCACGGCTTCGGCGGGAGCAAGGACTCCGTCACCGGCGACGCACGCGACCTCGCGGGTCGTGGCTACGTCGTCATGACGTACTCGGCCCGAGGATTCGGCCGCAGCACCGGCCAGATCGGTCTCGACGACCCCCGCTACGAGGTCGCCGACCTCTCCACGCTGATCGACCGGCTCGCTGCGCGCCGCGACGTCCAGCAGGACGGAAAGGGCGATCCCCGCGTCGGGGTGGCCGGGGCCTCGTACGGTGGCGGGCTGGCGCTGCTCGGTGCCGCCTACGACCGGAGGGTTGACGCGATCGTCCCGCAGATCACCTGGAACTCGCTGACGGCGGCGCTCTATCCGTCGCAGTCCGGCACCGTCGACGGCGCGCGGACGATCGCGGCCACCCCGGAGGCGGGGACCGGCGGCGTCTTCAAGCGGCTCTGGACGGGGCTGCTCTTCGGTGCGGGTTCGCTACCGACCGGCGGTCTTGCTGCCCTGGCCGGAGGGGTCGGCACCGCATCGTCCGGGACCACCACGTACGCGGCGGGTGACCCCGCGGCCGCTCAGCAAGCGCTCACCTGTGGCCGGTTCCGCGCCGACATCTGCGCGGCCTACCAGACCGCCGCGGCGACCGGCACCCTCACGCCCGAGATCAAGGCGATCCTCGACCGCAGCAGCCCGGCCGGCGTCCTGGACCGCATCACCGCACCGACCCTGCTGATCCAGGGCACGCAGGACTCCCTCTTCGGGCTCGGCCAGGCCGACGCCAACGCCCGCGGGATCGCCGCCAACGGCACGCCGGTGAAGGTCGCCTGGTACGCCGGCGGCCATGACAGCTCGGCGTCCGCCGACGTCACCGCGTCCCTGCGGAACATGACCGCCGGCTGGTTCGACCGGTACCTCCGGCACCTGGGAAACGACCCCGGCACCAGCTTCTCCTTCCCGGCTCCGACCGGCCTGGCCGGTGGCACAGCAGTCGTGCAGGGCGGCACGCAGACCGAGGTGGCCGCGAGCTACCCGGGACTGACCGGCGCCCCGCCGGCCCGGTGGACGACGGAGCAGGTGTCCGGCCCGGCGCAGCCGATCGTCACACCGCCCGGTGGCTCGCCCGCGGCGATCAGCACGCTGCCCGGCCTCGGGTCGCTGGGCTCGGCCCTCGGCGGCATCGGCGAGATCCCGGGCCAGTTCGCCGCATTCCAGGGCCGGCCGCTGGGGACGGCGATCGACATCGTCGGGGCCCCGCGGGTGACCCTCGCCGTCTCCTCGCCGACCGGCAGCGCCACGCTCTTCGCCAAGCTCTACGACGTCGCACCCGACGGGTCCACGACGCTGCCGTCGGGCCTCGTCGCGCCGCTCGCGCTCACCGGGCTGTCGACCGACGCCTCGACGCCGACGCAGGTCCCGGTGACCCTCCCGGCCATCGACCACCGCTTCGAGTCCGGCCACCGGCTGCGGGTCGTGGTCTCCTCCACCGACCAGGCGTTCGCCCTCCCGTCGCAGGGCAACGTCTACACCGTCGGCCTCGCCTCGGCCTCGGGCGCCGCCGGCCTCGCCGTCCCGACCGTCGACGGGCGGGTGCTGACCGACACCTCACAGGCCCGCTGGTGGGTGCTGGTAGCCGTGCTCGCGGGGCTCGCGCTCCTCGGCTGGCTCGTGGCGCTGCAATGGGGCCGCCGTCGCCGTCGCCGGGTCTCGGCCGTCGAGCCGGACGGCGAGGAGGTGCCGCTGCGGTTCGAGGGGGTCAGCAAGGCCTACAAGGACGGCTTCGTCGCCGTCCGCGACCTGTCCTTCGAGGTCCGCCGCGGTCAGGTCCTCGGCCTGCTCGGGCCCAACGGCGCCGGTAAGACGACGTCCCTGCGCATGCTCATGGGGTTGATCCGGCCCACGGAAGGACGGATCAGCGTCTTCGGCCACGAGGCCCGGGCGGGAGCGCCGGTGCTGTCCCGCCTCGGCTCGTTCGTGGAGGGGACCGGCCTGATGCCGCACCTGTCCGGCCGCGACAACCTCACGCTGTACTGGGCGGCGACCGGGCGGCCCGCGGAGGACGCGCACCTCGAGGAGGCCATCGAGGTGGCCGGCCTCGGCACCGCGATCGACAAGCGGGTCCGCAGCTACAGCCAGGGCATGCGGCAGCGCGTCGCCATCGCGCAGGCGATGCTCGGCCTGCCCGACCTGCTGGTGCTCGACGAGCCGACCAACGGGCTCGACCCGCCGCAGATCCACGCGATGCGGGAGGTGCTGCGCCGCTACGCCGAGACGGGCCGGACGGTGATCATCTCGAGCCATCTGCTGGCCGAGATCGAGCAGACCTGCACGCACGTGGTGGTCATGAACCGAGGCGAGAAGATCGCTCAGGGCACCGTCGAGGACATCGTCGGGCACGGTGGAGCGGTTCTGGTGGGGCTGGCCGACTCCGCCGACGCCGGCCGCGCGGCCGCCGTCCTGGCGGCGCTGCCCGGGGTCGGCACGGTCGACCGCACCGACGACGGCGTGGTGGTCGATCTCGACGGCACCAGCCGGGCCACCGCGCTGCAGGCGCTGGTGACGTCCGGGATCGGGGTCGAAGAGTTCACGCCGCGGCGGAGGCTCGAGGACGCCTTCCTGGCCCTGGTGGGGGAGAGCGGATGAGTACTCACGGCGGGCACGTGCCCGTGCTGGCCCCCGCGCCGGAGAGCGGGCACGTGCAGCAGACCGGCGCGGTCGCCGGCTACCGGCCGGAGCGGACGCTGCGGCTCCCGGTCGAGCTGCGCCGCCAGTTCAAGCGGCGCCGCACGCTCGGGGTCTACCTCCTCATGGCCGCACTGCCGCTGATCCTCATCGGCGCGCTGCATCTCGGCTCCGGCAACGGCGGCGGTCGGCGCAACAACCAGATCGACCTGGTCGACGTCGCGACGGCGAGCGGGCTGAACTTCACGCTCTTCGTCCTCTTCGCCGCGAGCGGGTTCTTCCTCGTCGTCGTCTTCGCGCTGTTCTACGGCGACACCGTGGCCAGCGAGGCGTCGTGGGGATCGCTCCGGTACGCCCTGGCGATCCCGGTCCCGCGGCCCCGGCTGCTGCGGCAGAAGTGGTACGCCGCCCTCGTGCTGTCCGTCGGCGCGCTGCTCACCCTCGTGGTCGTCTCGGTGGTGGCCGGCGGGATCACCTACGGCTTCGGCGCCGTGCAGACGCCGATCGGTTACTCCATCCCGCAGGGGTCGGCGCTGTTCCGGCTGGCCGGCATGGTCGGATACCTCGCCGTCCACCTGCTCGTGGTGGGGGCGCTCGGGTTCTGGCTGTCCACGATCACCGACGCGCCGCTGGCCGCCGTCGGTGGCGCGGTGTTCACGATGATCGTGTTCGCCGTCCTGGAGCAGGTCTCGCAGCTCGGGGACATCCGCAACTACTTCCCCTCGGCCTACGGGACGGCGTGGACCGACCTGCTGCAGACGCCGGTGGACTCCTCGAACCTCTTCCGCGGCGTGGTCCAGTCGCTGATCTACGTCGCCGTGCTCACCGGGCTGGGCTTCCGGCACTTCTCCCGCCGCGACGTCACCTCCTAGATGTACTGACCGGACAGGTTGGTCAAGCGGGTGATGGGTGGACGTCGTCCGGTCGCGGTGTGGGGTCGGTGATGGTTGTACTCGTGCAGCCAGGCGGGAAGTGCCTTGCGGCGGGCTGATTCGCTGACGAACGGCCGGCGGTAGGCCCAGCCGTCGGTCATCGTGCGGTGGAAGCGTTCGATCTTGCCGTTGGTCTGCGGCCGGTAGGGGCGGGTCCGGCACGGCGTGAGGCCCAGCTCGAGGCAGGTGTCCCGCCACAGATGAGCGCGGTAGGCCGAGCCGTTGTCGGACAGCACCCGCTCGACGGTGACGCCGCGGGCGGCGAACCAGGCCACGGCGTGGCGCAGCACCGCGGTGGCGGTCGCGGCGGTCTCATCGTCGTGGATCTCGGCGTAGGCGACTCGGCTGTGGTCATCGATCACGGTGTGCACGAACGCGGTGCCGACCACCGGGTCGTAGTGACGATTGCGGTGCATATCCGCGGTGGCGGCCCGGTTCCTCTGACCCTGCTGGCGGCCGACGTAGCGCCAGCCGCCGCCGTCGGGAATGTTGCCCAGCTTCTTCACGTCCACGTGCAGCAGCGCCCCGGGCCGGTCATGTTCGTAGCGCCGGATCGGTTCGCCGGTGACCCGGTCGACGTGGGACAGCCGGTTGAGCCGGCAGCGGCGCAGCACCTGGTGCGCGGTGGAGGGCGCGACCCCGACCCGGGCGGCGATCTCCACCGGTCCCAGGCGTTGCTTCCACCGCAGGTGCACGATCCGGCGGATCAGCGGCTGCGGCGTCCGCCGAGGGCTGTGGTGCGGGCGTGAGCTGCGGTCGGTCATGCCGGCTTCGCCGGCTTGCCGGTAGCGCTGCGCCCATCGGTTGGCCGTCGGCCAGGACACCTGGAACGCCGCCGCGGCGTGGCTGACCGGCCAGCCCTCCTCGACGATCAGCCGCGCGAGCCGGAGCCGATGGCGCGGGGTCAGCGCGGCATTAGCGTGGGACACGAGGACCTCCGGGTTGTGTGGGTGGTTGCCTTCAGCAGCTCCACTCCACGTCCGGAGGTCCTCCCTCACAAGACCAGTCGCTCAGATCTCGTGGTCACACGTCCTCGACCAACGTCTCCGGTCAGTACA
>JAODNJ010000004.1 GCA_025465155.1 Frankiales bacterium
ACGCCGAGCTCGCCTGGCTGTACCGATCGGCCGTCGCGCTGCTGTGCCCCAGCCAGCTGGAGGGCTTCGGCCTGCCGGTCGTGGAGGGCGCGGCGTTCGGGGTGCCGGTCATCGTGTCCGACGACCCAGCCATGGGTGAGGCCGGCGGCACCGAGACCGTGCGCGTGTCGCCGCACTGCCTCCCAGCCTGGCGGACGGCGGTCGAGGCGGCGTTGGACGGTCGGCTCGGGGCAGGAACCGCGGTGGATGCGCCTCGCACCTGGGACGACGTGGCGGACGAGACCGTCGAGGCGGTGCGCGGTGTCCGTTGACCTGTCCGAGTTGACCTCGGTGGCGCCGGCGGAGACGCGCCTGCAGGTCGTGCACGTGCACGGCCGGTCCGGGGCGGCCGAGGCCCGGCGGCTCGCGGTCTACGAGCGCTCGCTCGGCTGGGACGTCGCCGTCGTCGGCCTCCTCGCCGCGCCACGGCGACTGCGGGCACCGGGCGTGCACGTCGTCGCGCTGCACGGCCGACGTGCCGGCGCGTTCGGCCGGCTGCTCCTTCGCGGTTCGCGAACCACCGTGCTCGTGCCCGGTCCGGGCGCCTGGGGCGCCGGCCGCACCCTTCGCGGAGCCGTGCTGGACGCTTGGGAACGCCTGGCGGCCCGCTGGACCAATGCCGTGCTCGTCACCGATCCGGTGGAGGCCGCACTGGGCGTGCGCCGGCGGATGTGGGTGCCGCCGTTCGTCGTGGGCCCGTCCCTGGAACTCCGCGCCGCCGCACTGACGCGCGCGCACGCCTTCGGCCGGCCGAGCGCCCGGCAGGCTCCCGCAGCTCCGAGCGGATCCCGATGACCGAGAGGAGTCCCATGCCTGGAGGACGAACTCCGCCGCGCCGGTTGTGGTGGGTGGCGGCCGCGGTCGCCGTCGTGGTGGCGGCCGGGGTCGTGACGGCCGTCGCGACGCACGGCCCCGGCCGAACGGGCGGCCCCCCCGCCGCAACCGGCACGGGGACGTCCCGGCCCGGCGCCCCAGCCTCGGGCTCCGGGCGGGTCGTCTCCGCTCTCGAGGCGGGTGCGACCGGGGACGGGCACACCGACGACACCGCCGCTCTGCAGAAGGCGCTGGACGCTCTGCGCCCCGGTGACACGCTGTCGCTACCGGCCGGCCGGACGTTCGCCCACCGCGCGGTGCTCCGCATCGGCACGGCCGGCGTGACGGTGACCGGTGGCGGAACGCTGCTGGCGACGAACGAGCGGGCCTCCGCCCTCGAGGTCGACGCGGACGGGGTGACCCTCTCCGGCATCACGGCGAGCACGGCGCACACCACGACACGCTGGGCCGCGCCGCAGCAGACCGGGGTCTGGCTGAACGGGCACTCGGACATCGTGCTGACGGGCATCACGGTGCTGCGCTCGCCGTCGGCGGGCATCTTCGTGTTCGGCACCCAGAACTTCCGGATCACCGGGGTCACCGTCCGCGACACCCGCGCCGACGGCATCCACATGACCCGTGGGGCCGCCCACGGGACCGTGACGGACGTTCTCACCGAACGGACCGGTGACGACGGCGTCGCGGTCGTCTCCTACAGCGACGACCCCTCCCAGGCCGGCGACATCCGGATCCAGTCCCCGCACGTGCACGGCACCACGGGGGGCAGGGGAGTGACGGTGGTGGGGGGCAGCAACGTGACGGTCACGAACGTCGACATCCGCGCCACCGCGGCCGCCGGCATCTACGTCGCCTGCGAGCGCGGGGAGTTCCAGACCCGGGTGCCCTCCGGTGTCAGCCTCTCCGGCGGGACGGTCGACCACGCCAACCAGGACGGCTCCGTCGACCAGGGAGCCGTCCTCGTCTACAACGGCCAGGGGACGGCCCCGTTGCGGGACGTGACGGTGCAGAACCTCACGATCAGCAACACCCGGGCCTCGGCCAGCCGCCAGGTCGGGCTGATCGCCGAGCACGACGGACCGCTGCTCGGCATCACGCTGGCCCAGCTGGCCTTCACCGGCACGGGGCCGGACACGCTGCTCGCCACCGAGTCCGGGAACCTCCAGTACCGGGCGACGGGCTGGACGTCCGGCGGCGCGACGGTGCCCGACCGGAGCGCGGGGGAGACGCGATGACCGGCACCGGGAAGCAGGGGCGGCTCGTGCTCCGGCGAGCGGCCCCCGAAGCCTGGGACGACGTCGTCGCGGGTCATCCGGACGCCACGCCGTTCCACCTCGCGGCGTTCCTGTCCACCGCCGGGCGCCACCTGGGCCTGCGCACCGACCTGACGGTGCTGGAAGCCGACGGCCGGGTGATCGGTGCCGTTCCGCTGCTGATCCGCGCCCGGGGACCGCTCGCCCTGGTCAACCACCGGCTGCCGTTCCCCTATCTGGGCCCGTTGCTGCCGCCGGGATGGTCGCCGGATGCCGTGCTCTCGGCCATCCGCCGCCACCTGCGCCCGCAGGTGCTCCTCTCCTACGGCGTGGAATCGGTCGGCCCCCTGATGCCGACGCCGGCTCCCGGGTGGGAGTACCGCGACGACTTCGAGTCCGCCGTCATCGTCCTGAAGGGCCGCGACGACGACGCCCTGCTCGGTCGGTTCGACGCGTTGCAGCGGGCGAACGTGCGGCGGGGTATTCGCCGCGGCTTCGAGACCGGGCCGGCCACGCGGCAGGACGTGGCCGAACACCTGGCGTCCTGGAGCGCCGCGGCGTTCGCCCGGCAGGGCCTGCCGCCGCGATGGCCCGCCGGGGCGCAGGTCGCCATCTACGACCAGATGGCCGCGTCCGGCAGGGTTCTGGCGACCGCCGCCCGGCGCGACGGCGAGCTGCTCGGGGTCACGGTGGACTTCTCCTGGGCGGATCGGGTGTACGCCTGGGAGATCGGCCTGAACCCGACCGGCCGGGCCGCCGGCGTCGCTCCGGTACTGAGCTACGCCGCGGTGTGCCGCGCCCGCGATCTGGGGGCGGCGGAGATGGACATCCTGGGCGCGCCGAACGAGGGCATCGCCCGGTACAAGCGCAGTCTCGGGGCGGAGTTCCGCCCGCGCGGGGTGGCTCGATGGGCCTCCCCGTTGCTGCCCTGGGGCAAGCGTGTCCGGCACGGGCTGGACACGGTCCGGGCCCGGGTCCGCCCATGAGCCTGCAGACGAACGGGCCCTGCAGGCGGCATCGTCCCCGGGGCCGCAGCACCCGGACCGGCCGCTCCGACATCGTCGGCACCGAGCGCGGCCACCCGGTGGTGCTCTTCGCCGACCGCGAGCCGTGGGAGGGGTTCCTCGAGTTCGCCGCGGCGCTGCGCCGTCGCGGCGTCCGGGTCGAACGACTCACCGCGGCGGACCGCCCGCGCGTACGACGGGTGAACGACCTGCTGCAGCGCCCGGTCTTCGATCGGATCCGGCCGGTGCTGCACTTCTCCCGGGCCGGTGAGCCCCGTGCGGAGGAGGTGCTGGCGCACCTGCCGGCCGGGGTGCGCGCCTGGGAGGCGGTCGATGCGGTGGCCGCGTCGGTCGCCGGTGCGGCCGATCTCCCGCTGCGGACCGCCGACCCGGCCACGGAGCTGCTGCTGTTCGACAAGCTGGAGATGACGCGGTACGCGACCGCACTCGGGCTGTCGGCACCGGCCAGCTGGCCCGCGGAACGCGCTCCCCTGCTACGGCCACCGTTCCTGGTCAAGCCCCGGCTGGGCTCCGGCGGTCAGGGGGTGGAGGTCGTGGTCGACGACGTCGCAGCCGCCCGGCTGCGGCACGCCGCGCCCGGCCGGTTGCTGTGCCAGGAACGGGCACCCGGGCAGCTCCTGCACGTCGGCGGCGTCGCGCGCGACGGCGTCGTCCTGCAGGCTGCCTCCTACCGGGGTACCGGCTCGGCGGGCGCCTTCGGCCCCTCCACGGAGGTGCTCACCCTCGAGGACCCGGAGGCTGCGGACGCCACTGCCGTCCTGCTGAGGAGCCTGCGCTACACCGGCGCGTTCTGCCTCGACTTCGTCCGTGCCGCCGACGGGCGTCCGCTGCTGATCGACGTCAACGCGCGCATCTTCGGCTCCTGGGCGGCGCTCCAGGCGGCGGGACTGGACCTGGTGGGGGCGTACCTGTTCGCGTGGGGTCTGTCGGCGGCGCCGCCGACCGGCTCGGTGCCGGCCGGGCGCCGGCTTCGGGTGCCACCGCCTGATCTGTCCCTGGCCGGGCCGCAGCCGTTCGCCGGCATCATCGGCGCGCACCTCCGGGCGATCGTCCGGAGCGCGCCCGTGCTGGGCCCGCGCTGGGTGCTGTCGGCGGTCTGCCGGCTGCTGTCCGCGGTGGGCGTCCAGGGGAGCCGGCGGATCGCCCAACGGCTGCGCGAGGAGGCTCCACGATGACCCTGACTGTCGGGCCGGTCGCCCGGGAGGACTACCTGGCCTTCATCGACACGCGGCCGGTCAGCTACCTGCAATGCCCGTCCTGGTCGTCGGTCAAGGACCGCTGGGCGGCTGAGCACCTCGGCTGGCGGGACGAGGCAGGCGCCCTCGCGGGGGTCGGCCTGGTCCTCTACCGGGAGCTGCCACTGACCGGACGCTGGCTGGCCGTCGTGGCCGAAGGACCGGCCATCGCCTGGAAGGACCACGCACCCCGGGACGTGCTGGACCCGCTGGTCGAGCACGTGCGCCGGCGGCGTGCCGTGGGACTTCGGCTGGGACCGGACCTGCCCCTGCACCGCTGGCGAGCGTCGACGCTGAAGGACGCCGTGGGAGCGGGCCGTCACCTGGGCAACGTGCCTGCCGACGTCACCGATCCGGTCGCAGACCGCCTCATGAAGCACCTGTCCTGCGCGGGCTGGACCAGGTCACCCGAGGACGACGGCTTCTACGGATCGACCGCGCAGTCGGTCCGCATCGAGCTTGCCGGGCGGACGCCTGCCGACGTCCTGGCCGGGATGAACCAGCAGTGGCGGCGCGGGATCCGCAAGGCGGAGAAGGCCGGGGTCGTCGTCGAGACGGGCGGGTACGACGACCTTGCCGACTTCTACCGGGTCTACCGGGATACCGCCGAGCGCGACGGCTTTCCCCCGCAGACGTTCGCCTACTTCCAGCGGGTCTGGTCGGCCCTCGCCGACGAGTCCGAGGAGCGGATCCGCCTGTACCTCGGACGCCACGGCGGTGAGGTGCTCGCCGCCATGCTGGTGGTCAGGGTCGGTGGTCTGGCCGGCTACGCCTACGGCGGCTCGGCCACGCACAGGCGCGAGGTCTACCCGAGCAACGCGGTGCACTGGCGGATCCTGCAGGACCTGCTGGCGGACGGCGCCGAGGTCTACGACCTGCGCGGGATGGGCCCCGCGCTCGACCCGGACGATCAGCGCTTCGGTCTGGTGCGGTTCAAGCTCGGCACCGGCGGTGACGCGGTCAGGTTCATCGGGGACTGGGATCTCGCGCTCCGTCCGCTGCTGTTCCGGGCGGCCGGGACCGCGCTCCTGCTGCGACACCGGTCGCCGGCGCTGCGCGCGGCTGTCCAGAGCCTGGGGCCCCTGGTGCGGCGTCGGCGTCACACCGGTGCTCCCGCGTGGTCGCAGAGCGCCGAATGACCGCCCCCAGTCGCCGGGACACCTTCGCCGGTGGGCTGTGGAACGTCGCCTCCATGGTCGTCCCGCTGCTGTCCACCGTGCTGCTCTCCGCGGTCATCGCGCGCCGGCTCGGTTCCCTGGAGCTCGGTGCGCAGAGCTTCGTCTCCTACGTGGCCAGCCTGGTCAGCGGCCTGGTGATCACCGCCGCCACCAACTGCAGCACTCAGCTGATGGCCTCCGCGTACGGGGCGCGGAACGGGCCGCGAC
>JAODNJ010000009.1 GCA_025465155.1 Frankiales bacterium
CGCCGAAGCAGGCGATCAAGGAGGCGCACTCCTCGGCGGAGCTGCTCGAGCTGGTCACCGGCACTGCGACCGACGCGCCGCTGTGCATGACCTGCGGCACGAAGATGCGCCCCGCCGGCAGCTGCTATGTCTGCGAGGGCTGCGGCTCCACCAGCGGCTGCAGTTGATGTAAACGGCCAGGAAATGTCCCGCTGGCGCGGTCAGCGACGGCCCCAGTCCGGTCAGCAATGTCCCGGACCTCGCCAGCGGGACACTTCCTGGCGGGTCGGCCGTCCATCGGCCCGGTTCCTCCTCGAGGGCTGCGGCCGGTGGCTTCGCGCGGGGTGCCGCTGTGAGTCACGGGAGCAACCGCTCGGCCCGCTCGGCGCCCACCTGCGGAGCGCATCTGCGCCATCGGGACCCGCGGTACTCGGCCTCACCCGGTAGCGGCGGCAGCGGGCCCGCTGGTTCCGAGTTTCGGCTGCCGTCTCACGGCCGGCGCCCTCAAGCGAGCCGGGGACGGCGGCTACGTGCCGAGAGCGGCTGGGCGGTGAGGGGCAGTTCCAGTCGCATGGTGGTGCCCTCTCCGGGCGTGCTGGTCACCCGGATCTGGCCCCCGAGGGCCTCGACGCGGTCGGTGAGACCGACCAGGCCGGAGCCGCGTGTGGGGTCGGCACCGCCACGCCCGTCGTCGCGGACGCAGACCCGCAGCACGCCGGGGTCGGCGGCGACCTGGACGTCGATGACGGTGGCGTGCGCGTGCTTGGTGGTGTTGGTGAGTGCCTCCGAGACGACGTAGTACGCGGCGAGTTCGATCGGCTCGGGTAGCCGCCCGTCGACGGCGACGTCGAGGCGGACGGGGACGGCGGAGCGGCGGGCCAGCGCCTTCAATGCCGGGTGCAGGCCGCCCTCGGCGAGGGCGGCCGGGTGGATGCCGTGGGCGATCTCGCGCAGCTCCTCGAGCACGCCTGTCAGCCCGTCGACCACGCCGTCCAGCTCCGTGGCCAGCTCGCCGGCTTCCGGTGGCGTCGCCGCCTGCGCCGCGCGAACCTGCAGCGCGAGGGAAACCAGCCGTTGCTGGGCGCCGTCGTGCAGGTCCTGTTCGATGCGGCGGCGGGTGGTATCGGCGGCGGCCACGATCCGGGCCCGGGAGGCGGTCAGCGAGGCCTGGGCCTCGGCGTTGGCGAGCGCGGTGGCGATCAGCTCGGTGAAGCCGGCCAGCCGCGCCTCGGTGTCGGCCGGCAGCGGCGTCTCCTCCTCGGCAGCCACGATCATGACGCCCCAGAGGCGGCCCTCGACGCTGATCGGCGCCCCGACGGCCGAGCGGAACCCCCACTCGCGGCCGACGCCGGCGGCCGAGCCGGTGGCGTCGGCGTAGTCGTCGATCCGCGCCGCCTGGCCCGTTCGGAACACCAGCGTGGTCACGTTCCCGCCGCCGAGCTGCGACCGCGTGCCGACCCGGAAGCGTGAGACGCCACCGGTCGGGGCCCAGCCGCCGACGATCGTGGTCCCGTCGTCCGGGTCGTACCGGATCATGGCCGTGACGTCGGCGGAGAGAACCCGTCCGACCTCCGCGGTGACCGCGGCGAAGACCTCCTCCGGCGGCACTGCCCGGGCCACCAGGGTCGCCACGCGACGCAATGCCGCCTGCTCCTCCGCGAACCGGCGCAGCTCCAGGCGTGCCTGCACGTTGGCGATCGCGGTGGCGACGAGCTCGGTGAAGCCGGCCAGCCGCGCCTCGGTGTCGGGCGGCTGCGGCTGCTCGGAAGTGGACGCCACCATCATGACGCCCCACACCCGGCCCTCCACGCTGATCGGCACGCCGACGATCGAGCGGACGCCCCGCTCTCGGGCGAGGGCAGCCGCCTGACCGGAGGCGCCGGCGTACTCGTCGATCCGCGCCGCCTGGCCCGTTCGCAACACCACTGTGGTCACGTTCCGACCGTCGACTTCAATCCGGGTACCGATCGGGACACGGGCGACCTCACCGTTCCTGGCCCATCCGCCGACGACCGTGGCCGTGCCGTCCGGGTCGTACCGGCTCATGGCCGTGACGTCGGCGGACAGGACACGGCCGACCTCCTCGGCCACCGCGGCGAACACTTCCTCCGCCGGTGCCGCCCGGGCCACCAGTGTCGCCACCCGGCGCAGCGCCGCCTGCTCCTCAGCGAACCGGCGCAGCTCCAGGTGCGCCTGCGCGTTGGCGATCGCGGTGGCGACGAGCTCGGTGAACCCGGCCAGCCGCGCCTCGGTGTCTGCCGGCAGCGGCTCCGCACGGGTGGACACCACGGACAGGATGCCCCACAGCCGCCCCTCGACACTGACCGGCACAGAGACCGACGAGCGGACGCCGAAGCTGCGGGCGGCGTCAGCGGCCCGGCCCGTGGTCTCGGCGACGTCGAGACGGGCCGGTCGGCCGGTCTCGAACACGACCGTGGGTGCATTCCGGCCACCGAGAGCCACCGGGGTGCCGACCGTATGCAGCCGGGCACCGCTGCTGCTGCTCCACGGGGCGATCGTCGTCGCTGTGCCGCCCGCGTCGTACCGGGTCAGGGCGGTGATCTCGGCACCCAGCAGCCGGCCGGCCTCCTCGGCGACCGCGGCGAACACTTCCTCCGGCGCCGCCGCCCGGGCGACCCGCGTC
>JAODNJ010000034.1 GCA_025465155.1 Frankiales bacterium
CCTCGGGGGTGATCGCCTCGGGCGGCGCGGTCGTGGCGCCCGAGCCGCGGTGGTCGTAGCCGATGCACCGCCAGGAGTCCTGCATCAGGCCGAACGGCTCCTGCCACAGCTCCCAGTTGGCCACCCATCCGCTGTGCGCGACGAAGATGCGTTCGCCGGTGCCGATGGCCACGCTGTTGAGCAGGTACTCGCCCGCAGGAATGAACACGGGCGGCACCCTAGAGCCATATCCCGGCACCACCCGCAAACCGGGCCGCGTGGACCCTTGCGAAGGACCGAAACCGGTGACCGGAACTCCCCGAGGCCCGACCAGCGCAGCGCACCGTCGCTCCACGGGCCGGGGTCGGGACTGCCCCCGGTTCAGTTGACCGGCGGGCAGGACGACGTTGCCCGGCTTCCTCCGCGCGTCCATCCCGGCGAGGGAGCAGACGGTCTGCCGGTCGTCCGTGACGTTGGCCCGAGGGGCGGGGGCTGATGTCACTGTCGGCTCACACCGGCCTCGCAGGCTTCGACGGCTGGGTGGAGCGCAGGCGCTCGCTGGGTCCGGACGCCCAGGACGATGGACGGGTCAACCCCGTCTACACGCCGCGCAACCATTCCATCCAGCACCGCGGCAGTCGTCCGACCCCGGTGGGAGCAGCAGCCGCGACAGGCTGTCGATCGGCCACTGCTGGAAGCGATCGTCGGACCAGCCCCGGACGAGCCGGTGGTACTGGTCCGGTGCCATGTGCAGCCAGACCAGGTCGGTCGCCGTGTCTAGGTCCCACGCCGTCGCGAAACCGGCCCTTGCCGAGCAAGCTCGTGGCCCAGATCCGGGCGCCGGTGAGCCGCCGCTCCTCGCTGGTCTGCCACAGCTCGCGCAGGCCCGGCTCGCCGCTGTGGTCAGCTCCGCGCAGGACCTCGTCGATCCGGGCGTAGCGACGGCCGACCCCGGTGAACAGACCGGCGAGCAGCTCCACCGGCCGGTGCGGATCGGGCTCCTGGCGGATCTCCTCGGCCAGCGGTCGCTCCACCATGGAGAGTTTCTCGTCGTCGCCCGCCATCGCGACGTCGAGGACGGCAGACAGCACGGTCTGCTTGTTGCCGACGGCACTGAACACGGTCTGCTTGCTCACGCCGGCGCCGGCCGCGATCCGGTCGACGGTCGTTGCGCCGTAGCCCTGGGCGATGAACAGCTCGCTCGCAGCGTTCAACACCGCGCGCCGCGTCGCGTCCGCGTGCTGCGCCCGCGGTGGCGACGAATACGAGCGTTCCGATCCCTTGACGTCGGCCATGCGTGATCCTACCCTCTCCATATTCGTTAGATGATGAGTAAAGGAGGAGTCATGGCCATCGTCGTCATCGCCACTACCCCCGGGATGACCGCCGACCTCTTCGACGAGTCGCAGCGACGGATGGGGCTGGAGGGCGCGCTCCCGGCCGGATGCACCCAGCACATCGCCGGGCCCAGTTCCGAGGGCTGGCGCGTGGTCGCCGTCTGGGACTCGCCCGAGACTCTGCAAGCCTTCGTGACCGAGACCCTTCGCCCGACGCTCACCGGCCTGGGCGTCGCTGCTCCGCCCGCTCCGCCCGTGGTCTTCCCCCTGCACGCGCAGATCGGCTGAGCGCGGTGTTCCGCCAGGTCGTCGCCCACCGCTGGTCTCCGCGGGCCGACGCCGCCGCCCGCGACGGCTTCCGCGCAGCGATGGAGTCACTCCGCGCCGTTCCGGAGCTGGTGGCCCTGCACCATTGCGACGACGCCGGTCACTTCGCGGGCAACCACGACTACGTCGCCGTCCTCGACTTCCCCGACTTCGCCGCCGCCCGCCGCTACGTCGCCTCCCCAGTCCATCAGGCTTTCGTCCGCGACCACGCCGCCTCCGCCGTGGACTGCCGGGTCGTCGTGCAGCACGACTGGGCCGTCGGCGCAGTCAGCGGGGTGCACCACGTGAAGCTGCCGGTCAGCGATGTCGCGCGCAGCGTCGAGTGGTACGGCCGTGCGTTCGGCTTCGCCCGCGTCTGGGAGCTCCGGGAGGACGGCGAGCTGCGCGGAGCGGCACTGCGCCACCCGGAGAGCGGACTGCAGCTCGCGCTGCGCCGTGATCCGGAACGTGCGGCCGCCCTGGCCGGCTTCGACACCCTGTGCCTCGCCGTCGGCACCCGCAGCGACCTCGACGCGGTCCTGGACCGGCTGGACGAGTGGGGCGTCGACCATGGATCGCCGTTCGCCGGACGCGGCGGCGACGCCGTCGACGTCCCCGATCCCGACGGACACCTCGTCCGCCTCCACACCTTCTGCTGATCGACCGACCGGACAGGAGCACCACCATGACGCCGCAACCGACCGCCGCTCTCGCAGGCCATGTCCGCACCGTCACCCCCGAGGCGCGGCACCGGCACGACAGCGCCTGCTACTGGGACGTCGACGACTGCCGCTGGCAGTGCGTGACCTACCCAGGTGTCCGCTACGCCCCCGAGCGCTGCACCGCGACCGGTCGCTGACAGCGGCCCGGAGAGGAGGCCGTGAGCAGAACCCGGCCACTCCCGGCGCCCTCGTACCCTGACCTGCTCCGTTCGGCCTTTGGCTTGGGCCGAGTGGACGGTCTCCTGGCGGCAGGCTTCGAGCCGCTCGACGGTGCCGGCCCGTCGAGCGCATGCTGCCGGGGCCGCGATCCGGCGGACTTCGTGCGCCATCTCTGGGGCGTTCCGGGCGGAGGTCCGCCCGCCGGGCTCGAGGTCAACGCACCGCACTGGTGCGCACGCGGCTTCGAGGAAGCCTTGTCCGAAGTCCGGGCCGATCGCGACGGCTCACTCAGCCGGCTCGGCTGAGGCTCGACGCACCCCTCGACTGCCTAGCCGCAGCTCGTCCGACACCTCGGCTTCCGGCCGGCCGGCGTGAGTGCTGCTCACCCTCGGGGATGCGCTTCTCGAGGACACCCCTGGCACCGCCTGCCGGGGTCGAGGTGGCCGTGGGAGGCGTTGTTGCAGGCACTGGCACATACCTTCGTCGCCTGGCCCCGACGGACCCGGCTACACCGACGACATGCGCGTGGCCGACGTTCCCGGGGCGTGCACTCCCCGACGGGTTGGTCGGCGGCGACTCTGCCCCACTTCCCCAGACTGCGATCAGGAGACGGTCCGTACGTTGCCGTCCGTCGCGTCCGGCCGGGGGAGCGGCGGGGTGCCGTGTGCCGCGAGCCAGTCGGCCCTCCTGCGGGGGGAGGCTCGGGCGAGCCAAGCGTCCTGTACCAGCTCAACCAGCTCCTGGCTGGTGAGCTCGCCGAGCCGGCTCGCCTGCACCAGCACCGAGTTGTGCCCGTCGAAGTGAGGGGTGGTGAAGAACGGCGTCGTCTGGTCCTGGACCAGGGCCTGCTTATCGGCTTCCGATTCGACCCAGAAGACGATCACGTCCCGGAGCGATTCCCCCGTCTCGGGATCCACGGCATCCGGCCGCGGGGTGCGGAAGAACACGAAGGACCTGCCGCCCACTTGGTATACGGGATTGCCGCGGGCCCCGTGGACGACGGTCACGTGCGGAAGCCCGAGCGCACGCTCGTGCACGTCATCCACCCGTGCCTGCTGATCAGCGGCCACGCCGGCAGCCTAGGTGCGCATGCCGCGCCCATGCGCACGAACAGACGGGACTGCCCGCACTTCGGTTCACTCCCTGCTGATCAGCTGCCTCGGTGGGTCCAACCCCGGCAGGGACCGGATGGTCATGCCTTCCGCCGTGACGCCTCGACCCGGGGGTCCGGTCGGGCCCGCGCCTGGTCGGCCGGGGCCCGGGACAGACGCGTCCTGATCGTCACGTCGACCTGTCGATGGCGCTGACCCGCGTACTTGCGAGCGCGGAGATCACGCGGTGATGGAGAAGCGCGGTCGTCGAGGGGAGACCGTCGACCTCCGGCCGCGCGTAGAAGCCCTCCAGGTGCTCGGGATTCCACCTGTCGAGGCGGAGGTGCCCGAGGGGTGGCCGCTGATGCGGTCGACGCAGGTGCGGTAGCCGACCAACGTGCTGGGGCGGACCTTCCGCGACGCGACGGTGTCGAGCCGGAGCGTCATCCACTGCTCGACGGTGAGCCCTCGGCCACCGGCGAGCACAATGCCGGGGTCACGCTGTCCCACCAGCTCTCGCACCCGGCGGGCGACGCAGGCGCGCTCGAGCGCAGCCACGTGACGTCGGTCGCGCTCACCGCTCTCCTTCAGCCCCATGGACACGTAGCCGTGCCGGCGTCCGTCTGCCCCCTGGTGGACGCTGCTCTCGCCGGACGTCTTTCGGTCAGCGGCCATGGTGTCTGCCTCCCGTCGCGGGATGCGACGTCCGTGGATGCCCTGGAAGACCGGAAATGAGACCTCGTGCGCGCCGCGATCGAGCGGAACCGCGCGAAGAGGAAGTAGGGCCGAGCCTTCAGCCGGCGACCGCCACGAGCGCGCTCAGGTCCGGCTCGGCGCCGTCGTTGAGCACCTCCACGTGCCGCACGCCCGTCCAGGCGCACTCCATGGTCCCGAAGCGCGACCAGAACCTCTGCCAGTGGTCGAGCTTCCACGCGTCGCGCACCGACCGCCGCGCGATGACGCGCTCATGGACGACGTGCTCGGAGGTGCGCACGTGGATGACGATCACCTCAGCGTCGGGCCACCCCGCCCGCCGAGCGCTCTCCGTGAGGAAGTCCGGGTCCCGGGTGTAGGCCGCGAAGGGCGCGTCGATGACGACGGACGCGCCGAGGTGCAGGTTGTCGGCGCACACGTCGAAGACCGTCTTGTACTCGGTCGTCATCACGTGCTGCATGTAGAAGTCGTTCGACTCGCGCGAGTGCGCGTCCTCGCCGTTGAGCTCGAGCACGAGCCGCACGAACGGGCCCGAAACCCGATCCTTGTCGAGGTAGAGCGCCGAGTACCGGCGGGCGACGAGCTTGGCGACGGTCGACTTCCCGGACCCGGCCGGCCCGAGCATGACGAAGACCCGCGGGCGTGCCGAGCTCATCTCCACGACCTGGTCGATCAGGAGCGCGCGGACGCGACGGCCGCGAGGAAGGTCTCCGCGGCGCGGGTGACCTTGCCGTAGTCGCCGTCGTCCATCGCCGCTTTCGTGATGAAGCTGCCTACCCCGACGCCGACGACCCCGGCGTCGAACCAGGCCTTCACGTTCTTCGGCGACACCCCCCCGGCCGGCATGAGCGGCACGTGGGCGAGCGGCGCGAGCAGTGCCTTCGCGTACTCCGTGCCGTTGTTGTCGGTGGGGAAGAGCTTCACGATGTCCGCGCCCGCCTCCACGGTCTCGAGCACCTCGGTCGGCGTGAAGGCACCCGACATCGTTGCCACCTGATAGCGGTTGGCCGTCCGGATCATCTCGTGGTTCAACTGGGGGCTGACGAGGAATCGCGCTCCGGCGGAGATGCAGGCGTAGGCCGCGTGCCCGTCGAGCACGGTGCCGGCGCCGACCGCGACGCCGTCAGATTCGAACCGGCTCGCGAGACGTTCGATCACACCGAGCGCCCCGGGGATCGACAGCGTGATCTCGAGAGCGCGGATGCCTCCCTCGACCGCGGCGACCGCGACGTCGTAGGCCCCCTCGGGATCAGGCAGGCGAACGATCAGAACGGTGGCGGTCTGATCGATGACCTGAAGGGCTTGCAACTTTTGGAACACAATGTAACTTGATACACCAAATCATCACAGATCGCATCACCGGAGATGGCGAGGAGGACCGCGTGGATTCCCTTCCGCTCATCCCCGAGCAGCGTCAGCGGCGCATCCTCGAGTTGCTGGATGCGCACGGGGTCCTCAGCATCCACGCGCTGACCGAAGACCTCGGGGTCTCGACGATGACGGTGCGCCGTGACATCGCCAACCTGCAGGCAGCGGGACAGGTCCAGCCCGTGCAGGGAGGCGTGCGGCTCGCCACCCGCCACGTCTCTCAGCCGCCGAACGAGCGCCGCGAGCGCGAGACCCTCGGCGCGTCGCAGAAGCGCGCGATCGCCGAGGAGGCCGCAAGACTGGTCGACGACGGGATGACGGTGTTCCTCGACGCCGGCACGACGTGCGAGGCGATCGTGCCGCACCTGGCCAAGCGCGCCGGAGTGACGGTGCTCACGAACGATCCGCGCTCGGGGCTCGCGCTCCTGGCCTTCCCGCAGCTCAGCGTCATCCTCACCGGCGGCGAGCTCGACCCCGTCACCGCGGCGATGGGCGGTCAGCTCGCCGCCGCCACCGTGTCCGCGGTCAACTTCGATCTCGCCTTCGTCAGCACCAGCGCCTGGTCGATGGACCGGGGCGTCATGGCGCCGGCGCTCGGCAACGTCCAGGTGAAGACCGCGGCGATGAAGGCGGCCTCCTCGTCGGTCCTCGTGGCCGACAGCAGCAAGTACGGCGCGGTCGCCCGCTTCCGCGTCGCGCCCCTCGAAGACTTCGCGGTGATCGTCACCGACGACGCCCTCGCCCCTGCCGACGCCCGCGACGCGAGTGCCGCCGGCGTGGATCTGCGTCAGCGCAGCGCATGACCAGAACGGAAAAGACCATGACCACTGCACCGATCGACACCTCGATGCTGCCGCCGGCGCCGCCGGCGTCGCGCAAGCGGGGCAAGGGACGGCGGGGCCTCCTCGTCCGGATCGGGCTGCCGGCTCTCGCCTTCATCGCGACCCTCGTGATCTGGCAGCTCGCCGTCATGCTGCTCGACATCAAGCAGTACATCCTGCCCGCGCCGCTCGTGGTGTTCCGGAGGCTGCTCGAAACGATCCCGACACTGTGGGACGCGGCGCTCGCCACGAGCTCGGAGGTCGCGCTCGGATTCCTCATCGCCGCGGTCGTCAGCATCCCGCTCGCGTACCTGATCGCGTCGGTGCGGATCGTCGAGATCGCGTTCTACCCGCTCATCGTCGTGCTGCAGACCATCCCGAAGATCGCGGTGGCGCCGCTGTTCATCGTGTGGTTCGGCTTCGGCAGCCTGCCGAAGATCCTGCTGACGTTCCTGCTCTGCTTCTTCCCGATCCTCGTCGACACCCTCACCGGGTTCAAGGCGCTCGACCCGAGGCTGCTCTACATCACCAAGTCGATGGGCGCATCGCGTACCCAGACCTTCCGCTACGTGCGCCTGCCCGCCGCGGTGCCCTTCATCTTCTCCGGACTCAAGGTGGCCGTGGTGCTCGCCGTAACCGGTGCGATCGTCGCCGAGTTCGTCGGCTCGAACGCCGGGCTCGGCTACCTGCTGCTGCGCGCCTCGGCGAACCTCGACACCCCGCTGATCTTCTCGGTGCTCGTCGTGCTCAGCCTCCTCGGGCTCGTCTTCTCGTCCGTCGTCGAGTTCATCGAAAGGCTCGTCGTCCCCTGGCACCGCGAGTCGGACCGCTGACCTCCCGACTGCATCCGCACACCTGACCCACGATCAACCCACCGAAAGGACACACACATGTTTCACCGCAATGGGGCGACGAAACGACGCCTGGCGGCGCTGACCGCCGCTGCCGCCGTACTCGCTCTCGCCGGATGCGGCAGTTCGGGCTCGAGCGACGCGCAGGCCGGGAACGGCAAGCCGCTGACCAAGGTCACCGTCACGCTCAACTTCCTCGCCGGGGCCCCGAACAGCGGCTTCATGGTCGCGAAGGAGAAGGGCTACTACGCCGACCAGGGTCTCGACGTCAAGATCCAGGAGGGCCAGGGCTCGAACTCGACCGCCACCCTCGTCGCCGGCGGCAAGTCGGAGTTCGGCTACGCCGACGGACCCTCGGGGATCACCGTCGCATCGCAGGGCGGCGATCTCATCAACATCGGCCCGATCCTGCAGACCAACGGCTTCTCGGTAATGGCGCTCAAGAAGTCGGGCATCAAGAAGATCTCCGACCTCAAGGGCAAGAGCGTCGCGCTGCAGCCCGGCACCGCCCAGGCGAGCCTGTTCAACGCCGTCCTCGCCACGAACAACCTCGACCCGAAGTCGGTCAACATCGTGAACCTCGACCCCTCCGCCCTCGTCGCATCGCTGCTCCAGGGAAGCGTCGACGCGATCACGGCCGGCGCCGACACCCAGGCCGTGCAGCTGCGCGATCAGGGCGCCGACATCAACGAGGTGCTCTACCGCGACGCGGGCGTGCCGACGGTCGGTCTCTCGATGCTGACGCAGGCGTCGTACGCAAAGGCGCATGCCGACATCGTGAAGAGCTTCGTCGCCGCGTCGCTGAAGGGCTGGGACGACGCCCGCAAGAATGCGGATGCGGCTGCCGAGACCGTCGCCAAGCAGTTCCCGCAGGGTGCGTCGGTCACATCGATCAAGGAGCAGTTCGCCGTCGACAAGACACTGCTCTGCGCCCCGGGCTCGCAGGGCCTCGCCAAGGTGCCGGACAAGAACTGGAAGACGACCTACGACCTGATGGTCCAGTACCTCAAGCTGCCGACGACGAAGCCGATCACCGACTACTACACGACCGACTACCTGCCCTCGACGGTGCCCTCGTGCTGAGCGAGCCGGCCACCACCTTGCGTGGCCTCGCCATCTCGGGAGTCGGGCTGACAAAGCAGTTCGAGACCCAGGACGGCACCAACCTCGCGCTGCAGCCGACCGATTTCTCGATCGAGCCCGGCGAGTTCGTGAGCGTCGTGGGCCCGAGCGGATGCGGCAAGAGCACGCTCATGCTCATGATCGCCGGGCTGCTCGAGCCGTCCGCCGGGCAGGTGCTCGTCGACGGGAAGCCGCTCACCGAGCCACTGACGGACGTCGGGATCGTCTTCCAGGACGACCTGCTGCTCGACTTCCGCACGTCGCGGGACAACATCCTGCTGCAGGGCAAGATCCGTGGGCTCGACAAGCAAGAGCAATTGCGCCGCACCGACGAACTGATGGCGCAGCTCGGCATCGAGAAGGCGAAGAACCGCTACCCGAATCAGCTGTCGGGCGGGATGCGGCAACGCGTCTCGATCGCGCGCGCTCTCGTGCACGACCCCTCGGTGCTGCTCATGGACGAGCCGTTCGGAGCGCTCGACGCGCTCACCCGCACGCAGATGCGGATCGATCTCGAGGCGCTGTGGCGCGAGCGGCCCAAGACGGTTCTGTTCATCACGCACAGCGTCGAAGAGGCCGTGGGGCTCGCCGACCGGGTGATCGTCATGGGGCCCTCGCCCGGTCGCATCGTCAAGGAGATGAAGATCGACCTGCCCCGTCCGCGGCCCGTGCAGGTCGGCGACGAGGCGGCGTTCGCCGAGTACTCCGCCGAGATCTACGCGATCTTCAAGCAGCTCGGCGTGCTGCATGACTGATGGCCCCTTGCGGGTCGGACTCATCGGCGCGGGCGAGATCGCACAGATCGCGCAGCTGCCGGCGCTCGGCGCGGCGGAGGGGGTCACCATCGCCGGGGTGGTGACCGCCTCCGACGAGGAGACGCGCAGGAATCTCGCCCGCTGGCCGATCGAGCGCGGCTACGCGACCGCCGAGGAGATGATCGAGCACGCCGGCCTGGACGCCGTATTCGTGCTCACCCGCAAACACATGCACACGCCGTTCGTGAAACTCGCCCTCGACGCCTCGCTCGACGTGTTCTGCGAGAAGCCGCTCGCGACGAGCGTCGCAGAGGCGCAGGAGGTGGCGGCAGCCGCCGCGGCGTCGTCGCAGATCGTCATGGTCGGGTTCAACCGGCGGTACGCGGAGGTCTACCGGCACGCCCACGACCGGTTCGCCGAGCGGCCGCCGCGGTTCGTGGTCGCGCAGAAGAGCCGGCGCGGCAGCGAGTACCGCGCGACCCTCGAGAACGGCATTCACATGGTCGACCTGCTCCGCTGGTTCTGCGGCGAAGCGATCGACGTTGTCGCGATGAGCTCCGGCGACGACCGGTACCAAGAGGACGGCGCCTGTGCACTCATCCGGTTCGACAGCGGGGCGGTCGCGACGTTCGCGGCCGTGCGCACGGCGGGGGAGTGGGATGAGCGGCTCGAGGCGTACGGGGACTTCACGACGGTGAGGGTGATCGCCCCCGACACGTCCTCGATCTCGCAGGACGGGGTCACGACGACGATCGAGCAGCGGCCTCGCGCGAACGGATGGGTCGACGTCACGACCTCGGCGGGCTTCGGTCCCGCGGTCGACCACTTCCTCGACTGCGTGCGCTCCCGGCGGCAGCCGCTCACGAACGCGTGGGAGGCGTGGCAGTCACAGGCGCTCATGGACCGCATCCTTTCCGCGGCCGGCCTGCCGATCATCGACCAGGACGAGATCGAGGCCTTCCGGTCGTGAAGCCCCCGGCGCGCGCAGTCGCTCCGCTCACGGTCGCGGTCACCGGAGGTCGCGGCTTCCTCGGTGCCGCGGTCGTCGACCGGCTGCTGGCCCGTGGCCATGTCGTGCTCGCCCTCGATGTCGTCCCCGGCGACGGGCTCGTGGTCGACGTGCGCGATGAGCCCGAGCTGCGCCGCATCTTCGCGGCGGAGGGCGTCCGAAGGGTCGTGCACGCGGCGGCGGTCGTGGGTGTGCCGGCTGTCCGGGAACACCTCTCCGACGCGACCGACATCAACGTGCTCGGCTCGCTCGCCGTGCTCGGCGCCTCCGCGTCGACGAGCGTCGACCGAGTCGTCGACCTCTCCTCGGAGGAGATCTACGGCGACGGCGGGTCTGCGGCGCTCCTGCCCGAGGACACGTTCACGCGACCCCTGACGGCCTACGGGGTCCACAAGCTCGCCGTCGAGCTGCTCGCGCGGGAGTTCGCGGAGACGCTCTCCTACGCCGCGACCCGGCTCAGCTGGGTTTACGGACGCGGCTTCCCCCGGGCGCGGCCCCCGCAGTCCTGGCTGGACGATGCGCGAGAGGGACGGCCGTCGGCACCGGCTGCGGGCGCCGACCATGTCGTCGATCTGATCCACGTCGACGACGCGGTATCGGCTCTTGTGGCTCTCGTCGAGGCGCCGCGCCTCGAGCATTCCGCCTACAACGTGGGGTCCGGGGACGGCGTGCGTCTGGCCGAGGTGGCCGACCTCATCCGGTCCCTCAGCCCGGGATGGGCGATGCAACAGGCCCCAGGACGACTACCAGGCGTGCCGATGCGGCCCCCGCTGGACACCACGCGGATCCGCGAGGAGCTGGGATGGATCCCAGACCTCTCGCTGGAGGAGGGGCTGCGCCGGACTCTGCATGGGCGATAGCTGTCGCAGCCCGCCTTCGCACTCCCTGCCCCTCCTCCGACATGGAAGAAGACTTCCCATGGCACAACTCAAGGTCGGCATCTACCTGCCCAGCTTCGGGTACGGCGACGACGGCATCGACCACGCCGAGCGACTGCGCCAGTGGTGCATCCGCGCCGAAGAACTCGGGTTCGATTCCATCTGGGTCACCGACCACATGCTGCGCGCGCGCAACATGTACGCCTACACCTGGATCGAGCCGCTCACGACGCTCGCCTTCGCGGCCGCCGTCACCAAGAAGGTCGCGCTGGGCACCGGCGTGCTGCTGATGCCGCTGCGCCAGCCGGTGCTGCTCGCGAAGACGATCGCGAGCATCCAGCAGATGTCGAACAACCGATTCATCCTCGGTGCCGGTACCGGCTGGTACCCGCCGGAGATGCACGCCATGGGCACCCAGCCCAAGGAGCGCGGCAGGCGCACCGATGAAGGACTCGACATCGTCCGCCGGCTGCTGAGCGGCAAGGAGCTCACCTACGCGGGCGACTTCTACGAGCTCGACAACGTGCATGTCGAGCCGTCCCCCGTGCCGCTGCCCGTGTGGGTGGGAGGCGGCAGCCAGGTGTCGGGCGAGCAATCGGTCGAGAAGCCGGAGCTGCACCCGCGCGTGAAGGCGCGCATCGCGGATGCGGACGGCTGGTTCTCGCGTCCGAGCGCACAACCGCAGCAGGTCGCCGACGACTGGAAGCTCGTACACGACGCGCTCGTCGAGAAGGGACGCGACCCCGACGACGTCGTCATCGCGCACGGCCAGTGGCTGCACCTCACCGAGGAGGACGACCCCAAGGCCGCGCGCGCCATCCAGCACCACATGGCCGCGGAGGTGCTCGGTGACGGACGCGACGAGGAGCACCTCGAGCGCTCCTACATGTTCGGCACCCTCGACGAGGTCGTCCGCCAGTGTCAGGAGCGGGTCGACGTGGGCGTGGAGCACCTGATCATCCACCCCTACACAGACGACCCGGCGCAGGTCGAGCTGTGGGGCAAGGAGCTGCTGCCGCGGCTCAAGGCGATGACCGTCCAGCGACCGTCGCTGTGAGCCCTCTGCTCACCGGCGTGAGTCACGTCGACCACGTCGGGCTCACCGTGCCCCACCTGGACGACGCGGTGCGCTTCTTCGTCGACGTGTTCGGAGCGGAGGAGCTCTACCGCTCACGGCGCGGTCCCGACCCCGAGTTCATGCCGGTGAACTTCGGGGTGGGGCCGGATGCGGCACTCGAGCTGGCCATGCTCCGGATGCCACCAAACCTCAATCTCGAGCTGTTCGAGTGGACGGCGTCAGAGCAGCGGACCGACAGGCCTCTGCCGCCGGATGCGGGCGCGCACCATCTGGCCTTCGAGGTCGACGACGTCGACGAGGCGGTTGCCCGCCTGCGCGGCGTCCAGGGAGTGCGAGTGCTGGGCGAGGTGAAGGAGGTCGCCGCAGACAGCCCCACGGTCGCGGGCAACCGCTGGACCTACGTGCTGGCGCCCTGGGGGCTCATGATCGAGCTCGTAGACCGCTCGCACGTCGTGAACCCGCCGCGGTTCGTCGGCCCGTGGGAGTGGCGGAACCAGCGCGAGCGCCCGCAGGCGAACCCATCCGGAACAGCCTCCACGACAGGAGTGGAACGATCATGAGGATCGCAGGACACACCCTCGGAACCCCCGAGCAGACCGTGCCCGAGGCGCTCACGCTGTTCCGCGAGGCCGGGCTCGATGCGGCCGAGGTCATCTACCAGGACGGCTACCGCTCCGGGATCGCCACCGGGAACCGCGCCGCTGCGCAGGAGGCGCGGCGCGCATCCGACGGGGAGGGCATCCAGATCATCGGACTGACTCCGTACACGACCGCGATCAACTCTCTCGACCAGGACGAGTGGACGCGGGCCGTTGACGAGTTCCGCGGCGCGATCGAGGCCGCGACCATCGTCGGCGCCAGCCGCATCCGGGTTTATGCCGGCGGCTGGCACCCGGGCGACGAGGATCACGACGCGCACTGGGGGCGCCTGCAGGACGCGCTCGAGACGCTCGCCCCGACGGCCGCCGACGCGGGCGTCATGCTCTGCGTGGAGAACCATTTCGGCACGATGACGCAGACCGCGGCGGACACCGCCGCGCTCGTCCGCGCCGTCGGCGCGCCGTCCGTCCGGGTGCTGTACGACCAGGCGAACCTGACCTATACGCACGACGAGGCCTGGCCCGAAGCACTGCGCGTCCAGGGCGACCTGATCGGGCACGTGCACGTGAAGGACCTCGTCTTCACCGACCCGGATGCGCCGTTCCGCGCCTCGGAGACCGCGCGGGTCAAGGCGGAGGAGCGGGCCGTGCGCTCCCGGGTGGTCGGCGACGGCATCGTGCCGTGGGCGGGCATCCTGCCGGCGCTGAAGGAACTCGGCTACGACGACGTGCTCTCGCTCGAATACGAGTACCGGTGGCACCCCCAGGATCTGCAGCCGCCCGCGGAGGGCTTTCGCCGGGGCGCCCAGGCCGTCCGTCGCATCCTGCAGGGGGTGGCGGCATGAGCGGGTCGCGGATGCGCATCGGCGTGGTCGGGGCGGGGAACATCGCGACGGTCGCGCAGTTGCCGACGCTCGTGCAGCGCGACGACGTGGAGCTCGCGGCCCTTGTCTCTCGGCAGGAGGACCCGAGCGCGATCGTGCGACGGTGGGGCTTCGACGCGGCCTATCGCACGGTCGAGGACGCGCTCGCGGAGGCCGACCTCGACGCGCTCTTCGTGCTCACCCCGCGGGCCGAGCACGTCGTGGCCGTCGAGCAGGCGCTCGACGCGGGCGTCGACGTGTTCTGCGAGAAGCCCCTGGCGACCCGCGCTGAGGACGCCGAGCGGCTGGCCGACCTCGCGGACGGGACCGGGCGCATCCTCATGGTCGGACTCAACCGGCGCTTCGCGCCCGTCTACGCGGCGGGCCGGGAGGTCTTCGGCCGCTCGGGCGCGAGCTTCTGCGTCGCGCAGAAGAACCGCGCCGGCTCGGAGTACCGGGCGACGTTCGAGAACTCGATCCACATGGTCGACCTGCTGCGCTGGTTCTGCGGGGGAGAGCCGGTCGCCGTCGAGGCGCACGCCGCGGGCGACGACCCGTGGGAAGAGGACGGCGTCGCGGCGCTCGTCCGCTTCTCGACCGGCAACACCGGCGTGCTCATGGCCGCGCGGAACGCCGGCATCTGGAGCGAGAAGCTCGACGCATACGGCGGTCGCCGGTCGGTCGAGATCCAGGCTCCGGATCGGGTGTCGATCACGGAGGACGGCGTGACGCGCGTGCGCGAGATGAGCGCGGAGGCGTTCGGCTGGGGGACGGCGACGTCGACCTTCGGCTTCGCGGCGGCGGTGCACCACTTCCTCGACCGGGTGAAGGACCGCGAGCAGCCGTTGACCTCCGGACGCGAGGCGGTGCTCACCCAGCGCCTGCTCGACCGGATCCTCGAGGCCGCGGGCCTGCCCACGGAGGAGCAGGAGGGCCGCGTCTGGTCGAGCCACGCCGTGAAGTAGGCCCATGGCCGCGGGTCGAGTGGCCGATCAGCGGCCGTATCGAGACCGAGACGCGACGGAAACTGATCGGGTCGCCACCGCCGCCGGGTCGATTCCCATGCACGT
Source organism: Frankiales bacterium (assembly GCA_025465155.1). Lineage (GTDB taxonomy): Bacteria > Actinomycetota > Actinomycetes > Mycobacteriales > Geodermatophilaceae > Geodermatophilus. The sequence continues at coordinate 14,723 of JAODNJ010000034.1, forward strand.
GGCTCACGCCGTGCGGTCGGGGCGGTGGCCGGCCTCGCATCCGGAGGGAGAGTGCGGAACGTCCGCGGGGGCCGCGGCCTGGCAACCAGAGGAGTGGGGTGATTCCCGGCGGTCGGCGCGCCCGGATTGCGTCGATCGCGGCCTCACCGATCCAGCACGGCGCGGTGCGGCGGGCGGTAGACGGTGAGGCTGCGGCGCAGTTTCCCGAACTCGAGTTCGGCGGGGGCCGCCCCGATCTCGCCGTCGCGGGCGAGCAGACCGGACCCGTCGGGCCGCCGCACCAGCAGGTCGACGGGGTCGTCCTCGATGTAGAGCTTGCTGCGGCCGAGGCGGCCGGTGAGCACGGACAGCGCGAGACGCAGGAAGGGAAGCCGGCCCGCGACGGCGACCATCCGCAGGTCCAGCCGCCCGTCGTCCAGCCGGGGCCGCCAGCCGGGGGCGAACCCGTGCGGCTGGTACCGGCCGTTGCCGAGGAACATCATCGCGACGCGGTACTCGCGCCCGTCGACCTCCATGGCGAGCGGCCGCTCGCGCCGGACGGCGAGTGCCAGGGCGATGACGGCGGCCAGCGGTTTGCCCACCCGCGGCTCCCATCGTTCACGGACGGCCACGAACGCCGGATAACTCCCGAGGCTCGAGGTGTTCAGGAAGAGCTTGCCGTCGACGGTGCCCACGTCGATGGTCACGGCGTTCCCGTGCCGCAGTGCGGCCAGGGCGTCCGCAATCCGTTCGATGCCGAGATCGGCGGCGAAGTGGTTGAAGGTGCCGCCGGGGATCACCAGCAGCGGCCGCCCCGCGTCGATCGCGGCCCGTGCTGCGGCGCCCACCGTCCCATCGCCGCCGCACACGCCCAGTACCTGCGCCTGCCCTGCGGCGTCGCGCATCACGGCGTCGACGTCGTCACCCGGTTCGAGGGTCACGATCTCGGCGGCGGGCAGGTCACGGCCGGCCGTCGCGCCGAGCCGGCCACCGTGGCCGCTGCCGGAACGCGGGTTGACGACGAGCACCACGCCTGCGCCGTCCGGTCGGGAAGGCTGCGGGACACGGCGGGGAGGGACCGTCCGCACAGGGCTGGGCGTCCGGGTGGGTGCCAGACGGTTTCCGCTGAATGCCACCGCGGCGCCCAATGCGCCGCCGGCGAGAAGTTCGAGGGGGTCGCCCCGCTGCAACCGGTCGCTGGTGACGGCGAGGGCGAGCCCGGCCGCC
>JAODNJ010000043.1 GCA_025465155.1 Frankiales bacterium
CCCTGGTCGTCGAACGCGGTGCGCGACATCGTGAGCAGCGCGGCCCGCGGCGGCTCCTCCAGCAGGCGCGCCTCTTCCGCTCGGGCGACCCTGGCACCGATGCGCTGGTGCGCCACCCGCAGGTGCACCCCCTGCAGCCTGAGGTACTGGTACAGGCCGCGCTCGGCAAGTTCCCCCTCCGTCGGCCGGAACCGGCCCGGCAGGTGATTGGTCATCAGGGCCAGCGGTTCACCCCTCGAGCGCCGCAAGCGGCGCAGGACGACGACCTCGTCCCCCTCCTTGAGACCGAGCTCGGCGGCGATCTCGGCCGAGGCGGGCGAGCGCTCCAGGGAGAGAACCGTCGTCGACGGTTGTCCCCCCGCCCTGTCCAGGTCCTCGTAGAGGCTGGTGAGCTCCATCGACCGACGCACGTGCGGCTGGATGACCTGGGTGCCGACTCCGCGCTTGCGCACGAGCAGGCCCTTGTCGACGAGCTCCTGGACCGCACGGCGGACGGTGGGCCGGGAAAGGCCGTAGCGCTGCGCCAGCAGGATCTCGTTCTCCAGCCGGCTCCCCGCGGGCAGGTCGCCGCCGGTGATCGCGTTCTCCATCGCCTGGGCGAGCTGGAAGTACAGCGGCGTGGGGCTGGAGCGGTCGATGTCGAAGGGCGGAGCGGATGTCATGACATGCCTCCTCTGCGCCCGGCAGCGGCCGTGGACCCCGCACGAACCCGGGTGATGATCCCAGCATCGCAGACCAGGGGCGGGCCGAGGGACCTCCTCACCCCCTGGGAGGAGCGGCGCATGCGTGCACTTTGACGGTATGTCCTTACAAACTCTTGACAGAGATGTGTGGCGGAGAGCACAGTCTGAGACGGCCGACCGAGACGGTACGGCGGGAAGGACGGTGCCCAGCGTGGACGACACCCTGGACGTCGTGGCCATGGGCCGCTGCGGCGTCGACGTGTACCCCCTCCAGACCGGCATCGGCCTGGAGGACGTGCAGACCTTCGGGAAGTACCTGGGCGGCAGTGCGGCCAACGTCGCGGTCGCCGCGGCGCGCCTGGGGCACCACGTCGCGCTGGTGAGCGGCGTCGGTGCGGACCCCTTCGGACGCTTCGTCCGCAGGACGCTGCGCGAGCTGGGCGTCGACGACCGGTTCGTCGTGGTCGACCCCGCGCACCCGACGCCCGTGACGTTCTGCGAGGTGTTCCCTCCGGACGACTTCCCGCTGTACTTCTACCGCTCGCCCACCGCCCCGGACCTCCAGGTCCGCCCCGAGGACGTGGATCTCCCCGCCGTCCGCGAGGCCGGGCTGTTCTGGGCCACGGTGACCGGCCTGTCGGAGGAGCCGAGCGGGTCGGCCCAGCGCGCCGCTTGGGAGGCTCGCGGACGCCGCCCGCACACGGTGCTCGACCTCGACTACCGGCCGATGTTCTGGCACTCCCGCCAGGAGGCGTCCGACCGGGTGCGCGAGGCACTGCCGTTCGTCACGGTCGCGGTCGGCAACCGGGAGGAGTGCGAGGTGGCCACCGGAGAGACCGACCCCGAGCGGGCAGCCGACGCCCTGCTCGACGCCGGCGTGGAACTCGCCGTCGTCAAGCAGGGGCCGCGGGGCGTGCTGGGCAAGACGCGCTCCGAGCGGGTCGTCGTCCCGCCCACCCCGGTCGAGGTCGTCAACGGGCTCGGGGCCGGCGACGCCTTCGGCGGTTCCCTCTGCCACGGACTGCTCACCGGTCTGCCGCTCGATCAAGTGCTGCGCAACGCCAACGCCGCCGGCGCGATCGTCGCGTCCCGCCTCGAGTGCTCCACGGCGATGCCCACGGCCGCCGAGGTCGAGGAGCACGTCGCCCACCACCCCAGCGCTGCCGTCGCCGGGCCGGTAACCCCTCTGGAGCGCACCCGTGTCTGAGACCGTCACCCGGCCCGGCGCCACGGGGAACCTGCTGGACGCCGGCTCGACCCCGCTGTGCCGCACGTACGCGGAGATCACCGAGCTGCGCGGCCGCCGGCCGGAGGCCGTGGGCGAGGCGCTCATCGCCCGGCGCCGTCGCCCGACGTTCCTCCCCCGGGACGGCCGGCTGATGCTGATCGCCGCCGACCACCCCGGCCGGGGGGCGCTGGCCGCGCAGGGGCGCCCCACGGCCATGAACAGCCGCACGGAGATGCTGGACCGGCTGCGCACGGCGCTCGGCCGGCCGGGAGTGGACGGTCTGCTCGCCACCGCCGACATCGCCGAGGACCTGCTTCTCCTCGGCGACCTCGAGGACAAGATCGTCGTGGCCTCCATGAACCGGGGCGGCCTGGCCGGTTCGTCGTTCGAGCTGGACGACCGGATGACCGCCTACGACGTCGCGGGGGTGGTGCAGGCCGGGTTCGACGCGGCGAAGATGCTCACCCGCATCGACCTCGACGACCCCGGCACGGTGGCCACCCTGGAGACACAGGCCCGCGCGGTCACCGAGCTGGCCCGAGCCGGCGTCCCGGCCGTGCTCGAGCCCTTCATGTCCCGGCGGGTCGAGGGGCGGGTGGTCAACGACCTGTCCGCCGACGCGGTGATCAAGTCGGTGCACATCGCGCAGGGTCTCGGGTCGACCTCCGCCTACACGTGGCTCAAGCTCCCCGTGGTCGCAGAGATGGAGCGCGTCCTGGACGCCACCACCCTCCCGACCCTCCTGCTGGGCGGGGATCCCTCGGGCCGACCCGAGGAGACCTACGAGAGCTGGAGGGCCGCGCTCGATCTGCGCGCCGTCCGTGGCCTGGTGGTGGGCCGCACCCTGCTCTACCCGTACGACGACGACGTCGCCGGGGCGGTCGACACCGCCGTGTCCCTGGTCCACTGACCCGCGATCCGCCGAGGAGCAGCATGACCGCGCCCGGAACCGGAACCTCCTCGCTCCACCTGGCCGCCGGAGCGGCCGCCGCCGGCCCCTACGCCGTGGAGGTCACCCCCGGATCGGCCGGCTGGGGATACTCCAGCCTCCGCATCCTCGAGCTGCTCCCCGGCGGCTCTCATGAGGTGGAGACGGGCCCGGACGAGGTCCTCGTCGTCCCCCTGGCCGGAGGGGTGGACGTCGAGTGCGACGGCGAGGGGTTCTCCCTCGCCGGCCGTCCCGACGTGTTCGCAGGCCCGACCGACTTCGGCTACCTCCCGCTCGGTTCGGTCGCGATCCTCACCAGCCCTGGCGGGGGTCGCTTCGCCCTCTGCGGAGCCCGTGCCGGCCGACGACTACCGGTCCGCCGTGCCCCCGCGGCCGGGGTCCCGGTCGAGCTGCGCGGCGCCGGCCGGTGCAGCCGGCAGGTGAACAACTTCGCGACCGCCGGAGTCTTCGACGCCGCGGCGATCATCGCCTGCGAGGTCATCACCCCCGGTGGGAACTGGTCGTCGTACCCCCCGCACAAGCACGACGAGACATCCGAGGTCGAGACCGAGCTCGAGGAGATCTACTACTTCGAGATCGCGCCCGGTCCGCAGGGCCAGCCGGGGCTGGCCTACCAGCGCGTGTACGGCACCCCCGAGCGCCCGATCGACGTGCTCGCCGAGGTCCACGACGGCGACGTGGTCCTGATCCCGCACGGCTGGCACGGACCGTCGATCGCCGCACCGGGGCACGACCTGTACTACCTCAACGTCATGGCCGGTCCGGGTCCCGAGCGCGCCTGGCGGATCGTCGACGACCCCCAGCATGCCTGGATCCGGTCCAGCTGGGCCACCGAGGAGGTGGACCCCCGCCTCGCCCTTCCCGCCCCCGCCGGCGACCCGCAGCGCCCGGCGCCCAGCCAGAACGGAGCGAGCCCGTCATGACCACACCCGCCGGGACCGCGCGCCTCACCGTGGCGCAGGCGGTCGTCCGCTTCCTCGCGCGGCAGTGGGTCGAGCGCGACGGCGAGCGGCAACGGCTGTTCGCCGGTTGCCTGGGCATCTTCGGGCACGGCAACGTCGCCGGCCTCGGCCAGGCGCTGCTGCAGGCCGAGATCGACGAGCCGGGCGAACTTCCCTACGTCCTCGGACGCAACGAGCAGGCCATGGTGCACACCGCCGTCGCCTACGCGCGGGCCAAGGACCGCCTGCAGACCTGGGCGGTCTCCACCAGCATCGGCCCGGGCGCGACGAACATGGTCACCGGTGCGGCGCTCGCCACGATCAACCGGCTGCCGGTCCTGCTCCTGCCCGCCGACACGTTCGCGACCCGGAGCGCCGGCGCGTTGCTGCAGGAGCTCGAGCGGCCCGACGCCGGCGACGTCTCGGTCAACGATGCGTTCCGGCCGGTGTCCCGCTATTTCGACCGGATCTGGCGGCCGGAGCAGCTGCCCGGTGCCCTGCTAGGGGCCATGCGGGTGCTCACCGATCCGGCCGAGACCGGCGCGGTGACCCTGTGCTTCCCGCAGGACGTCCAGGCAGAGGCATTCGACTGGCCCGAGGAGCTGTTCGCCGAGCGCACCTGGCACGTCGGCCGGCCGGTTCCGGAGCGGGCCGCCCTGAACCGTGCGGTCGAGGTGATCCGCTCGGCGCGCCGGCCGCTGCTGGTCGCCGGCGGGGGGGTCATCTACTCGCACGCCACCGGAGCACTCGACGCCTTCGCAACCGCGACCGGCATCCCGGTCGCCCAGACGCAGGCCGGCAAGGGCGCACTGCCGTTCGACCACCCGCAGTCGGTCGGAGCGATCGGCTCGACGGGGACCACCGCCGCCAATGCGCTTGCCCGTGAGGCCGACGTCGTGATCGGCGTCGGCACCCGCTGGCAGGACTTCACCACCGCCTCCCGCACCGCCTTCGGCCACCCGGGCGTGCGGTTCGTCAACGTCAACGTCACCTCGATGGACGCGGCCAAGCACGCCGGCGTCGGCGTGCAGGCCGACGCACGGGAGGCGCTGACCGCGCTCATCGACGTCCTGGCCGGTTGGTCCGTCGACGACGCGCACCGCGCCCGGACGACGGAGCTCAAGGCCGCCTGGGAGGCCACGGTGGACGCCGCCTACCACCCGCAGACCTCCGGAGCCGACGGGCGGCTGACCCAGAACGAGGTGATCGGGCTGGTCAACGAGGTGTCCGCGCCGCGCGACGTCGTCGTCTGCGCCGCCGGGTCGATGCCGGGCGACCTGCACAAGATGTGGCGGGTGCGCGACCCCAAGGGCTACCACGTCGAGTACGGCTACTCCTGCATGGGCTACGAGATCCCCGGTGGCATCGGGATCGCGATGGCCGCCCCCGACCGGGACGTCTTCGTCATGATCGGCGACGGCTCCTACCTGATGATGCCCACCGAGCTGGTCACCGCGGTCCAGGAGGGTGTCAAGATCGTCGTCGTCCTGGTGCAGAACCACGGCTTCGCCTCCATCGGAGCGCTCTCCGAGCAGCTCGGCTCCCAGCGCTTCGGCACCCGGTACCGCTACCGCTCCCCCGACGGCCGGCTCGACGGCGACGTCCTGCCGGTCGACCTCGCCGCCAACGCCGCCAGCCTCGGCGTCGACGTCCTCGTCGCCCACGACGGCCCGAGCCTGGAGGCCGCCCTGCGCAAGGCCAAGGCGAGCGACCGCGCGACGGTCGTGCACGTCGAGACCGATCCGCTGGTCGACGCGCCGTCGAGCGAGTCGTGGTGGGACGTGCCGGTCAGCGAGGTGTCGAGCCTGCAGAGCACCCAGGACGCCCGAGCCGTCTACACCGCCTGGAAGGGCCGTCAGCGGAACCTCCTGACGCCGTCCGATCCCGGCACCGGCGACGCGCGATCCCCCGCGAATTCCCGCCCCCCGACCTCCGAGGAGGAGACCCGATGACCGCCCAGAGCGCCGCGGCCCCCACGCAGCAGCAGACCGGACGAGGCAGGATCCGGGTGGGGTCGGCCCCCGACTCCTGGGGCGTGTGGTTCCCCGACGATCCCGAGCAGGTGCCCTGGCAGCGCTTCCTGGACGAGGTGAGCGGCTGCGGCTACGAGTGGATCGAGCTGGGGCCGTACGGCTACCTGCCGACCGACCCCGCGCGGCTGGCCGACGAGCTGGGGTCCCGCGGGCTGCGGGTGACTGCCGGCACGGTGTTCGAGCACCTGCACCGGCCCGACTCCTGGGACGCGGTGTGGGCCCAGGTCAGGGACGTCGCGGCGCTCACGCAGGCGATGGGCGGCACCCACGTGGTGGTCATCCCGGACACCTTCCGGGACCAGAAGAGCGGCGCCGACGTCGAGTCCCGGCACCTCACGCCCGAGGCGTGGCAGGCCAAGACCCGCGGCGTCGAGCGGCTCGGGCGGGCGGTGCAGGAGGAGTACGGCCTGTCGATCGCGTTCCATCCGCACGCGGAGACCCACGTCGGCCGCCAGGAGGACATCGAGCGCTTCCTCGCCGAGACCGACCCCTCGTACGTGCCGCTGTGCCTGGACACCGGGCACGTCAGCTACTACCAGGGCGACAACCTCGACCTGATCCGCCGGTACCCCGACCGGATCGGCTACCTGCACCTCAAGCAGGTCGACCCGGCCGTGATAGAGCGGGTGCTGGCCGAGGACATCACCTGGCCCGACGCCGTGCGGATGGGCGCGATGACCGAGCCACCCGCCGGCGTGCCGGCCTATCCGCCGCTCTTCGAGGCGATCGAGGAACTCGGCCTGGACGTCTTCGCCATCGTCGAGCACGACCTCTACCCGTGCCCGCCGGACGTCCCGCTGCCGATCGCCCAGCGGACCCATCGGTACCTCGCCGGCTGCGGCTTCCCGTCGCTGCAGATCGGCACTCCCGCGACCCCCCAGGAGGTGCGGTCGTGACCACCACCGAGACCGCCGCAGGCGTGCTGCCCGCCACGGCCGACGTCCCCGGCACCGAACTCCACGTAGCCGTGCTCGGGGTCGGGATGATGGGGGCCGACCACGTCGCCCGGTTGCACAGCCGGATCTCCGGGGCGCGGGTCGTGGTGGTCAGCGACGCGTTCACCGAGAAGGCCGAGCAGATCGCCGCCGGCATCCCGGACTGCCGGGTCGTTCCCGACCCCC
>JAODNJ010000056.1 GCA_025465155.1 Frankiales bacterium
CGGGCTGTCCCGTGACACCGAGGCGGACGCCGGTCACGAGCGGCTGCGCGAACTGGGAGTCGAGCCGCACCTCACCCGGCGGCTCGGCCTGTTCGGGTCGATCCTGATCACGCTGTCGGACATCACGCCGGCCGGATCGCTGCTCGTCGTCGGGATCGCGGTGGTCGCCGTCGCCGGCACGGGCTCGGCCCTTGCGTACCTGGCCGGCTGTCTGCTGGCCGTGACGGTCGCCATGTGCATGGCCGAGCTCGGGTCCATCTACCCGCTCGCCGGCGGGCTCTACTCCATCGTGTCCCGGGTCCTGGGGACGCCGGCCGCGTTCCTGACGCTGCTCTCCTACACCGTCCAGGCGATCTTCCTGCCGGCGAGCATCGCGCTCGGCATCGGCACGTACATGAACTCGCTGAACGGCGTCTTCCCGGTGAATGCCACGGCGGTCGTCGCGATGGTGATCGTGACCGGGCTGGCAATGCTGCGGATCGACACCAACGCGCTCATGACCGGCGTCTTCCTGGCGCTGGAGATGGTGGTGATCGTCGTCATCGTGGCGGCCGGCTTCTCCCACCCGACCCAGCCCCTGTCGGTGTTCCTGCACCCTGCGGGCCTCGCCGACGGCGGGCTCGTCGCCTTCGGGATGGGCGCGGTGATCGCGGCGGTCGCCATCGCGATGCAGTCGGTGAACGGCTACGACGCCGCGATCGCCTTCGCCGAGGAGACCAAGGGATCGACGAGGAACGTGGGCAAGGCTGTGCTGCTGTCCTGCCTGCTGGCCGTGGTTCTGGAGCTCGCGGCCTTCCTCGCGGCGGCCGTCGGCGCGCCGGACCTCAAGAACTTCCTGTCCTCCTCCACCCCGCTGACCTACGTCGTGGAGCAGCGCTTCGGGAGCGGTTTCGGCACGGCCGTGAGCATCGGCGCGGTGATCGCCTTCCTCAACGCCTGCCTGGCGATCACCCTGCAGTTCGCGCGGATCCTGTGGGCCAGCGGGCGCGACGGCATCTGGCCGGGCGCGATGAGCCGCGCGCTGGCCAGGGTGCTGCCCTCGACCAAGGCGCCCTGGGTGGCGACGCTCCTGGTCGGATTCTTCGCCGTCGTCCTGTGCTTCTTCTCCAACCTGGTCGCCGTCGTCACGTTCGTGTCCGTGCTGACCCTGCTGCTCTACGTCTTCGTCGGCGTCGCCGCGGTGGTCAGCCGGCTCCGGGACCGGACGACGAACCGGCCGTTCCGGATGCGCATCTGGCCGCTGTGGCCGGCGGTCGCGGTCATCGGGTCGGTGGTCGCGCTGACCCAGCAGGCGCACAGCGACCTGTTCATCGTGGTGGCCATCTACGTCGCCGGTCTCGTCTACTACGCGGTCTACCTGCGGCCACGCAGCGCCCGCCTGCAGCGACTCGCCGCGGACGACGCGCTGGACCTCGAGGGCCCGAAGGTCGTCTGATCCGGCTCTGCCCGGCCCACTCACCCGCGTGCCCGGCACGCACCCACCCGGAAGGACGAGCGTGAAGGTTCTCATCTCGGTCGACATGGAGGGCGTCACCGGCGTCACCCATCCCGACGACACGATGCCGCACGGGGCCGACTACCAGATGTACCGCCGGTTCATGACCCGTGACGCCGACGCCGCCATCAAGGGCGCGTTCGACGCCGGCGCCACCGAGGTGATCGTCAACGACTCCCACATGACGATGCGCAACCTGCTGCTGGAGGACCTCGACCCGCGGGCGCGGGTGATCAAGGGCTTCAACAAGCCGATGTGCATGGTCCAGGGCATCGACGACGAGGTCGACGCGCTCGTCTGCGTCGGCTACCACTCCTGCTCCGGTGCGGAGGGCGGCGTGCTCAACCACACGCTGCTCGGCAAGGAGGTGCAGAACCTGCTCTTCGACGGCGAGCCCATCGGTGAGACGCGGCTCAACGCGCTGGCCGCGGGGCAGTTCGGCGTCCCGGTCGCGTTCGTCGCCGGCGACGACACCGTCTGCCGGGAGGCGCGCACCGTCCTGGGAGAGGACCTGCCGACCTACGCCGTGAAGGACGGCATCGACATGCTGACGGCGTCGTGCCTGCACCCCCAGGTGACCTACGAGGGCATCCGCACGAGCGTCGCCGACGCGCTCCGGGGCGTGGCGGACCGCCGGCCGCACGCGTTCCCTGGGGAGCACAGCTTCGCCTTCGAGTGGAACTCGACGACCATCGCCGAGACGTGCGCGTACATCCCGACCGTGCGCAGGAGCGGGCCGCGCACCTCGGAGTTCCGGACCTCGAACATGACCGAGGCGATGCAGGTCATAGTCGCGCAGCTGCTGCTGGCGATGCAGGTAGGCAACGTCGACTTCTACAGCTGACCGTCCACGAGCACGTCGGATGCCGCCCGGACGGGCGGCGGCACGGAACGGGGAGAGAACTGGTGGGCTCACCGGCGAGCCGTGGTGGCCTGGGGATCGTGGCCGACGACCCGGCCGACCACCCGGCCGACGACATGGTGGCGCGAGCCGCGGCGGATGCGCGGCGCGCCGCCGATGACGCGGGCGTGGTGGTCCGCGCGGCCGAGACGGTGCCGGAGGTCGAGGCGCTGATCCGGGTGGGTGAGGCGGTGTGGGGACCGCAGGGGACCCTCGCGACCAACGAGATGCGGGCCCTGGCGTTCGCGGGGTCGGTGGTGCTGGGAGCGTTCGACCGGGAGGGCGGCGAGGAGCCGGTCGGCTTCCTCATCGGGTTCCTGGGCTGGAACGGCGGATTGCACCTGCATTCGCACCAGACCGGCGTGGTCCCCGGACGGCGCCGCGGCGGTGTCGGGTACGCCCTGAAGCTGGCCCAGCGGGAGATCTGCCTGCGGCACGGTATCGCCGAGGTCCGCTGGACGTTCGACCCGCTGATCCGGCGTAACACCGCCTTCAACCTGGGCCGGCTGGGCGCGCGGGCCGAGCAGTTCCTGCCGGACTTCTACGGCCGGATGAGCGACGCACTGAACCTCGACGACCTGTCCGACCGGCTCGAAGCGGTGTGGCTGCTCGCCGACCCGTTGCCGGCCCCGAGCGCGGCGGGCGCCGACGGCCGGATTCCCGGTGCCGGCCGTCGTCCCGGCGTCCTCGTGGACGACGGCGGATGGCCGGCGGAGACCGCGGTAGCTCCGGCCGCCGGTCATCACCTCGCCGTCCCCGCCGACTTCGCCGGTCTGCGGGCCCGGAACCCGGACGCCGCGCGCGCCTGGCGGCTCGCCGTCCGTCGGGTGCTGTCGGCGGCCTACGCCGACGGCCTGCGCATCGGGTCGGTGGACGACGACGGCTACGTGCTGACGGCGGCCGACGCGTGACCGAGGCCCTGGACCGGTTGGCCGGCCGGCTTCCGGAGATGCTGGACCTGCTTGCCGACCTCGTCACCAGCGAGTCGCCGTCGGCCGACGCGGCCGCGCTGCGGGCGACGGCCGCCGTCGTGGCCGAGCGCGGCAGGGCGCTGCTCGGCCGCGAACCCGAGTGGGCCGACACCGATCCGCCCGTACTGAGCTGGCGGATCCCGGCGCGGGACGCGGAGGCGGGCCGGCCCGTCCTGCTGCTCTGCCACCTGGACACGGTCTGGCCGATGGGCACGATCGCGCGGTGGCCGTTCGCCGTCGACGACGGACGAGCCACCGGCCCGGGCGCGTTCGACATGAAGGCAGGTCTGGTGCAGGCGCTGTTCGCGGTCGCCGAGCTGGAGCGCAGCGGACGTCCGTCGCCCGGTGTGGTCCTGCTGGTCACCTCCGATGAGGAGGTCGGCTCGCCCGGCGGCCGCCGGTTCATCGAGGAGGAGGCGCGCCACGCCGGCGCTGTCCTGGTCCTCGAGGCGTCGGCCGGCGGCCGGCTGAAGCTGGCCCGCAAGGGCGTGGGGATGTATCGCCTCGAGGTGACCGGGCGGGCCGCGCACGCGGGGCTCGAGCCGGAGCGCGGCGTCAACGCGCTCACCGCGGCCGCGGGGCTGGTGCTGGCGGCGGCGGGCATCGCCAGCCCGGCCGAGGGCACGACGGTGACCCCCACGCTGGCCCGGGCCGGGACGACGCAGAACACCGTCCCGGCCTCGGCCGAGGTGTCGCTCGACGTGCGGGCGGCCTCGGCCGCCGAGCAGGAGCGGGTCGATGGTGCGCTGCGCCGGCTGGCGGTTCCGGCCGGTGCCCGGCTCGCGGTGCACGGCGGCATCAACCGCCCGCCCCTCGAGGCGCGGGCGTCCGCGAGACTGTTCGCGCTGGCACGCGGCCTCGCGGCCGGTTGTGGCATCCCGGAGCTGGGCGGGGTCGCCGTGGGCGGCGGGTCGGACGGGAACTTCACCGCCGCCCTGGGGATCCCGACCCTCGACGGGATCGGCGCCGTCGGCGACGGGGCTCATGCCGAGGGTGAGTACGTCGTGGTCGGCGAGATGCCCGCACGCGCGGCACTGGTCACGGAGTTGGTCGTGGCGTTGGCCTCCGTCGATGTGGCGGAGCCGGAGGGCGGGAGGGCCCCATGAAGATCGAGAGCTTCGAGCTGAAGCGGATCCAGCTGCCTCTGGTGACACCGTTCCGCACGTCCTTCGGCGTGCAGACCGTCCGCGACGTGCTGCTGGTCTTCGCCCGCACCACCGACGGAGTGACCGGTTACGGGGAGTGCGTGGCCCTCGCGGATCCCGTCTACAGCGAGGAGTACGTCGACGGCGCCGAGCAGGTGATCGCCCGCTATCTCGCGCCCGCCGTGCTGGCCGGTGGCGGCGTGACCGCCGCGGACGTCGCCCGGCTGACCTCGGGCTTCGTGGGCAATCGGATGGCGAAGGCCGCGGTGGAGATGGCGGTGCTGGACGCCGAGCTCCGGTCGGCCGGCATGAGCCTCGCCTCCTACCTCGGAGGGGTGCGGTCGACCGTCGAGGTCGGCGTCTCCGTCGGGATCACCGCGACGGTCGCGGAGCTCGTCGACGTGGTCCGCGGTCACGTGGAGGAGGGCTACCGGCGGGTCAAACTGAAGATCCAGCCGGGGTTCGACCTCGAGCCGGTGGCCGCCGTCCGGGAGGCGTTCGGCCCCGACCTGCTGCTCCAGGTGGACGCCAACACCGCGTACCGGGCCGACGGGCTGGCCCTGCTCACCCGGCTGGACGCCTTCGACCTGCTCCTGGTCGAGCAGCCCTTCGACCACGACGACATCGAGCTGCACGCCCGGCTCGCCGAACGCATGCGGACCCCGGTGTGCCTGGACGAGTCGCTGACCTCGGCCAAGACCACCGCGGCGGCGATCCGCGCGGGGGCCTGCGAGATCGCCAACATCAAGCCGGGACGCGTGGGGGGATACCTCGAGGCGCGTCGGGTGCACGACGTCGCCCAGGCGCTGGACGTACCGGTCTGGTGCGGCGGGATGCTCGAGACGGGCGTGGGCCGCGCGGCCAACCTCGCGCTGGCCTCGCTGCCCGGGTTCACGCTGCCCGGCGACATCTCCGGGTCGGCGCGGTACTACCGCGAGGACATCACGCCGCCGTTCGTCGCCCGCGACGGCCGCATGGCCGTCCCGACGGGGCCGGGGATCGGCGTCGAGGTGGACGAGGAGCGGGTGGCCGGACTGACGACACGGCGCCAGGAGATCGCCCGCTGACAGCTCCCACCAGTGGCCCACCTGCGGGTTCCGGGCCCCCGGACGTGTGCTCCGTCCGGCTGCACAGGCGCGTGGGGTAGGACGGTCCGCCTACGATCCGCGCTCCGGCAGTCGGGACGGGAGGCACATGACCAGCTTCACCGCACGGCCCACGCTGGGGACGGTGATCGACGCCCTGGGAGCCGTGGCGCTGGAGGCGGTCGAGCTTCCCCGGGGGCGCGACGTCCCCATCGACGAGGTGACGATCCACGACCCCGGCGAGGAGCCGAGCCAGGAGCCGGGGGCGCTCGTGCTCGGTATCGGCGTGGCGACGGCGGAGCGGCTGGTCGAGCTCATCGACACCCTGGGCAGCTCGGGCTCGGCCGCCCTGATCGTCAAGGGGGCGGCTCCGCTCGGGCCGGAGGTCCGTGCGGCGGTCCGGCGGGCCGGGGTGGCACTGCTGGCCCTGACCCCGGTGGCGTCCTGGTTCCAGGTCACCGTGCTGCTGCGGTCGGCCCTCGACGAGACGCCGGCTCTGGACCTCGGGGACATCGCCGGCGTCCCCGTGGGGGACCTCTTCTCCCTGGCGAACGCCATCGCCGACCTCATCGACGCGCCGGTGACCATCGAGGACCGCTCGTCCCGCGTCCTCGCGTTCTCACGCAGGCAGGACGAGGCCGACTCCGGCCGGGTGGCCACGATCCTCGGCCGGCAGGTCCCCGAGCACTACCTCCGGCTGCTCGAGGAGCGGGACGTCTTCAGCCGGCTCGCCGGGCAGACCGGTCCCGTCTACGTCGAGGGCGTCGAGCTGGGCATGCTGCCCCGCCTGGCGATCGCCGTCCGGTCCGGACCCGAGCTGCTCGGCACGATCTGGGCAGCGGTCACCGAGGAGCCACCGCCGGAGACCCTGGACGCCTTCGCCGGCGCCGCGCGGCTGGCCGGGTTGCACCTGCTCCGGCACCGCGGCGACGCGGACCTGAGCCGCCGCTTCCACTCCGAGCAGCTGGCGGCGGTCCTCACCGGGGGCCCTGCGGCCGGAGAGGCGGCACAGCGGCTCGGCATGCCGCAGCAGCCGCTGCTCGTCCTCGCCGCCGAACCGACCGGCCGCGAGGGCACCGACTTCGAGGTCGCGCAGGGCAGGCTCGTCGACGTCCTGGGCATGAGCCTGGCCGTCGTCCACTCGAAGACGGCCACGGCCCGCGTCGGCACGGTGGTCTACGCCGTCGTCCCGGCGGCCGGGATGTTCGCCGGAGGAGGGGAGCGGGGCGTCGCGGTGGCCAGGCGGGTCCTCCGCCGGATCGTCGAGAGGGACGACGTGGTGATCGGCGTCGGCGGACCGGCCCCGACGGTCCGCGACCTCGCCCGCGCCCGCCGGGAGGCCGACCGCGCCCTGCACGTGCTGCGTCACCGGAGCGAGCCGCACGGCGTCGCGCACTACGACGAGGTCTACCTCGAGTCGCTCCTCGTCCGGCTCGTCGAGACCGCCGTCGAGGAGGGCGAGGGCCTGCGCGGCCCGCTTCA
>JAODNJ010000075.1 GCA_025465155.1 Frankiales bacterium
CGGTGCACCTGCTCGGCAACTCCCTCGGTGGGCTGATCAGCCTGCTGGTGGCGGCCCGTCGTCCCGAGCTGGTAGCCACGCTCACCCTGATCTCCCCGGCGATGCCGGTGTACCGCGTGCCACCGGCATTCGACCGTGCCGTTCCGCTGCTTCTCGTACCGGGCATCGCCTCGGTCGCCGAGCGGCGGCTGGCCGCCGACGCTGCGGAGGACCGGGTGCGGGGGCTCATCCGGATGGTGTTCGGGGACCCCCTCCACGTGACCGGCGAGCGCTGGGAGCAGGCCCTGGTCGAGGCGCGGGAGCGAGGGGAGCAGCCATGGGCCGACCGCGCGCTCACCCGGAGCATGCGCGGGCTGCTCAGCTCGTACCTGCGTGTGGGACGGGGCGGCGCCTGGCGGCTGGCCGGTGCCGTGGCCTGCCCGAGCCTCGTCGTCTGGGGCGACCGCGACCGGCTGGTCGACCCGCGGCTCGCGCCACGCCTGGCCGCGGCGCTGCCCGACGCACGACTGCTGGTCCTCGAGGGCATCGGGCACGTGGCGATGCTGGAGGCCCCGGAGCCCACCGCGCGAGCCGTGCTGGGGCTCGCCGAGGAGGGGGCGCAGAGTCCGCCCGCCCCTCCGACCGGCTCCGGGGACGACCCGGCCGGGCGTTCGGGGAACCTGGCCGCCGCCTGCTGACGGGTCCCGCGACCGGCCCGACGGCCCCTCGCCCACGCGGGAAGAGTCCCGGCTGCCACGCTGTTATGCGCACGAACACGCGGTCCCCGGAGACGTACGGGCCGCTGTCCGCGAACGCAGAAGGAGCAACCGTGTCCCTGCCACCCCTGGTGGAGCCCGCCGCCGATCTCTCGATCGACGAGGTCCGCCGGTACAGCCGTCACCTGATCATCCCGGACGTCGGGATGGACGGGCAGAAACGGCTGAAGAACGCCAAGGTGCTCGCCGTGGGCGCCGGCGGCCTCGGCTCCCCGGTGCTGATGTACCTGGCCGCGGCCGGTGTCGGCACGCTCGGCATCGTCGAGTTCGACACCGTCGACGAGTCGAACCTGCAGCGGCAGATCATCCACGGGCAGTCCGACGTCGGCCGGTCCAAGGCCGAGAGCGCGCGGGACTCCATCAAGGAGATCAACCCCTACGTCGACGTCCGGCTGCACGAGACCCGGCTGGACTCCGACAACGTGCTGGAGATCTTCGCCGACTACGACCTGATCGTCGACGGCACCGACAACTTCGCCACCCGATACCTGGTGAACGACGCCTGCGTGCTCCTGGACAAGCCGTACGTCTGGGGCTCGATCTACCGCTTCGACGGCCAGGTGTCGGTGTTCTGGAACGAGCACGGACCCAACTACCGCGATCTGTACCCGGTCCCGCCGCCGCCCGGGATGGTGCCGTCGTGCGCCGAGGGGGGCGTGCTCGGTGTGCTCTGCGCGACCATCGGCGCGATCCAGGCCACCGAAGCGGTCAAGCTGATCACCGGGATCGGCGAGACCCTGCTCGGCCGGCTCATGGTCTACGACGCCCTGGAGATGACCTTCCGCGAGATCAAGGTCCGAAAGGACCCCGCCGGGGAACCGATCACCGGGCTCATCGACTACGACGCGTTCTGCGGCGTCGTGTCGCAGGAGGCCCAGGAGGCGGCCGCGGGTTCGACGATCACCGTCGACGAGCTCAAGGACATGATGGACGCCGGCAAGGACTTCGCACTGATCGACGTCCGCGAGCCGAACGAGTACGAGATCGTGTCGATCCCCGGCGCGACGCTGATCCCCAAGGACGAGATCCTGTCCGGCCGGGCCCTGTCGCAGCTCCCGAACGACAAGCCGATCGTGCTCCACTGCAAGACCGGCGTCCGTTCCGCCGAGGCGCTGGCCGCGGTCAAGAACGCAGGGTTCAGGGACGCCGTCCACGTGCAGGGTGGCGTGACCGCGTGGGCCACGCGGATCGACAAGACGCTGCCGACCTACTGACCGGTCCGCCGACGGCCCCGGGCCGCCTCCCATCGGAGGCAGCCCGGGCCCCCGCCGTGTGTACTGAGGCCATGGCCGAGATCTCCCCCGTCGAACTCCTCGAACTCTTCCAGCGGGCCCAGGCCCAGTTCACCGACCGGGTCGATGCCGTCGAACCGGATCAGTGGGAGGACGAGGCGCTGCCCGAGTGGACGGTGGCCGACCTGGTCGCCCACCTGGTCCTCCAGGCCCTCGAAGTGCCGCCCCTGCTGGCCGGGGAACCGGCCGACGCCCTGGAAGGCCGGTTCCCGGACGAGACGACCGACCTGCTCGGCGACGATCCCTTCACCGGCTGGGAGTCCGCGGCGGACGCGGCGCTCGGAGCCTTCGCGGAGGACGACGCACTGCGGCGGACCGTGCACCTGTCCCGGGGCCCGACGCCCGCCGGCGAGTACATCGAGCAGCTGACCGCCGAGCTGACCGTGCACGGCTGGGATCTGGCCGTCGCGACCGGCGGCGACACCGAGCTCGACGGTGAACTGGTGACCGCGGCACTCGTCTTCGCGGAGCGGCTCCCCGAGGACGGGGTTCCCGAGCTCTACGACCCGCCGCTGGACGTCTCGGCGGCCGCGACGCCTCAGCAGCGGCTGCTGGCCCGGTTCGGCCGCCGGCCTTCCTGACCACCGTGGAAGCGGCCGACGTCGACGAGGCGGTCTACGACGCCGTGGAGCGCATCCCACCCGGCCGGGTGAGCACCTACGGCGCCATCGGCCGCCTGGTCGGCGTCGGCCCCCGGCGGGTCGCGCGGGCGCTGTCCTCCGGCGGCGGCGCGGTGCCGTGGTACCGCGTCCTGCGGGCCGACGGCACCGCGGCCGAACAGGTGCGGGTGCGTCAGCTCCAGCTGCTGTCCGGCGAGGGCGTGCCGGTGCGCGACGGGCGGATCGACCTCACCGCCGTCGGCTGGCCCGACTGAACGCCGGCCCCCCTTACGGGGAAGGTGTGATGACGGTCGGGCGCATTCACAGGCCTCCTCTCCGCGGCCCTTTCGACTGCGGTTCGACGGCAAGCCGGCCGCAGGGGTTCAGCGCCTCGTCGCGTCGATTCGAAAGTCCAGCCATAGCGCCCACGGACGAACAGAACCGATCTCGAGTAGTTCGGCGCGCGCCCAGGGGTCGTCGGTGAGGCGCTGACGTATCGCGTCTTCGTCGCGGGCCTCGACGAGGTGCAGCGTGTGCTCGCCGCCACCGA
>JAODNJ010000085.1 GCA_025465155.1 Frankiales bacterium
GGGGTCAGCCTCATCCTGAAGACGCTGTCGAACCCCTACTTCGTCTCGATGGAGAACGACGCGAAGACGGAGGCGGCGAAGGACAACGTCACCCTCACCGTGGCCGCGGGGAAGACCGACGGTGACACCCAGAGCCAGATCAGCGCGATCGACAACGCGATCTCCCGCGGTGACAAGGGCATCCTCATCACCACCAACGGCGATGCCGTGAACACCGAGCTGCGCAAGGCCAAGCAGGCCGGCCTGCTCGTGACCGCCCTCGACACGGTGCCCAACCCGGCGAGCACCGTCGACGTCACCTACGCCACGGACAACGAGCAGGCCGGCAAGCTGATCGGCCAGTACGGCGCGGCCAAGCTCAACGGCGCCAAGGCCGTCATCGCGATGCTCGACCTGTTCAACAACCAGGTCGTGTCCGTGGACATCAACCGCGACCACGGCTTCCTCGAGGGCATGGGGATCGACCCGGGCAGCAAGAGCCAGAACGGCCAGGAGGCCAAGTCCGGCAACTACACCGGCGGCAAGGGCGGCGCGTACACGGTCGCCTGCCACCAGCCGACCCAGGGGGCCATCCCCGGCGGCAAGACGGGCATGGAGAACTGCCTCTCGGCCAACAGCGACATCAACGTCGTCTACACGATCAACGAGCCCGCCGCCGAGGGCGCGCTGCAGGCGCTGCAGGCGGCCGGCAAGAACAACGTCCTGGTCCTGACGATCGACGGCAGCTGCAAGTACGTGAATGGGCTGCTCAAGCAGGGGAAGATCGCGGCCGACTCCGCCCAGTACCCCGGCCAGATGGCGGCCAAGGGCGTCAAGGCGATCGCCGACCTCGCCCGCGGCGGCAGCAAGCCCACGCTGCCCAGCGGCAAGGACTTCATCGACACCGGCACGGCGCTGGTCACCGCCAACCCCATCACGGGGGTGGACAGCCAGACGACCGACCAGGCTGCCAAGGCCTGCTGGGGAAGCTGACGCTCCCGCCCTCCGACAGGTCCCGCCGGTGCATGTCTCCAGGTGTGCACCGGCGGTGACCGCCCCGCTACGACCCTCACCGACGGCCGACCGCTCGCGAGGAAAGGCACCGTTCCATGTCCACTGACATTCTCGAGGCACCCGGGACCGCCGAGGAGATCCTCCGGCCCCGCCAGACCCCTGCCCGCCGCGTACACGACGTCCTCCACCGGCTGCCGGCGCTCAGCCCGCTGATCGTCCTGGTGTTGGCCGCCGTCGTCTTCAGCCTCGCGAACTCCCGGTTCGCGGCGCCGGAGAACCTCTCGATCATCCTTCAGCAGGCAGCCGTCGTCGGCTCCCTCGCGGTGGGGCAGACCCTGATCATCCTGACCGCCGGCATCGACCTGTCCATCGGCGCGGTCATGGTGCTGTCCAGCCTGGTGATGGCGAAGCTCGCCGCCAACGCCGGCATGCCCGGATTCCTGGCCTTCGTGGTCGGCTTCCTGATCGCGATGGTGGCCGGTCTCCTCAACGGCCTGCTGGTGACCAGGCTGAAGCTGCCTCCGTTCATCGTCACGCTGGGCACGCTGTCGATCTTCACCGCGCTCACCCTGATCTACGCCCAGGGCCAGACCATCACCCTCGAGCCGAGCGGCTTCCTGACCTTCACCGGCACGACCATCAGCCTGGGCCGCTTCCACCTCACCGTCGGCGTGCTGCTCATGCTGGTGCTCTACCTCGGCTTCGCCTACGCCCTGCGCCAGACGGCCTGGGGGCGCCACCTCTACGCCACCGGCGACGACCCGGAGGCCGCCCGCCTGGCAGGCATTCGCACCACCCGCGTGCTGCTGTCGGCCTACGTCGTCGCCGGGGCGGTCGTGGGCATCGCCGCGTGGATCCTGGTCGGCCGGATCTCGGGCGCCGACCCCAATGCGGGCATCAATTTGAACCTGGAGAGCATCACCGCCGTCGTCATCGGCGGGACGAGCCTCTTCGGCGGCCGCGGCGCGGTCGTGGGCTCGCTCATCGGCGCGCTCATCGTCCAGGTCTTCGACAACGGTCTCGCCCTGATCGGCGTGGACCCCCAGTACCAGGTGCTGGCCGTCGGGGTCCTCGTGATCGCCGCCGTCGCCGCCGACCAGTGGATCCGGAAGGTGAAGTCATGACCCAGCCCGTGCTCGAGGCCCACGGTCTCGTCAAGACCTTCGGCCACGTCGTCGGCCTGGCCGGCGTGGACCTCACCCTCAATGCCGGCGAGGTCCTGGCCATCATCGGCGACAACGGAGCCGGCAAGTCGACCCTGATCAAGTGCCTGTCGGGCGCCATGATCCCTGACGCCGGCGAGCTGCTCCTGGAGGGCACCCCGGTCAGCTTCGCCAGCACGCAGGACGCGCGGGCGGCGGGAATCGAGACCGTCTACCAGACCCTGGCCGTCGCCCCCGCCCTCGACATCGCGAGCAACCTCTTCCTGGCCCGCGAGCAACGGCGGGCGGGCATCCTCGGCTCGGTCTTCCGGATGCTGGACTCCGGCGGGATGCGCAAGCAGGCCAAGCAGCACATCGATGACCTCGGCATCAGCACGCTGCAGAACATCAACCAGGCCGTCGAGACCCTCTCCGGCGGCCAGCGGCAGGCCGTCGCGGTCGCCCGCGCCGCGGCGTTCGGGGGCAAGGTGGTGATCCTCGACGAGCCCACCGCCGCGCTCGGCGTCCGCGAGACGGGCCAGGTGCTGGGCCTGGTCCGGGACCTTCGGGAACGCGGCCTCGGCGTGATCCTGATCAGCCACAACATGCCCAACGTGTTCGAGGTGGCAGACCGGATCCAGATCCAGCGGCTGGGCCGCAGCGCCGGGGTGATCACCCCCACCTCCCACACGCCCGCGGAGGCGGTCGCCATCATGACGGGGGCCACGACGCTGGACCAGACCCGCGGCGCCCACGAACGAACCGCGGCATCTCACTGACCTGGAGGGAGCCCGTCGGCGCGGGACGTGCATAGTTCCGTCCGGCGGGCGCCGCGGTCGAACCCACCAGGAGAGCGGGAGGAGCCGTGGAACTGGACGTCGTCCAGCACCGTGACCGTCCCACGATGCGCGACGTCGCCGCGCTCGCCGGGGTCGGCATCAAGACGGTCTCGCGGGTGGTCAACGACGTCCCCACCGTGGCGCCGGAGCTGG
>JAODNJ010000097.1 GCA_025465155.1 Frankiales bacterium
CATCCAGGTCAGCACCTGCCGGGACATCCGCACGATCTCGATGAGGACGACCGTCGCCAGGACCAGGCCGATGGTCGCGAGGATGGTGCGGACGGGTACAGGTCGGCGATCCTGCCCGACAGAAAGATTGTTCACCGCCGATCTGTGCCCAGATCCGGCCGTGCACACGCGTCCCCGCCCCGCGGCGACGTGCCGCCGGCCGCCTCGTGCCGCGAGCGGATCCTGTGGGCGCCGGCGACCTGCATGGCCACTCGAGGACTAGTCCGCGGTGGGGAAGGGCAAGGGCAGTCGTGATCACCGCCGGGCCGGCATGCGGCCGGGCGCACACGCAGGAGAGGAGTACGCCCATGGCGTCCATGACGCATGTCACGATCGCCACCGTCGCCGAGCAGAGCCCCGATTTCCGCCGTGTCCTCTGGACCGGGAAGAACACCCAGCTCGTGATCATGACCATCCCGCCCGGTGGTGAGATCGGCGAGGAGGTCCACGAGGACACCGACCAGATCCTCACCTTCGTGAGCGGTACCGGGGAGGCGATGGTCTCCGGCGAGAAGCGCAAGGTCGCCCAGGGCGACCTCGTGGTGGTGCCGGCCGGACGAAAGCACAACTTCGTCAACACCGGCGACAACCCGCTGATCCTCTACACCGTGTACGGGCCGCCGGAGCATGCCGACGGCGCGGTGCACAGGACCAGGGAGGAAGCCGACGAGGCGGAGGAGTCCGGCCGGGACGAGCCGCCCACCGAATGACCCGGGGCCGGGCTGGCCCACCGCCCGACCGCGCAGCAGACTCGGCGCATGGCCGTGTACCAGCCCGCCCACCCCGAGAGCGTTTTCACCTACGGCGCGCCCCAGCTGAAGTTCGGTGCCGGAGCGGCCGACGAGATCGGCTACGACCTGAGCCGGATCGGGGCGACGCGGGTCCTCGTGGTCACCGACCCGGGGCTCGCCGCCACCGGGACCCCGCGGCGGGTGGCCGACCAGATGGCCGCGTTCGGCATCGAGGCACACGTCTTCGACGAGGTGCACGTCGAGCCGACCGACGAGAGCCTGGAGCTCGCGGTCGGCTGGGCCCGCGAGAACGGGCCCTGGGACGCGATCGTCGCCGTCGGCGGGGGCTCCAGCATCGACAGCGCCAAGGCCATCGACCTGATGATCACCAACCCGGGTGAGCTGATGGACTACGTGAACAGGCCGGTCGGCGGGGGTCAGGACCCCGCCGAACCGCTGCACCCGCTGATCGCCGTCCCCACGACGACCGGGACCGGATCGGAGAGCACGACGATCTGCGTGCTCGACGTCCTCTCGCTCAAGGTCAAGACCGGGATCAGCTCTCCCCGGCTGCGCCCGACGATGGCGGTCATCGACCCGTCGCTGACGCTCACCCAGCCGCCCGGCGTCACCGCCGCCTCGGGGATGGACATCCTCTGCCACGCGCTGGAGAGCTACACGGCGCGGGGCTACACCACCTTCGAGCGCAAGCGGCCCGAGCAGCGGGTGCCCTACTGCGGCGCGAACCCGATCTCCGACATGTGGTCGGAGAAGGCGCTGAGCCTGCTCGCCACGAGCTTCCGGACGGCGGTCCGCGACGGCGCGGACACGGACGCCCGAGGCGCGATGGCGCTGGCCGCGACCTTCGCCGGCATGGGCTTCGGCAACGCCGGCGTGCACATCCCGCACGCCAACGCCTACCCGATCGCCGGCCGGGTCAAGGACTTCCACCCCAAGGACTACCCACCCGACGAGCCGATGGTTCCGCACGGGATGTCGGTCGCCCTGACCGCGCCGGAGGCTTTCCGGTTCACCTTCGACGCCGCGCCCGAGCGGCACCTGCGCGCCGCGCGGCTGCTCGACCCGCGCGCCGGGGAGCCGGACGACGCCGCGGAGTTCCTGCCCGCCGTGCTGACCGCGCTGATGCGCGACATCGACATCCCCAACGGCATCGGGGCCGTGGGCTACGGAGAGGGCGACATCCCCGACCTCGTCGACGGCACGATGAAGCAGCAGCGGCTGCTCGCCACCGCCCCCAAGGACGTCTCCGAGGACGACGTCGCAGGCATCTTCCGCCGCTCGATCAGCCTGTGGTGACCGCGCCCTCCCCCACCCGCCCGGCCGACGACGGGCTGGTCGAGGCGCTGCGGCGGGCCGGCGTGCCCGACGTCGACTGTTCCGGGCTGACGCGGGCGCTGTACTCCTCGGACGCGTCGCTCTACCGGGTGCTGCCGCGCGTGGTCGTGCGGCCGCGGCACCCCGACGAGATCGTCGCGACGCTGGCCGTGTGCCGGGAGCAGGCCGTGCCGCTGACCATGCGCGGCGCGGGCACCTCGATCGCGGGGAACGCCGTCGGCCCCGGCGTGGTCGTCGACACCAGCCGCCACCTGTCGCGGGTGCGGAGCATCGACGCCGAGGGGCGGACGGCGGAGGTCGATCCGGGCGTCGTGCAGGCCGCCCTGCAGGCCGCTGCCCGACCGGCCGGCCTGCGTTTCGGCCCGGATCCGAGCACCCACAACCGCTGCACGGTCGGCGGCATGATCGGCAACAACGCCTGCGGCTCCAGGGCTCTCGGCTACGGCCGCACGTCGGACAACGTGGTCGCCCTCGACGTCGTCACCGGCGGAGGCGCGCGGCTCACCCTCGGGACGGACATGGCCATGTCCGCCAGGTCGGCGGGCGTGCTCGAGGACCTGCGCCGGCTGGTCGGCGGCGAGCTGGCCACGATCCGGACGGAGTTCGGCCGCTTCGGCCGCCAGGTGTCCGGCTACTCGCTCGAGCACCTGCTGCCCGAGCGCGGCTTCGACGTCGCCCGCGCGCTGGTGGGCAGCGAGGGGACGCTCGCGCTCGTCCTGGGTGCCACCGTGCGGCTCGTCCCCGAACCGGCGTACCGGGGCCTGGTGGTCCTCGGCTACCCGTCGATGGCCGAGGCGGCCGACGCCACCCCCGCCCTGCTCCCACACGAGCCGACGGCGGTCGAGGGCCTCGACGCCCGCATCGTGCAGCGGCTGCGGGACGTGCCGGCCGCCGTCGTCCCCGATCTCCCGCGAGGGGAGGGCTGGCTGATCGTCGAGGTGACCGGTGAGAGCACCGCCGAGATCGAGGCCAAAGCCCGGGCCGTCGTCGCCGATTCCGGCGCGCTGGACACCCTCGTGGTCACCGATGCGGGCGAGGCCGCCGCCCTCTGGCGGATCCGCGAGGACGGCGCGGGGCTGGCCGCCCGGACCTCCGAGGGACAGCCGGCGCACGCCGGATGGGAGGACGCCGCCGTGCCTCCGGAACAGCTGGGGAAGTACCTGCGCGGCTTCGAGGCACTGCTCGCCGCGCACGGCCTGTCGGGGGTTCCCTACGGGCACTTCGGCGACGGCTGCGTCCACGTGCGGATCGACTTCCCCTTCCGGGCCGGGCA
>JAODNJ010000193.1 GCA_025465155.1 Frankiales bacterium
CCCTATCTGCGTCCCGGTGACGCGGTGGAGTTGGAGATCGACGGGCTGGGCCGTCAGCGACAGGTGATGAGGCAGGCGTGAGCGAGAAGACGAGCACGACGGGCGATCAGCAGCAGGGCGATCTCCAGGGGCGGGTAGCGGTCGTCACCGGCGCCGCCTCGGGGATCGGGCTGGCGACCGCGCAGGAATTGGCGCGGCGCGGAGCGACGGTCGCGGCCGTCGACCGGGACACCGCAGGCGTCCCCGATCCGCTGCGCCCGTACGCGTGCGACGTCACCGACAGCGCCGGCGTCGTCCGCACGGTCGAGGCCATCGCTCGTGACCTGGGCGGGATCGACGTGCTGGTGAACAACGCGGGGATCGGTGCCCAGGGCACCGTGGCCGACAACGACGACGACGAGTGGCACCGGGTGCTCGACGTCAACGTCGTCGGCATCGCGCGGATGTCGGCCGCGGCGCTTCCCCACCTGCGTCGTTCCACTGCCCCCGCGATCGTGAACACCTGCTCGGTCGCCGCATTCGTCGGCCTGCCGAGGCGGGCGGTCTACTCGGCCAGCAAGGGAGCGGTCCTCGCGCTGACCCGCGCCATGGCCGCCGACCATGTCCGCGAGGGGATCCGGGTGAACTGCGTCAGTCCGGGGACCGCCAACACGCCCTGGGTGCAGCGCCTGCTCGCCGCGACCGACGACCCGGAGAGGGAACTCTCCCGGCTCTCGGCGCGGCAGCCCACCGGCCGGCTGGTCGAGGCGCAGGACGTTGCGCAGGCGATCGTCTACCTGGCCTCGCCCGCCAGCGGCGCCGTCACCGGGACGTCGCTGGCCGTGGACGGTGGCATGGCCGCCGTCCAGCTCCCCTCCTGACCATTCGCCGGAGGCATCGGGCCCGGCCCGGTCCGTCCGGCCACGAGGAAGGACGCCCGTGAGCCTCATCGAGGGCCTCGACACGTTCGACGTCCGGTTCCCGACATCCCGGTTCCTCGACGGGTCGGACGCGATGAACCCGGACCCGGACTACTCGGCCGCATACCTGCGGCTGCGCAGCGACGCCGGCGACAGCGGCCACGGATTCGTGTTCACCATCGGCCGCGGCAACGACGTGCAGCTGGCCGCGGTGCGGGCCGTCGCCGAGCAGCTGCGTGGCGAGGAGCTCGAGCCGTTGCTCGCCGACATGGGCCGCACGTGGCGGCGGCTCGTGCACGACTCGCAGCTGCGGTGGCTCGGCCCCGAGAAGGGCGTCATCCACATGGCGATCGGCGCGGTGGTGAACGCCCTGTGGGACCTCAAGGCCAAGCGGGCCGACAAGCCCCTCTGGCTGCTGCTCAGCGAGATGGCCCCGGCCGAGCTGGTCGACCTCGTCGACTTCCGGTACCTGACCGACGCGCTGACGCCGCAGGCGGCCCTGGAGATCCTGGAGGCGGCCGAGCCCGGCCGTCAGGAACGGCGTCGCTGGCTCGAGGAGAACGGCTTCCCGGCCTACACGACGACCCCCGGCTGGCTCGGCTACGACGACGACAAGCTCGTGCGGCTGTCACGGGAGGCGGTCGCGGAGGGCTTCCAGCAGATCAAGCTCAAGGTCGGCAGCGACCTGGACGAGGACGTCCGGCGGCTGCGCCTGGCCCGGGAGGCCGTGGGGCCGGACATCCGGATCGCCGTCGACGCCAACCAGCGTTGGGACGTCGACGAGGCGATCGCCTGGACCGGCAAGCTGGCGCAGTTCGACCTCGCCTGGGTGGAGGAGCCGACCAGCCCGGACGACGTGCTCGGGCACGCGCGGATCGCGCGGGCGGTCGCGCCGGTTCCCGTGGCCACCGGTGAGCACATGGCCAACCGGGTCATCGCCAAGCAGCTGCTCCAGGCCAGGGCGGTCGAGGTCCTGCAGATCGATGCCACGCGGGTCGCCGGCGTCAACGAGAACATCGCCAACCTCCTCCTGGCGGCCCGGTTCGGCGTCCGCGTCTGCCCGCACGCGGGCGGGGTCGGGTTGTGCGAGGCCGTGCAGCACCTGTCGATGTTCGACTTCGTCGCCGTCTCCGCGTCGGTGGAGGGCCGCTACCTCGAGTTCGTCGACCACCTGCACGAGCACTTCGTGACGCCGATCGACGTCCGGAACGGGCGCTACCGGCCGCCCACCGCTCCGGGCGCCGGGACCGAGATGCTCGCTGCCTCCATCGAGCAGCACCTCTTCGCCGGCTGATGACCGGGTCGGCGTCGAAGGGGCCGGACCTGGGACGGCTCGGGTACGGCACGGCGCACGCGGGCAACCTCTACCGCGCGATCGACGACGACGCGGCCCGGGAGATCCTGGACGCCGCGTGGGACGCGGGGATCCGCTACTTCGACACGGCCCCCCACTACGGGCTCGGCCTCGCCGAGCGGCGGCTCGGCGAGATGCTGCGGTCGCGCCCCCGCGACGAGGTCGTCGTCTCCACCAAGGTGGGGCGCATCCTGATCCCGGATCCTGCAGGGGCGCACCGGCGGGACGACGACCTGTTCGAGGTCTCGGCCGACCACCGGCGCCGGTGGGACTTCTCCGAGACCGGCATCCGCCGGAGCCTCGAGGACTCCCTCGTCCGGCTCGGGCTCGACCGCGTCGACGTGCTGTACCTGCACGACGTCGAGCGGTGCGACTCCGAGGTCGCCCACGCGGTCGACACGGGGGTCGCGGCACTGTCACGGATGCGCGACGAGGGCCTCGTCCGGGCCATCGGCGTGGGCAGCTCCGACCTCGACGTCGTGGCGCGCGCGGTGCGGACGGACGCCATCGACCTGGTGATGCTGGCCGGCCGGTACACCCTGCTGGAGGCGCCGGCCCGCGAGGCCGTGCTGCCGCTGTGCGAGGAGCGCGGGGTCGCCGTCGTGAACGCCGCCGTCTTCAACTCCGGACTGCTCGCCAGGCCGGAGCCGGGGGAGGACTCGACGTACGAGTACCGGAAGGCGCCGGTCGACAAGCTCCGGAGGGCACGCGAGCTGGCCCGCGCGTGCCGCGAGCTGGGCGTCGAGCTGCCTGCCGCGGCCCTGCAGTTCGGCCTGCGCAGGCCCGGCGTGGCCAGCGTGGTCGTGGGCGCAGGAAGCCCCGACGAGATCCGGCAGAACGTCGAGCGGATGCACGCGTCGATCCCGGAGGAGTTCTGGACGGCGCTCGAGGAGCGGGGGCTGCTGCCGTGACCGGAACCGACCCGGTCGCTCCGGACCCGCCGGCCGTGGCCGGGGGAGAGGCGATCGACGCGCACCTGCATGTCTGGGACCTCGACGTGAACCGGTACCCCTGGCTCGGGCCGGAGCACGGCGTACTCCACACGACCTTCACGCCCGAGCAGGCCGGCCGGGAACTGGCGGCCAGCGGGATGCGCGGCGCGGTCCTCGTGCAGGCCGAGGACTCCACCGCGGAGACCCGTTACCTGCTCGCGGTCGCCGACGGCCACGAGTGGGTCGCCGCCGTCGTGGGCTGGCTCCCCCTGGCGGACCCGGATGCCGCGGCGGCGTCCCTGGAGGAGCTCTCCCGGCACCCCCGCTTCCGGGGCGTGCGGCACCTGGTGCACAACGATCCCCGCGCGGACTTCCTCGACAGCGCCCCGGTGCGGCGGTCCCTGCGGCTGCTCGCCGGCGCCGGGCTGCCGCTCGACGTCCCCGACGCCTGGCCGCGGCACCTGGAACAGGTCGGCCGGCTCGCCGAGGACCTGCCCCACCTGGTCGTGGTCGTGGACCACCTGGCCAAGCCGCCGCGCGGACGGCCGGAGTTCGGCACCTGGCTCGAGCAGATGCACCGCGTTGCCCAGAGCCCCAACGCCGTCGCCAAGGTGTCGGGGCTGCGGATGCCCGGCATGCCCTACACGGTGCAGGCGCTGCGCCCTGCCTGGGACGCCGCTCTGCACCTGTTCGGTGCCGACCGGCTCATGTACGGCAGCGACTGGCCCATGACGACGCCGGACGGTGGCTACCGGCCCACCTACGAGGTGCTGGCCGAACTGATCGGTGAGCTGTCGGCCGACGAGCAGCGCTCGATCATGGGTGCCACGGCACGCAGGGTCTACGGGATCGGCTGACCGCGCTCAGACCGGCCGGACGGTGGGCAGCGCCGGTAGTCCGGCGGAGGAGCGCTGCAGGTCCACCTCGAACCGGGAGCGGTCGCCGCGGTGATAGGCGACGAACGTCTCGACGGGCTGGTTCTCGGCGTCGTAGCTGACGCTGGTCAGCTTGAGCACCGGCGCGTTCTGCGGGATGCCGAGGTCCCGCGCCAGCCGGCCGCTCGCGCCGTGCGCCTCGACGGTCCGGTGGCTGCGCACCAGCCGGAGTCCGTACCGGCGTTCCAGCAGTGCGTACAGGGACTGTTCCCGCAGGTCCTGGTCCACCAGATCGGGGGCCAGCCCGGCGGGGACGTGGCCGGCCGCGAACACCCAGGGCTCGTCGTCGATGAAGCGCAGGCGCTCGATGGCGACGACCGCGGCCCCGGGCTCGACCTCCAGCCGCGCCGCCACGTCGCTGTCGGCGGCCGTCACCTTCAGCGTCCGCACCTCGCTGCGCAGCGTGCGCCCCATGCTGGTGACGTCGTCGTGGAGGCCGGTCAGCGACTGGACCAGGCTCTGCGACGTCCGCTGGGGAACCACGAAGGTCCCCCGGCCCTTGAACCGCTGCAGGACCCCCTCGTACTGCAGCTCCGACAGGGCCTGCCGGACGACGGGCCGGGAGACGCCGTACTGGTCGCAGAGCTCGTGGTCCCCGGGGAGGCGGTCACCGGGGCGCAGCCCGCGCGCCTCGATGTCGGCCCGCAGGATCTCCTTGAGCTGCTGGTAGAAGGGGATCGCCGATCTCTTGTCGATCCCGCGGCGCTCCGCGGCCCGGGTCCGACCGGTGGCCGTGCTCATCCCGGCAGCCCCAGCATGGACGCCGCGGCGGCCAGGCGCTCGATCGCCGTCCAGTCGCCGGCGCCGATCGCCGCGCCTGGGGTCAGCCACGAGCCGCCGACGCAGCCCACGTTCGGCAGGGCCAGGTACTCGGCCACGTTCGCCGGGCCGATGCCACCGGTGGGACAGAAGCGGACGTCCGGAAGGGGCCCGGCGACCGCCGAGAGGTAGGCCGTCCCGCCCGAGGCCTCGGCCGGGAAGAACTTCACCGCCTGCTGCCCGTGCTCGCGCAGGCGGAGGATCTCGGTGAGCGTGCTGGCTCCCGCGAGCAGCGGCAGGCCGGTGTCCAGGACGGCGTCGAGGAGGCCGGCGGTGGCCCCCGGCGTCACGATGAACTGGGCGCCGGCCCGCCGCGCCGCCGCGGCCTGCTCCGGCGTGGTGACGGTCCCGGCTCCGACCGTCGTCTCCGGAACCTCGGCCGCGACCCGTTCGATCGCCGCCAGCCCCACCTCCGTGCGCAACGTGATCTCCATGATCGGCACACCGCCGCGCGCGAGGGCCCGCGCCAGCGGGACCGCGTCCGCCACGCTGTCCACGACGACCACCGGGATGACCGGGCTGATCGCCAGGAGGTCCGCGCCGGTGCGCAGGACGGGGATGTCCGTGGTCATTGC
Organism: Frankiales bacterium; assembly: GCA_025465155.1. Taxonomy (GTDB): domain Bacteria; phylum Actinomycetota; class Actinomycetes; order Mycobacteriales; family Geodermatophilaceae; genus Geodermatophilus. Next base: position 5,515 of record JAODNJ010000193.1, read on the forward strand.
TGGTCCTCCCGGTGCGGGCTGGTGGGGGAGCGGTGCCTGCCGCTCATGCCGTCGGCTCCCAGCTCAGCCAGCGGGCCGGATTGGCGACGAGGATCGCATCGACGGCGTCGTCATCGACGGCGTGACGCACCCGCGGGACGAAGCGGTCGAACAGATAGGCCAGGCCCGGCATCCCGCCGTAGGCCACGTACCGGGTCCGCCGCGCCACGTCGCCGCCCAGCAGCACCCGTGCACCGCCGCCGCCCTCGACGACCGCGGAGAGGCAGTCGACCAGGACGGAGTCCGGCCACCGCTGGTGCCGCGCCGCGCCGTCGTAGCCGAGGTAGGCGCCGCGGGTGGCGAGCTCCAGGTGGAGTCCCGGGTCGGGGTTGCGGTCGACGTGGGCGAGCGCCACCCGGCTCTCCGGGCAGCCCTCCGCGGCCAGCAGGTCGAGCACCTCGTGGGCGGCGCTGCCGTGCTCGAGGTGGACCATCACGGGCGCTCCCGACTCGGCGGCGACCTGGGCGACGGCGGTCAGCGCCCGGCGCTCGAACGCGGTCAGCGACCAGAACCCGGCGCCGGCCTTGAGCGCCCCGGCCCGGACGTCCGTGCCGTCCATGCCGGAGAAGAGGTCCTCGGAGAAGCGGCGGACCAGGTCCTCGACGGACTCACCGAGCAACGGGTCCTCCGCGGCGTAGTGAGCCTCACGGTGCGCTCCGGTGACGTGGACGATCCGCAGCCCGGTCCTCGCCGACACCCGCGCGACGGCCTCGGGCCGGCGGCCGAGCCCGGTAGGCGTGGCCTCGACCATCGCGGCCGCACCGGCCCGGCGCAGCTGCTCGGCTTCGCGGCCGCTCGCCGGCTCGTCGTCGAGCTCGTCACCGGGGAGCAGGGGCGAGACCTGGAAGAGGTGCTCGTGGTAATCGGTCGCGCCGAGTTCGCCCGGGTCGATGTCCCCCAGGACCGTGCGGATCCGGGGGCTCATCGGACGCTCTCCGCCGCCTCTGCCAGGCGCGCCACGCGCGCGGGGTCCATGGGGATCCCGAAGACCTCGGCGATGACCTGCGACCAGCCGTGGATGAAGTAGCGCCACCCGTCGACGACGGTCAGCTGCCGATCGCCGGCCTGCTCGCGGGCCTGCGCGAGGAACTCCAGCGAGCCCCGGTAGTTCAGTTCCCAGACGACGGCCCGCTCCGGAAAGGGCGTCGATGCGGGCAGCGGCGAGCCCGGGCGGTCCTTCCCCAGGCCCGTGGCGTTGATGACGAGACTGCCCGCCGGCAGTGCGGCGAGCGCCGCCGTGACGTCGGCCTCTGCTGCCGGGAGGATCCGCAGTTCCGCGTCGGGGGCGTGCGCGTGCACGACCTCTCGCAGGTGCCGCAGTCGGTCGGGATCGACGTCCACGAACGTCATGCGGGCAGGGGTGTCGGCGCGCCGGCCGAGGTACCAGCCGATCGCGGTTCCCGCCCCTCCGGCGCCCAGGCACAGGACCTCCGCTCCACCGGCGAAGTGGTCGTCGGCCAGGACCTCCTCGAGCGCCAGACCCGCGGTGATCGGGTCCTTCGCGGCGCCGGAGGTCTCCCCCTCGCGTACCGAGATCGACGAGATCTCCCCGACGCCCGCGGCGAACTCGTCCAGGTGGTCGAACATGTCCCGCGCGGCATCGAACAGTGCGATCTTGTGGGTGGTCACCAGGGCGCCGGCGCAGGTCGGGTCGCCCTGCATCTCCGCGACCGCCTTCCGGTAGTACTCCGGCGGTGCGCCGAGGGGGATGTCGAGACCCACGAGGTCGGCGTCGAGCCCGAGGAGCTCCGACCAGAGCGGGAACACGCGCATGATCGACGACGACGCGGTGCTCACGCCGACGAAGCGCATGCGGCGGCGGGGGTTCACCGGGGATCTCCTGAGGGCGTGCCTACGGCGTGGGCGGGCCGGCGACCGCCGAGAACAGCGAGGACGTCCGCGACGGCGAGGGTGCCCATCAGGTCGACCGCCTCACCGGTCTGCGCGCCCAGGTGCGGGGTGATCACCACACGCTCGGCGAGGTCGTCGGCGAGCAGCGGCGAGGCGTCTGCGCCGTCCCCCTCGCCGGCGAGGGTGTCGGCCGCGTACCCCGCCAGGCGGCCGTCGGCGAGCGCCGCGGCAACGGCGGTTTCGTCGACGAGGTCGGCCCGGGCGGTGTTCACGAGGACCTGTCCCGGCGAGCAGCGGGACAGCCAGGTGGCGTCGACCACCTGCCCCCCGCCGGGCGCGTGCAGTGACACGACCTGGGCCTCCGCGCACACCTGCTGCAGGCGTGCCGGTCCGGCGCCGGCCGCGAGCACGTCGTCGTCGGGCACATAGGGGTCGTGCACCAGGACCTCGCAGCCCAGGGCCACGAGCCTCCTGGTGACGGCGCGGCCGATCCGGCCGAAGCCGACCACTCCGGCGACCGACCCGGACAGCTGACGGCCGCGCCGGACGCTCCAGTCGGAACACCGCACCCGGCGGTCGCCGGCCGCGACTCCGCGCAGGACGGCGAAGAGGAGCGCGATGGCGTGCTCGGCGACGGCCTCGCTGTTGGCCCCCGGCGTGTTGGTCACCGTCACGTGGGCCTGCGCCGCGGCGGCGAGGTCCACCGCGTCGACTCCGGTGCCGTACCGGGCGATCACCCGCAGCCGCGGGGCGGCCTGCAGGTGCTGGGTGGTCACCGGTGCCGTGCCGGCGATCCACGCGACCGCATCCTGCAGCACCGGCCGCAGGGCATCGAGGTCGTGGGTGACGGAGCCCCGGACGACGGCCAGGCCGGCCTGCTCCAGTCGCTGGACCAGGTCGACGCTACCGCTGGAGAACGACCGGGAGGTGACGACGACGGTGCCGGTCACCGGGACACCAGCCGGTGGTCGAACCAGGGTTCCAGCCGGTCGTAGGCCTCGACGAAGACCTCGTGCTGCGCGCGCCGCACCGGGCCGAGACCGGTGTCCGGGACGAACTCGGCCGTCGTCGTCGACAGCGAGCGGGCCACACCGAAGTCGGCGACCAGACCCAGGCCCACCGACGCCGTGACGGCGGCGCCGAGGCTGTTGGCCTCGGCGACGATCGAGCGCCGCCGGACCGGGACCTGCCACACGTCGGCCAGCACCTGCAGCCACACATCGCTGGTGGCGCCGCCGCCGATCACATCGACGCGGTCGACCGGGATGCCGTTCTCCGTGAACGCCGCGATGCAGGTCCGGAGGTTGAACGCCACGCCCTCGAGCACTGCCCGCACCAGATGACCGGGGCCGTGATGGCGTTGCAGGCCGGCGAAGGCACCGGCCGCTGCCGCGTTCCAGTGCGGGGACCGCTCCCCGAGCAGGTACGGCAGGAAGAACAGCCCCTCGTCCGCCGCTGATGCCTTGGCGGCCTCCCGCAGCAGCGACTCGTAGGCCGAACCCGCCACCCCGAGGATGCCCATCACCCAGCTGAGGCTCGCGCCTCCGGCCTGCATCGTCGCCGTCGGCACGAAGTAGCCGGGGACGACGTGGTTGAAGGTCATCGAGCGCATGGGGGGGTCGTGCAGCGGGGCGGTCGAGGCGGCCGAGATCCACGAGGAGGAACCCAGACAGACGTACGCGCCGTCCTCCGGCGTGAGGACGCCCGCTCCGACGGCCGCCATCGGACCGTCGCCACCGCCCAGGACCACCGGCGTGCCCGCCGGCAGGCCCGTGTGCTCGGCCGCCGCGGCCGTCAGGCCCCCTGCCACGGTGGTGGAGTCGACGATCGGCGGCAGCAGGGCGGGATCGATGCCCGCCGCCCCGAGCAGCAGCTCCGACCAGTTCCCCCCGAGCTGGTCGTAGGCATCGGTGCCCGAGGCGTCCGACGGGTCCGTGACGAGGGTTCCGGTGAGGCGCTGGACGACGAAGTCCTTGGCGACGCAGACGTGCCGCGTCCGGGCCCACCCGTCGGGCTCGTGGTCGCGGACCCACATCATCTTCGGCAGCGTGTAGGTCGGGTGGATGCGGTGACCCAGCCGCCGGTACGCCTGCTCCTGCCCGATCTCGGCGAGCAGATGGTCGGCCTGGGCCGCGCTGCGGTGGTCGGCCCAGATCATCGCGGGCCGGACCGGGTGGTGGTCCGCGCCGAGGAAGACCGCGCCCATCATCTGGCCGGACAGGCCCACGCCGTCGACGGCCGAGCCCGGGACGCCCGCGAGGTCCAGCAGCCGGCGGGTGGCGGTGCCCATCGCATCCCACCAGTGCTCCGGGTCCTGTTCGGCGATACCGCCGACGTCGAACCGCGTGGGGTAGTCGACCGTGACGGTGGCCAGCGTGGCGCCGCCCTCGTCGTGGAGGGATGCCTTGTCCCCGGTGGTCCCGAGGTCATGCGCGACGATCATGAGTGCCGTTCATGCCCCCGTGGCTGGGTCGGTGCTGGTTGCCGGAGCGATCACTCTGGCTCTTGACATGACAGGCTGTCAAGGACTTGTCATGACAGGCGCCGGGCTCTACGTTGAGCCTCCACCGGACCAGGAGGAGGACGCCGCATGACCGCCACGCTGCCGGATCCCGGGCTGCTCGCGCTCGGCGCGGACGGCGTCATGACGGGGGCCACGTCCGGCTACGAGAAGCGGCTGGGAGACATGGCGGGCGTCTACCGGGACGACGACGCGTACCGCCGGACGCTTGCGGAACGGGGGGCCGGCGCCGTGGTCTACCGGGTCGAGGAACACCGCAACGTGGGCGGCGAGGGCGCGCTGATCATCGGAACCAGCACCCTGTATCCCGGGCGCTACGGCGACGAGTTCGCCGTCACCCGCGGGCACCTCCACGCCAAGGCCGATCGCGCGGAGCTCTACTACTGCCTCGCCGGCACGGGCGTGATGCTCCTGGAGACCCTCGGCGGCCGCAGCGAGGCGCTCCCGCTCCACCCGGGGGAGGCCGTGCACGTCCCTGGGCACTGGGTGCACCGAAGCGTGAACGTGGGTGACACGCCGTTCGTCACGATGTTCTGCTACGGAGCGGACGCGGGGCAGGACTATGAGCTCATCCGCCGCGCCGGCGGCATGGCGACGCTGGTGGTCGCGGATGCGAACGGAAGCTGGCGCGCCCGGGCGAACCCCGACCACTCCGGCTATCCCCGCGCCTGACCCGACCTCGACCCCGCCCGCTCGCGACCCGACCCGGAGACGACCATGCTGAAGAACGTCGACCCGCTCCTGACGGGGTCGCTGTTGTCGTTGCTCGACCGGATGGGACACGGTGACGTGTTGGGGCTGGTGGACCGCAACTTCCCCGCCTATCGTTATGCGGCTCCTGTAATCGATTTCAGGGGGGTCGACACCGCGGCCGCGGCCGCGGCGTTGCTGAGCGTCTATCCGCTGGACGGTTTCGTGGAGGCGGCAGTGCACCGGATGGAGATCGACGGCTCCCCGGAGGAGATCACCCCGGCCACGGCGGCGCTGCAGGAAGCGGCCGACGCCGCCGAAGGGCGCGACGTGCGCATCGCCTCCGTCGAACGCTTCGCCTTCTACGAGCTGGCCAAGCCGGCATTCGCCTTCGTGCAGACGGGGGAGACCGTCCCCTACAGCTGTTACCTGCTCCGCAAGGGGGTCGTGTGACACGCGATCCCGCACCCGTCCCACAGGTCACTCGTCCAGGTAGGTGAGCACGTGACTCAGGTCCTCAAAGTGGAGGGCATCAGCAAGGGATTCCCGGGAGTCCAGGCCCTTGACGACGTCCACCTCGAGCTCGACCGCGGCGAGGTGCTGGCCCTCGTGGGGGAGAACGGCGCCGGCAAGTCCACGCTGATGAAGATCCTCTCGGGCATCTACCGGATGGACTCGGGCCGGATCCTCATCGACGGCGACGAGGTCGACATCGCCGGCCCCAAGGCCGCCCAGGACCTCGGCATCAGCATCATCCACCAGGAGATGAACCTGATGCCCCACCTGACGGTGGCGCAGAACATCTACATCGGTCGCGAGCCGCGGACGGGCCCCTGGCTGCAGGAGGCGAAGCTCAACCGCAGGACGCGGGAGCTGCTCGACGACCTCGGCATCCACCTCTCGCCCAAGCGCCTCGTGGGCGAGCTGACCGTCGCCCAGCAGCAGATGGTGGAGATCGCCAAGGCGCTGTCGTTCGAGCGCACCAAGATCCTCATCATGGACGAGCCGACGTCCGCGATCAGCCTCTCCGAGACCGAGGTGTTGTTCCGCCTCATCCGGTCGCTGCGCGACCGGGGCGTCGGGATCGTCTACATCTCCCACCGCATGGAGGAGCTGCGGCAGATCGCCGACCGCGTCACCGTCCTCCGGGACGGCCAGTACGTCGGTACCCGCCCCATGGAGGAGGTGGAGGACGGCGACATCATCGCCATGATGGTGGGCCGAGAGCTCTCGGCGAAGTGGGAGGCCCGCCTGGAGGGCACCGCGGAGCGCGAGGTGGTCTTCGCCGTGCGGGGGCTGTCCACCAAGGCCCTGCTGCAGGACGTGTCCTTCGAACTGCACCGGGGCGAGATCCTCGGCTTCGCCGGACTGATCGGCGCCGGCCGGACGGAGACCGCCCGAGCGATCATCGGAGCGGACCCGATGAGCGCGGGGGCGGTCGTGGTGAACGGCCGGGAGGTCCGGATCACCGGCCCCGACGTGGCGGTCAAGCACGGGATCGGTTACCTGCCGGAGGACCGCAAGCGGCACGGCCTGATGCTGGAGCAGGACGTGGCGTTCAACGTCGCGATGGCCTCGTTGCGCGACAGTCGCGGCCCGCTCGGGGTCCTCCGCCAGGGCCGGACGCGGAAGGTCGCGGACCGCTTCATCCAGTCCCTGCGGATCAAGACGCCGTCCAGCCGGTCGACCGTGAAGAACCTCTCGGGCGGCAATCAGCAGAAGGTCGTCATCGCCAAGTGGTTGGCGAGGAACTGCGACGTGCTGATCTTCGACGAGCCGACCCGCGGCATCGATGTGGGGGCCAAGGAGGAGATCTACAAGCTGCTCCACGAACTGGCCACCCAGGGCAAGGCGATCATCATGATCTCGTCCGAGCTGCCGGAGGTCCTCCGGCTGTCCGACCGGATCGTCGTCATGTCCGAGGGTCGCGTCACCGGGACGCTCAACGGCGACGGGGCTGACCAGGAAACCATCATGAAACTGGCCACTCAGAACATCGAGGTTGAAGCGGCATGACCCAATCAAAGGCAGACGAGCTGGCAACTTCCCCGACCACCGAGGCCCCGCGGGCCCCGGTCGAAGCTCCCGCGACGGGCGGCCGGGGGAGGTTCGCCGCGCTCGGTCAGGGGCTGCAGCAGTTGCTCGCCTTCGGGACGCTCATCGCGCTGCTGATCTTCTTCTCGATCGCCGGCGCGAACTTCCTGACCGTCAGCAACCTGAGTTCCATCCTGCTGTCCACCGCCGTCATCGGAATCCTGGCGGTCGGCACCACCTTCGTGATCATCACGGGTGGCATCGACCTCTCGCTGGGCACGGCCATGACGCTGTGCTCGGTGATCACCGGGCTGCTCCTGACCAAGGTGGGGCTGCCCCTTTCCCTGGGGGTCCTCGGCGGCATCGCGGCCGGGGCACTGATCGGCGCCATCAACGGCTTCAACGTGGCCTACCTGCGACTTCCGCCGTTCATCGCCACCCTCGCGATGATGCTGGTCGCGCAGGGACTGGCGCTGGTCCTGTCCGGGGTCAAGCCGATCTACTTCTCGAAGGTGGAGGGCTTTTCCTCCATCTCGCTGGGAAACATCCTCCCGCGGATCCCGAACGCCGTCCTCATCCTGTTCGGCCTCGCGATCGTGGGCGGCGTCATCCTGCGCAAGACCATTCTCGGCCGGATGACCTACGCGATCGGCAGCAACGAGGAAGCGACGCGGCTCTCCGGCATCAACACCCGCCGGTGGGTCCTGGCGATCTACACCCTCGCCGGCGTGGCGACCGGGATCGCCGGCGTGGTCCTGGCCTCGCGGCTCAACTCCGCCCAGCCACAGCTCGGTGTGGGGTACGAGCTCCAGGCGATCGCCGCAGTGATCATCGGCGGCACCTCCCTGCTCGGCGGTCGCGGGTCCATCCTCGGCACGCTCATCGGCGCGCTGATCATGAGCGTGCTCATCAACGGCCTGCGGATCATGGCGATCCAGCCGGAGTGGCAGACCGTGGTGGTCGGCCTGGTGGTCCTCGTGGCCGTATTCGCCGACAACCTGCGCAAGCGGCGCGCCGAGGGTGGTGGGCGCGTGTAGCGAGAGTTCCCGCAGACCAGCCGGCCCGCGCCATCGCGGGCACGGAGAACACCATCTTTCGGCAGGCGGGCAGTCCGGCCAGTCAGTGCTGCCTGGGCCGAGCACTCCAAGGAGCGGATGTATCAGTGAACGGTTTCAAGAAGGCGGCGGTGCTGGTCTCGGCCGTCGCCGTGATGGCTCTCAGCGCCTGTGCCAGCAGCAGTGGCGGCGGCTCCGGCGGTGACAGCGGCAAGATGAACATCGCGCTGGTCTCGAAGGGCTTCCAGCACCAGTTCTGGCAGGCCGTCAAGTCCGGCGCCCAGGAGAAGGCCAAGGCGCTCGGCGTCTCCATGACCTTCGACGGTCCCGCGGCGGAGACCGAGGTCGACGCGCAGCTGCAGATGCTGCAGACCGCCATCGACCGCAAGCCGAGCGCCATCGGCTACGCGGCCCTCGACCCGGAGGCCTGCGTCCCCCTCCTGGACTCGGCCAAGCAGGCGGGCATCCCGGTCGTCGAGTTCGACGCCGGATGCAACTCCAAGGTTCCGGTGTCGATCTGCAAGACCGACAGCAAGACCGCCGGGGCGCTGGCCGCGGAGCACATGGCCCAGCTGATGGGTGGCAAGGGCAAGATCGCCATCGTCGGCCACAGCCAGATCAACAGCACCGGCGTCGAGCGGCGTGACGGCTTCGTCGAGAAGATGAAGAAGAGCTATCCCGACATCCAGGTGGTCGACATCCAGTACGGCGACGGCGACCACCTGAAGTCGGCCGACATCGCCAAGGCGATGCTGTCGGCGCACCCGGACCTCAAGGGCCTCTACGGCACCAACGAGGGTTCGGCCATCGGCATCGTCGACGCGGCCAAGGAGCTGAAGCTGCAGCCGGGCGCCGTCACGATCGTCGGCTTCGACTCCGGTCAGGCCCAGATCGACGCCATCAAGAGCGGCCTCATGGCCGGCGCCATCACCCAGGACCCGATGGGCATCGGACGGTGCACCATCGACCAGGCGGTCAAGGCGGCCAAGGGCGAGAAGACGGACGCCGTCATCGACACCGGCTCGTACTGGTACGACAAGACCAACGTCGACGACGCCAAGATCACGCCGATGCTCTACAAGTGATCCTCGGCTGATCGCTCGGCCCGGATCCACCTGAACGCTCAGCGGCGCCCGTGCCCGGCACGGGCGCCGCCGTGGCGCTCAGGAGTGCGGGGGTTGCGCCCCCGGGTGCTCCACGCACCGGGCCGCGGCCTCGGACGCGGCTCGCATGGCGACCTCGGGGGATTCCCCGAGGCTGAGCCGGGCGGCGAGGGTCCCGCAGTAGGCGTCACCGGCACCGGTCGTGTCGACGACTGTGACCGGCACCGACGGCACCTGGAGCTCTCCCCAGCGGGAACCCCGGGTGCCGAGGGTCTGGAGGAGGGACGGCACCTCGATGCCGGCCCGCTCCAGGAGTTCGGCCTCGTACTCGTTCACCACGACGGGATCGCACTGGGCCAGCACGGCCTGCGGCAGGGGAGCGAACGGCGCCAGGTTGAGGATGACCCGCGCGCCGCTCTCGGCGGCACGGTGCACGGCGGCCGTCACGACGTCGTGAGGCAGCTCCAGCGGCATCAGCAGGACGTCGTCCCGGCGGAGGTCCTCCAGCTTGTCCAGATCCGCATGACCCATGCGGTGGTTCGCGCCGGGAGCGACGACGATCATGTTCTCCCCGTCGCGGTCGTTGTAGATGATCGCGGTCCCGGTGGGGGCTCCGGCCACCACCTCCATCCGTGAGGTGTCCACACCGAACGCCGCCAGGCGGGCGAGGTACTCGTGGCCCTGCGGGTCGTCGCCCACCTTCCCGACGAAGATCGACTCCGCGCCCGCCCGAACCGCCGCGACCGCCTGGTTGGCTCCCTTGCCCCCGAACCGGTACTCGATGTCCTCCGACATCACGGTCTCCCCGGTCAGAGGGTGCCGGTCCATGTGCAGGTGCAGATCCTGACTCAGCGAGCCGAAGACGATGACTCTGCCCATCGGGTGGGTGTCCTCTCGGTAGGTGCGGTTCGGTCCGGCGGCCCGGTCGGGACGGTTGACGCGATCGCCCCCCGGCAGGTTATGGGACGGCTCCGAGCATCCTCGCGAGGCGGCCGGAGGCCCGGAACGACAGAACACGGCAGAAGAGTGAAGGAGAGTTGATGGAACCGGTCGTCCGCTGGGGGATTCTCGGCGCCGCGCGCATCGCCCGCGAGCAGGTGATCCCCGCCATCAGGCGGTCGGGCGCGGGCGAGGTCGTCGCGGTCAGCAGTGCCGGCGGGCGGGCCCGCTCCTACGCCGGCGAGCTCGGCATCCCGCGGGCCCACGACACGCACGAGGACCTGCTGGCCGACGCGGAGGTCGACGCGGTCTACCTGGCGCTGCCGAACTCCGTGCACTCCGCCTGGATCGTGGCGGCCGCCCGGGCGGGCAAGCACGTCCTCTGCGAGAAGCCGCTCGTGCTGGGGGTGGCCCAGCTCGCCGAGGTCGACCGCGCGGTCGCCGCCTCCGGCGTGCACCTCGCGGAGGCGTTCATGTACCGGCACCATCCCCAGCTCGAGGTGGTGCGGGAGCTGCTCTCCGCCGGGGCGGTGGGTCGCCTGGTGGCCATGCACGCCCGCCTGCACTTCAGCCTTTCCCGCACCGGGGAGCCGGACATCCGGATGCGCCGGGACCTGGGCGGTGGATGTCTGCTCGATCTCGGCTGCTACCCCGTCGACCTCTTCGGCGCGCTGGCCGCCGGCGACCCCGACGAGGTCGCTGCCGTCGCCCACCGGGAGGGTGGCGTCGACACCCGCACCGCGGGGGTACTCCGGTACGGCGACGTCGTCGCCACCTTCGACTGCAGCTTCGACGCACCGTTCCTGAACACCGCGACGCTGGTCGGCACCGTCGGCACGATCACGCTGACCGACGCGTTCCGGACCGATCTCGTGGACGGCGTCGGGACGGTGCTCGTGCACCGGGACGGCGGCACGAAGGAGCTCACGGTCGCCGGCGACCACTACGCCGAGCAGATCCGTGCGTTCGCCGCCGGGGTGCGTCGTAGCGGCGACGGCCATGCCGACGGCGGTGCCGACGACTCCCACGCCCTCACCCGCCGCACCGTCCGCACCGTCGAGCGGCTCGCCCACGCGGCCGGCCTCGCCTGATCTCGCCTGATCCCGCCTGATCGCCGTCCTGGCGCCCCGCCCGGACCCGACCCCACGGAGGAGACACCTGTGGCCCTGTACATCGACTCGGCGGACCGCACCGTCATCCGCGACCTGTGGGCCTCCGGCGTGTTCGCCGGAGTCACCACCAACCCGACGATCCTGGACCGGGCGGCCCTCGGACCGCGGGACGTGCCGGACCTCTACCGCTGGCTGACCGACCTGGGCGTCCCGGCGGTCTACGTGCAGGTGCTGGGGCGCACCCGGGACGAGATGCTGCGCTGCGCCGAGGAGTTGCGCGCGCTCGGCCCGCTGACGGTCAAGGTCCCGGCCACCGCGGCCGGACTGTCCGCGGCCGCCACCCTCGTGACGGAGGAGGCGCAGGTGCTCCTGACGGCGGTCTACCACCCGGTGCAGGCGCTCATGGCCCGCGACCGCGGCATCCAGGGGGTCGCGCCCTACGTCGGCCGGATGACCGATGCCGGACGCAACGGCGTCGAGTCGGTCATAGCCATGCAGCAGGCGATCGGGACCGAGCCGACCCGGATCCTTGCCGCCTCTCTCCGGACTCCCGACGACATCACCCGCCTGGCCGCCGTCGGGGTTCCGGACTTCACGCTCGGTGGGGCCCTCGCCTGGGCCGTCCTGGAGGACGAGCTCACCGCGCAGGCGGTCGAGGAGTTCGAGGGCGCCGCGGCCCGGCACACCGCCTGAGGTCGCGCCCCTGCGGCTGCCCGGCGGTCAGCGCGTGCTGAGCACCGCCGCGCTCTCGGCCGGAAGGGTCACCGTGGACCCGTCGAGGGACGGCTGTTCGCCGGTCGCGAAGACGACGTCGCCGACCTCGCTGTCGAGGTCGATCTCCCGGGGCTCGGCCGCCAGGTTCGCCACCACCCGCAGCGATCCGCGGTGCACGACCAGCCAGCGGTCGCCGTCGTCCCAGGTCACCGCCACGGCGCTGAGATCGGGATCGACGAGGTCGGGCTCCGTCCTGCGGAGGGCCAGCAGCGTCCGGTGCACGTCGAGCAGGTGCCGGTGCGGCTCCCGCTCCGGCTCCGACCAGTCGAGCTTCGAGCGGGTGAAGGTCTCCGGGTCCTGCGGATCGGGGACGACGTCGGCGTCCCAGCCGTGCTCCGCGAACTCGCCGATGCGCCCCTCGGCCGTCGCCTTCCCCAGCTCCGGCTCCGGATGGCTGGTGAAGAACTGCCACGGCGTGCCGGCGCCCCACTCCTCACCCATGAACAGCATCGGCGTGAACGGGCTGGTGAGCACCAGCGTCGCCCCCACGGCCAGCAGCCCGGGGGAGACCGATGCCGAGATCCGGTCGCCGACGGCGCGGTTGCCGACCTGGTCGTGATCCTGCAGGTAGGCGAGGAACTTCCACCCCGGCAGCAGCGCGGTGTCCACCGGCCGGCCGTGGTGCCGCCGGCGGAAGCTCGACCAGGCACCGTCGTGGAAGAAGGCGCCGGTGAGCGTCTTGGCCAGCCCGGCGAGCCCCGCCTCGGCGAAGTCGCCGTAGTACCCCTGGCTCTCGCCGGTCAGCGTCGCGTGCAGCGCGTGGTGGAAGTCGTCGCTCCACTGCGCGGTCAGCCCCAGTCCGCCGGCCACACGGGGGGTGACCATCCGCGGGTCGTTGAGGTCGCTCTCCGCGATGAGCGTCAACGGCCGCCCGACCGCCACGGAGAGCGTGTCGACCTCCTGGGCCAGCTCCTCCAGCACGTGGGTCGCGCGCTCGTCGACGAGCGCATGGACGGCGTCGAGGCGCAGCCCGTCGACGTGCATGTCCCGCAGCCACATCAGGGCGTTGTCGATGACGTAGCGCCGGACCTGGTCGGAGTCGGGGCCGGACAGGTTGATCGAGTTGCCCCAGGTGTTCGCGCCGCCGTCGGTGAAGATCGGGAAGAACTCGGGCAGGTAGTTCCCGGACGGGCCGAGGTGGTTGTAGACCACGTCCTGGATCACGCCGAGGCCGCGCCGGTGGCAGGCGTCGACGAAGCGCTGGTAGGCCGCCGGGCCGCCGTAGGTCTCCTGGACGGCGTACCAGGCGACGCCGTCGTACCCCCAGTTGTGCGTGCCGTTGAACGCGTTGACCGGCAGCAGCTCGACGAAGTCGACGCCGAGATCGACCAGGTGCCCGAGCTTCTCGACGGCGGCGTCGAGGGTGCCCTCCGGGGTGAAGGTGCCGACGTGCAGCTCGTAGACGACGCCGCCGGCCAGCGGCCGGCCGGTCCAGGCACCGTCGTGCCACTCGTAGGCGGAGGGGTCGAACCGCCGCGAGAGGCCGTGCACGCCGTCGGGCTGGCGGCGCGAGCGCGGATCCGGGCGCGGGTTCTCACGGTCGTCGAGGAGGTAGCCGTAGTCGGTCTCGGCGCCGGCCTCGACCTCGGCCCGCCACCAGCCGCCGTCGTCGCGCCGCATGTCGTGCACCGTGCCGTCGACCTGCAGGCGCACCCGCCCGGGCAGCGGCGCCCAGACAGCGAACTCGACGGGTTCGGACATGCGGGCGCCTCCAGGTGCCGGACGGACGGAGCAGAGCCATCCTGCCCACGTCGCGTGCCGTCAACCGTGGCCCCCGGCGCCCGGACCCCTCCGACCGTCAGCGGCCCGGCGGGTCGTCCGGATCCACCACGGTCGACTCCTCGGGATGCCGGTGCCGGTGCGCTGCCTGCGCGAAGGCCTCGGTCACGTCCTCGGCCCGCCGCACGCCCGCTGACGGGGTCGTCGGGACGCCCGCCAGCTCGGGTTCGCCGACGGACTTCAGCTCCTCGCCCACCTGGTCCGCCAGCTCGACGAACTCCCGGTAGTACTCCGGGACCTGCTCAGGCGGCGGGCCGACCGCGGCCCCCGTTGCAGCTGCCGCCGGGGGTGGGGTCGCCGGCGCGCCCGCCCACGGGGGCGGGGTCGCGTGCGCGGACAGGTCGGGCAGGTCGGTGCGGGGCTCGTTCAGGCTGGCGAGGTCGTGGAAGGGGGGCGACCAGGCATCGCGGTGGGTGAGGCTCTCGGCCTGCGGGGCGAACAGCGCGCGCAGGGTCGCCGGGACGCTGGCGTGGTCGTGCACCCGCTGGTCGAGCGTCCCCGCCGGGATGAGGGGCGAGACGATCACGGCCGGGACGCGCGGGCCGAGCATCCTGAAGTCGAACGCCGCGGTCTGCCGGTGCCAGACCGAGTGCAGCAGGCGGGTCCACCAGTTCTGCCGGTCGGCAGGTGGCGGCACGTCCGTCGGCGGGGGCACGTGGTCGAACAGGCCCCCGTGCTCGTCGTAGGTGATCACGAGGATGGTCCGCGCGAACACCTCCGGCGCCGCGCGGAGGGCCTCGTAGACCCAGGCCACCAGACGCTCGCCGCGGGCGAAGTCGGTGTCCACCGCCTCGTCGTCGAACGTGTCGTACGCGTCGTTCGAGACCAGGTTGTTCTCCGGGTGCTGGCTGCTGCCCAGCTCCGGCCCTGCGCCGGGGGGCGGCTCGTAGTCCAGGACGTGGAAGGGCGGCCGGTGGTTGGGCTCGATGAACGTGTAGGCGGGCAGCTCCCCGTTGGCCACTTCCTTGGCGAAGTGCTCCAGGGGGTGCCAGCGCGCGTGCCGGGCGGGCGTGTTCCACAGCTTGGGGAACGCCCAGACCTGAGGGGTGTCGTCGTGGTAGATCCGCCAGTCGCGGCCGTTCTCCTCGAGCCTCTCGAAGATCGTGCAGTCGGTGTAGGGGCGGATCTCGATGTTGGTCTCGCCGTCGGACGTCGCGGCGTGCAGGAAGTTCCGGTTGGGCCACGTCTCGCCGGGGACCGAGCAGAACCAGTGGTCGCAGACGGCGAACTCCAGCGCGAGACCGCTCAGCACGGGGACGTGGTCGGGGGGCTGGCACTCCATCACCAGGCGGCCACGGCCCGAGGCCGTCGTCCCCGGCTTCGGCGGAGCGCTGTAGCGCCGGCGCAGCAGGGGGGCCACGAGACCACCGAACCGCGGTGCGGCGAGCCCCCTGGCCTTCCGCTCGTAGCTCCTGACGAACCCCTGGTTGGTGGCCCGCTCGAGCGGGCCGACACCTGTCACCGACAGCTGCTCCATGACCGCGTCGTGCGAGTGGTCCGGCCCGAAGGGGAGGACCCGCTTGGCCGTGGGCGACGACGCGACCGCCGGTTCGTCCTCCCACCCCGGGTTCTCGTAGGGCCCGCCGGTGCGGAGCCCCGCGAAGGCCGCGTCCGGATGGTCGAGGTAGCCGAGCATGTGGTCGAAGGAGCGGTTCTCCAGGCACAGCACGACGACGTGGTCGATCGGCACGAGGCCTCCTCGGAACCGGGGGAGCGGGGCGGGCAGCCGCAGCGAAGCATTCCGGTCGTTGCATGGGCAGCCCTTCCGGCGCGTCGGGTCCTCACCCGGCGTGTCATCCGTCCTCGCGCGTGTCCCCATCGACGTCGCCGGCCGCCGGGTCTACAACGGGCGTCGTCACGTCCGGCCGGGCGGGAGGCGCCATGACAGCTCCGGTGGTGGTCTACGGGCCGCAGTCGCTGAACGCCGCTCCCGACAGCGACACCGTCCGGCTCGCCCTCCGGCTGGGCTGGTACATGGCCGAGCTGCGGGGGCGGTACTGGTGGCAGGGGCCGCGCCCGTCGGTCACCCAGCTGCCGGTCGACCCGCCGCACGCCCTGCCGCTCCGGCCCGAGCGCGGCGAGGCCGAGTCCCGCCATCAGACGTGCGAGACGGTGGACGCCCTCGCACTGCGGCTCGGCGTGGCCGCGCCGTTCGACCCGGCCGAGCCGTTCGCGCCGTTCGACCCCACGGCCCAGGACGGGACGAGCGGCTCCGGGCGGTTCGCCGTGCGGCTGGCTGCCGTCGTCGCCCCCCTCGAGGCCGAGGGTCACCTGCTGTCCGCGGTGGACCGGGCCAGCCCCGAGGCGGAGAAGCGGGACGACGCGTGGGCGCCCGTGGCGGCGCTCCTGCACGACTGGGACGCCGCCATCCAGGACGGCTTCGCCGCCCGGGCCGATGCGCTCGCCAACGCCTACCTCCTGGGCCGGGGCCTCGCCGAGTGCTACTGGGCGCTCGGCCCCGACGACCCGGCGCCCGGCTCGCTCCAGGAGGGGACGACGGTCGCGTCGGACTGGGAGTTCCTGCTCGGCGACGGCCGCCGCCGCGAGCTGTCCCGGCTGGTCGGGCGGGTGGGGGCACACGTCAACGCCCTGACACCGTCCGCCGTCGCGGGCAGCATCGAGGCCTGGGGCGCCGTCGCCAAGGACCCGGGGTGGCGCGCCGCCCCGGACAGCCGGTCGAAGCTGTACGAGCAACTGCGACGCTGGTACGAGCTGCTCGTCCTGGGTCGCGACCCGACGACGTATGTGCGGCCGTACGCCGTGCTGCGCGGCTGGCGGACGACGAGGCACGCGTTCAGGGCGCTCTGGCCGCAGCTGGCCACCGCCCTGCTCAGTGCCGCGGCGCTCGGGGTGCTGGTGTGGTTCCTCACGACCCACCACGGCACGGCGGCACTCAACGTCGTCCTGGGCCTGGCAGGGGGCCTGGGTCTGACCGCGGCGACCGTGGTCGCCAAGGCGAAGAGCGCCAGCCAGCGGCTGATCGCCCGGCTCCGGCAGGACGCGTACAGCGACCTCGTGGCGGTCCAGATGGCCAGCATCCCGGCGTATCCCGGTGAGCCCGAGGCCACGACGGCCCGCCGGACGCGGGACGCGGTGACCCACCGGGATCTCACCCCGGTCACACCGCTCCTCGACGCTCCCGTCGTCGCCGTCTGAGCCCGGGGTCGTCACCGCTGAGCGCGGTGACGGGTCCGGAGGCCATCAGTCCCGGTGGAGCAGCGCCACGGGGAGCCGGTGCAACAGCGCGTCGAGACCGATCCCGAGGGCGTCGGACACGATCCGCTCCCCGGTGAACAGGTCCCGCCAGGCGCCGGTCGGCAGCCGGAGGGCGGTGTCGCCCCAGCCGCCGGCGGCCGTCAGGCCGGCGGGCAGCCGGGTGGCCACCGCGACCCCCCCGCCGCGGTCGAACGCCACCACGTGGTCGGCGCCCGGCCCGGTGGCGGTCACCGGCTCGTACCCGTGGAACCACTCGGGATGGTCCCGCCTCGCCCGGAGGGTGCGGGAGACCACGAGCAGCTTGGCCGCGCCGGTGTCGTCGACCTCCGGGATCCCGCCGGCGTCGAGCCGCGCCAGCATCCGCCGCCGCAGGTCGTAGTCGACCGGCCGCCGGTTGTCGGGGTCGACCAGCGAGAGGTCCTCCAGCTCGGTGCCCTGGTACACGTCGGGCACTCCGGGCATGGCCAGCTGCAGCAGCTTCTGGGTCAGCGAGTTGGACCGGCCGAAGGGCGCGATCCGGTCCACCGTCTCCTGGATCTCGGCGGCGGTCGCGGGGTCGTCGTAGGCGGCGTCGACCAGAGCGTGCAGCTGCTCCTCGAACTCCTGCACCGGGTCGGTCCAGGTGGTCGAGGTGCCGGCCTCGCGGGCCGCCTTCTGCACGTACTGGTGGGCCCGCTCGCGCGACAGCGGCCAGGCGCCGACCAGGTTCTGCCACACCAGGTGGGCCAGCGGCCGGTCCGCCAGGGGGTGCCGCGACATCAGCCGTCGGACCAGCCACGCCCACTCGGTCGGGATCTCGGCGAGCACGGCGAGGCGGGCGCGGACGTCCTCACTGCGCTTGGTGTCGTGCGTGGACAGCGTCGTCATCGACTCCGGCAGCCGCTCGAGCCGGTGACGCTGGGCCTCGTGGAACTCCGCGACCGTGCTGCCGAAGCGCGCCGGGTCGCCGCCCACCTCGTTGAGCGCCACGAACCGCGCCCACCGGTAGTAGGCGCTGTCCTCGACGCCCTTGGCCATGACCGGCCCGCTGGTCTGCTCGAAACGGGTCGCCACCTCGTGGCCGCCTGGGCCAGGAGGGGGTGCAGCGCGTCGACGGCCGCCACCAGGTCGGGACGACGGCCCCGGACCGCACCGACCGTGG
>JAODNJ010000106.1 GCA_025465155.1 Frankiales bacterium
GACGCGGAGCGCCACCTCGAGCAGGGCGTAGCCCTGGCGCGCCTGATCGAGCGACCCTTTCTCGAGTTCACCGGGCTTGCGCATGCGGCGAACGTCGCGAACATGCGGTCGTATCGGCTGGGAGCGCGGTACGGCAGGCAGGCGATCGAGGTGGCTCGGCAGAACGGCTGGACCGACCAGCCGATGGCCGGGGTCGCCTGCACGGCGCTCGCCGCTGCGGCGCTCGCCCAGGGACGACTCGACGAAGCGGAGGAGTGGACAGAGCACGCCGAGCGCACGCTCCACGAGGAGGTCGAACCGGCCGCCGGGCTGCTGCTCCATCACGTTCGCGGAGGGCTGGAGATCGCTCGCGGCCGGAACGAGGAGGCATTGGTCGCCCTCCGATCAGCCGAGCGACTCGCCGCACGGCTCGTCACACCTCACACACTCGCCAACGCCGCGCGACGGTGGCTGCTGCAAACCCTCGTGCGGATGGGCGAGACCGACGAGGTCGAACGGGCCTTCGCCGAGATGGGCACGCAGGAGCGCGAGGCCGGAGAGCTGCACACCGCCCTAGCGGCGCTACGGCTCGCCCAGGGCGACCCGGTGGCCGCGACCGTCGCGCTGGCGCCAGTACTAGACAGCTCCGCCCCCGTGACGAAGCGCAACTTCGGGCTGTCGTACGCCTTCCTACTGGAGGCGATCGCGCGCGAAGCGCTCGGCGAACCCCGGACCGCCGAGCGCGCCCTCGAGCGCGCCCTGGATCTCGCCGAGCCCGACGGCATCCTCCACCCATTCCTCGTCGACCCCACGCCCGAGCTTCTCGAGCGCCATTCCCGGCACCACACGTCGCACGCCTCCCTGGTCGCCGAGATCCTCGACCGACTGGCCGGCGGGAGCCCGACGCCATCGCCGGGCGAATCGGTACCGCTGACCGAGTCGCTCAGCGACAGCGAAAAGCGCATCCTGCGCTACCTGCCGACCCATCTGTCCGCACCCGAGATCGCCGGCGAGCTCTATCTGTCGGTGCACACCGTCAAGTCACACATGCGCCATCTGTACGCGAAGCTCGGAACGCACCAGCGCGCCGAGACCGTCGAGCGGGCTCGCGGCCTGGGCCTGCTCACGCCGTCGTCGCGTCAGCGCTGAGAGCCGCGTTCCGAAATGTCAGATCGGATTCGCCCGTCGAGGCGTGCACGTTTTCGACCCACCGGTATCTCCGGGGATTGCACGCCGCACCCGCCACGCGTTCAGGACCGCCTGCGGTGGACGTCGAGCAACTCCAGGCCGAGCAACTCGATCTGGGCCAGGACCCCGTGCGACGCTGACTGATCGGCCAGCGACCCGGCGAGCACGGTCTCGCCTCCCTGCACGTCCGCCTGAAGACCCGGGAATGCGCCGAGCGGCGTCTCGCCCAAGAGCCCCCGGATGCGGAACTCGTAGTACACGCCCCCTGCCCGCTGCCTCATGGGCGAAGCGCCCCGCAGGAGTTCGAGACACGGGCGACGTGACCGACGGCGGTCAGGCACCGGGCGAGCCTGGCACCGATGTCTTCGGAGCCGATAACGGCGGCGGTCATTGCCCGGACGAAGGGGATCTCGGGCCGCAACCCGTCGGTCTCGACCCGCCGCAGGGGGCCACGGTAGCCGTCGCCCCGGACGACGCACCCACAGGCCCTCGCCGGATCAGCGATCCCGTCACTTGGTTCATGCGGCGAGCGTCACGGCGGAGCGGATGAACGGGCATCGCACGGATCGTGCGAGGCACTACCGGTCGAGACCCCGGCGCCGAGCCCCGCTCCCATCGCAGGGCGAGCGAAGGATCCGCACCGCGCGGCCGATAGCGCCCCGCGGATGCAAAGACCGGCCCGTTCCCCGGCGCTGCGCAGATCGCGCGATCTCTCGGATCGGGGCGGATTCGCTCGAACCGTGCGACGGCTGCTCATCCCCGTCCGGCCGAATCTGATCTCGCCGTCACCGCCCGACAAGGCGGAGGCGCCCCCTGCGAAGTCGCAATCCGCGGCGGACCAACGAGAGGAACTGACATGCAGACATCCAGTCGTGGCCGCACCCGGCGTGGTCGGCGCCGCGCGCTCCTCGCGCTGCCCGCCGTGGCCGCAGCCGGCGCCGCCCTCACGCTCGCGGCCTGCAGCCCGTCGGCCGCAAACCCTGGCAGCAGTCCATACGGCGGAAGCTCCCCTAGCCCGTCGACGGGGGCCGCACCAGCGGCCAGCGGCACCGCGCTGGCCCTGCGGAGTACGTCTTTGGGCACGATCCTGACCGACGGTCGTGGCTTCACCCTCTACGCCTTCGAGGCCGACCAGGGCACCACCTCGGCGTGCTCCGGCGCCTGCGCCACGGCGTGGCCCCCGGCCGCCGCCACGAGCACGTCACCCCACGTCGGCACCGGCGTGACGCCGTCCCTCGTCAGCGAGGCCAGGCGGGCCGACGGCACGACCCAGCTCACCTACGCCGGCCACCCGGTGTACCTGTTCACGCACGACAGCGCGCCCGGAAGCACCAGCGGCCAAGGGCTTCAAGCGTTCGGCGCCCGCTGGGACGCCCTCACCGCAGCAGGCCAGGAGCTGACCGCGGGCAGCACCGCCTCGACGTCGACACCCTCCTCCTCGGCGCCGTCGCCGACGTGCGCCATCCCGCAGAACAACGGCGGCGACCACGACGCCGACAACAACGGAGGGCCCGATGACGGCGACGGCTGCGACAAGTAGAGCCCCCGGGGTCGCGCTGCTCCTGCTGCGCCCCGTCCCGCGCTCCCTTCGGCCGGCCGCGCGGCTGGGCGCGGTCGGCGGCATCGTCGTCGGCGCGGCGATGATCGCGGCGTCCTCGGTCATCCACCTGCACCTGTGGATGGCCGGGTACAAGCACATTCACCTCATCGGTCCGGCGTTCCTGTTCCAGGCGATCAGCGGGCTCGCGCTCGCCGTCGTCCTGGTGGCCTTCCGCCGGCTGGTCCTCGTCGTCGCCGGGCTCCTGTTCTGCGCCGGCAGCGTCACCGCACTGCTGCTGTCGGC
>JAODNJ010000121.1 GCA_025465155.1 Frankiales bacterium
GGCGGATCTCCGCCCAGTCCTCCACGGACAACACCTCGTCCCTCCCCGGCTCGGCTCGAGCCAGGGTCTCGGGAGGGGGTCAATTTTCGACCGTCGCGAGGGGGTCAGTTTTCAGGCGCCGTCGACAGCCCGCACGGTCTGGTGGCCGCGGATTCGCGCCAGGGCCCGTGCCCGGGTCTGGCCGATCCTCCCGACCGACGGTTCGAGGGGTTGGCTGATCTCCTCGTAGGACAGCGGAAGGTCGTCGTGAGGAGCAGCAGCAGGTCGCGTCGCGGTCCGGGAGTTCAGTGCGATGAGCACCGCTTGGTGACGCTCGGCCTCGAGCAGGTGCGTGTCGATGTGCCGGATCACCGGCGCCCTCCGGCCAGCCCTGTTCACCGACGTCCGTGGGGCAACTTGCTTGGCGTTCCGGCTCCCGCGGTCAGGCTCCACGGTCCATGGCATGGGTCGTTGGGACCGATGGTCGCGCCTCCGCGGTCGGGACGGGCCGCTCGCACCGGGCCACCGCGGTGTCGGGCAGGCGTGCGGTCCGGAGCCCGGGAAGGCAGAGAGCGCGGACGCCCAGCGGGACAGAGGTCCCGATGTCGTCGCCGACCCGGATGTCGACCGGCGCCCGCGCCCGGCGGGCCGTCGGCCGGCGCCTCAGGTCGCGCGGTCCGGCTCTCGTGCTCCGCAGGTGGCGAGGCATGCGCCACGTCTTCATGTGGGAGAAGTGCACGGACCCGGCACGCAGATACGGCTGCGGTCCTCGTCACTGCTCACGGTCGGGGCGTTCGGCGGCTGGGCTCGACGGTGCCCTGAAGGCCGCCCCCAGGCACAGCAAGCAGGCGGCCGCTGCGCCCCCGTCCCCCTCGCCGCTCATCCGCCGCTGTGCGACCGCCAGCGGCTCCGCGGGCGGCACCGGGTCGTCAGCTGTTCGTGAAGCGCGACCACGACCGGGGCCGCCGCGGTGTCGGGGACGGGCAGGACGGTGGCCACCAGCTGGCGAGTCCCTCCGGCGAGGTCGCGCTCAGTCCGAGCAGCTCGTCGCCGGCACACCGACAGCGTCCGGACCGTGGCCGGTCAGGCGGCTTGGCCGTGCAGGTCCGCCTGCAGGCTGCTCATCAACGCGGCGCGCTCGGCCTTGGCCTGGGCGAGTTCCGTCTCGATGTCCCAGACGACGTCGCAGAGCACGCTCAGGTACGCGCGCTTCGCCCCCAGGTCCAGGTGCTGGAAGGAGCTCGGGCTGACGATCTGCTGAGTGCTCATGGTCGGTCCTCGGTGAGGTGGGCTCTGCCGGACATCGGCGGTCCGGGTGTCTGGCGGAGCGCGTGACGCCTGCGCAGATACGCACGTATCACCGGCTCGCCGACGGCCCTCCTGCTGAGGGACTGGCCACTCCAGCTCGCCGGCTCCTCAGATATGGAGAGACGCCGTGACCGACGCTCTTTCGGCCGTCCCGTAGGTCTCTCCCATGCGGGATCTCGATGACATGGCGTGCGAGCTGGCCCGCCGGGGCCGGGTCGTCCGCCTCGAGC
This sequence comes from Frankiales bacterium, assembly GCA_025465155.1. Taxonomy (GTDB): domain Bacteria; phylum Actinomycetota; class Actinomycetes; order Mycobacteriales; family Geodermatophilaceae; genus Geodermatophilus. Next base: position 1,518 of record JAODNJ010000121.1, read on the forward strand.
CAGGGTGCTCGGGCTCCGGCGCCCCCGGGGGCCATCTCGTGGTCACGCGGCCCTGTTCGAGCAAGTGGGAGTTCTTGGTCGTTCGTCCCCGCCGTCACAAGGTCCGGGTCCGGGTGCGCACCGGTCAGGAGTTGGAGCCCCTGGGCACGGTCACGGACGTCGACGAGCTGAACGAGCTGCTGCGCCGGGAGATCAGGGGCGGAGGCCGTCCCGGGGGATTAGGCGCCCTCGGGTGTGACAGCCGGCCGCGGTATCAGCGGCCCGCAGCCTGGCTCTGATCAGCATCGGCGATGGGCGGACCCGCGCCCTCGCCCCCGGCCCTCGTCGGAGAACCCCATGTCCGCTCGACCCCGACACTCCGATCGGTACCCCGGCCCCCGACGACTCCGCAGGAGCGCCCTGGCGGCCGGCGCGGCACTCGCCGTGGGCGCCGCGGCGACCGTGGCAGCCCAGGCCGTCCAGCCATCGACCGCCTGCGACCACGGCCAGCCGCTGCTGCAGGTCGTGGCGTCCCCGGACATGGCCCCGGCTGTCGCCGGGATCGCCCACGGCGTCCAGGATGCCGTCGGATGCGACCAGGTCAGGGTGCGCGCGGAGACCGGGTCCGACGTCCTCACCGCCCTTCGACAGTCGTCCGATCCTTCGCCCGACGTCTGGATCCCGGACTCCTCGCTGTGGGTGCGACGCGGCGCCGACGAGCAGCTCGTGGCCCCGGTCGGCCAGGAGTCCGTCGCGTCCAGCCCGCTCGTGCTCGCCGTCCCTGGCGCAGCGGCCCCGTGGGAGGACGAGGTGACGGCGCTCACCGCCGGTCACGTCGTCGTGCACCTGCCCCCCGAGGTGTCCTCCCCGTCGACGGTCGGTCTTCTCGCTGCGCTGACCTCGACCGAGCAACCGCACCCTGACGGGCGAGCGATGCTCGCCCGGCTGCTGCGTGCGGCCCGGGTGGACGCCGGCCTCCCGGACGGGGGCGGCGCCCTGTCGGTCCTGGACACCGCCACAGACGCCGCCGTGCCCGTCCCCGAGCAGGCCGTATTCCACCAGCAAGGGACACCGGGTGCCCGGGACGTCACCGCGGTGTACCCCACCGCGGCCGGCACCCCCTTCGACTACCCCTTCACGACCCTGCACGCCACCGGCCCGCACGAGGCCACCGCCCGGCGGCTGCTGGCAGCGCTCAGCAGCCCGGCCGGCCAGCAGGTGCTGCGCGCCGCGGGCTTCCGGGGCACGGACGGGACCGGCGACGGGCTGCCCGCCGACCGGGGTGTCGACGGGACCCGGCCGAGCGCCGTCGCCGTGCCGGACGCGGCGACCGTCGGTGCCTTGCTGCACACCTTCGAGGCCGTACGCCGCGACGCCCGCCTCCTCGCCGTCGTCGATGTCTCAGGGTCGATGGCCGCCCCGGTGCCCGGCGCTGGTGCCAGCACCCGGCTCGACCTCGCGCTCCGGGCGGCCGCCGCGGGGATGGAGCTGTACCCCGAGACGACCGAGGTCGGTCTGTGGTCCTTCTCCGAGGACGTCCCCGGAGGAGGCGACCACCATGAACTGGTCCCGATCGGACCGCTCACCGACGCCGGTCCCAGCGGACGGAAGGCCCTCGCCCTGGCGATGGCCGGGGTGCGCCCGGTCCCGGACGGCGGCACGGGCCTCTACGACACGACGCTCGCTGCCGTGCGGACGGTCCGAGCGGGCTGGGACCCGAAACGGGTGAACGCGGTCGTCGTGCTCACCGACGGCGAGGACACCGACGACGACGGCATCGGGCTGGACCAGCTGCTCGCCAGGCTGCGCAGCGAGCAGGCAGCCGGGCCGCCGGTGCCGGTGATCACCATCGCCTACGGCGACGACAGCGGCGCCGAGGCACTGGCGGCCATCAGCGCAGCCACCGGCGGAGCGACGTACCGGACGTCCGACCCGGGCCAGATCGTCCAGATCTTCCTCGACGCGGTGGGTCAGCGCGCCTGCCGGCCACAGTGCGAAAACCCGGCAGGCAGCTGACCGAGGCACTTCCCGACCACTGGCGCAACCAGGACGACCCCAACCCGAGAGGACACCCGTGAGCATCACGCCCGAAGACATCGCGGCCCAGACGTTCCCCCTCGCGTTACGCGGTTACCGAGTCGAGGCAGTGGACGACTTCCTCGACCGGTTGCAGGCGGAACTCGGCCAGGCGCACCCCGCCCCGGCCCTCGAGGCGCCGGCCGCCGACCTTGCGACGGACCCGGCCGGAGAGGGACATGGCACCCATGCTGCCCGCGCCCTCCGCACGCTCGTGCGCGCCGAGCAGATGGCGGAGGAGGTCTTGGCCGAGGCGACCGCCGAAGCCGACCGGACCCGGGCCCGGTCCCAGGTCGAAGCCCGGGAGATCGTCGCAGCGGCGCACGCAGAGAGCGGCCGCATCGACGCCGAGTTGCGGCTGCGACAGGAGCGCGAGGTCGGCGCCCTGGCGGAGCAAGCGCACCGACTGCGGACGGAGATCGACCGGCTCGGCCACCTGGAGCGCCGCTACCACGAGGCGCTCCAGGCGCTGCTGTCCGAACAGCAGGAGCTGCTGGCGCAGCGACTGCCGGTCCTCGACGACGGGACTGCGGCCAAAGCTGCGCCGCCCGACGACGGTCTGCGTCCCGCTGCCTGACGGGGCCCTCAGCCGCCGTCGCCCATGGACCCCGCTGGACCCGGCCGGTGAGGAAGGACCCCGGCATGACGCACGCGCCGGCGATGCCCATCCCGGGTCCGGACGACGGCTGCCCGCCGGCCGGCGCACCAGGCCTCCACCCGAGTCGGCGCGCGGTGTTCCCGCGGGCGGCGGCCGTGCTCGGTGACGTCCTCACCGCCGGGCCGGCCGCCGTCAGGCTTGCGCCGAGGATCACGCGGACCCGTCCGTGGGCCGGACGCGATGCCACGGAGCACGGCTCCCGGTGGCCGGTGCTCCTGCTCCACGGATTCGCCGGGACCGACAGGGTGTGGGACCCCCTGGCCCAGGAACTGCGCGCCATGGGGTTCGGGTACGTCGTCCGGCTGTCCTACAACTCATTCCGCAGCGACCCCGCCGAGGTGGTCCGGGCGGTGCATGAGCAGGTTGCGGTGGCGCTGGAGCGCACAGGCGCGGCCGGCGTCCACCTCGTCGGCCACAGCCTCGGCGGCCTCTTCCTGCGCCATGCGGTGCAGCACGACCCGTCCGTCGCCGGACCAGCCACGGTGGTCCTGATCGCCACGCCGCACCTGGGAGTGCGGGTCGCCCGCTGGGTACCGGGACGGTGCGCCCGACTGCTGCACCCCGCCGCACCCGCCGTCTGGGACCCGCCGCGTGCGGACCGGTCCATCCGCTGGATCACGTTCTCCTCGGACGACGACTGGTTGGTGCCCCCGTCGGCCGCGCGACTGCGGCCCTGGGACTCCACCGTCCGGAACCTGCACGTCGCCGGCGCCGGGCACCTGACGATCTGCCGCCACCCGGCCCTGGTCGTGCGCCTGGTCGTCGAGCTGCTCCGCAGCGAGTGGCGGGCGCTGGGCGCCGCCACGCGACCGGCTCGGGCGCAGGCCCAGCAGCCGTTCCCCGGGTCAGTCGCCGGCCTCGTCGTCCCAGATGTCGCACGACGGGCAAAGCCAGTCATGGACGTCGACGTGGCGCGGACGCCAGGAGCGGGTCCGTGCCCCGCCCATGAGGCGGCCGGGGAGCTCGAACAGGAAGGTCCACATGACAGCGACTCCCGACCGTGGTGAGGGACCGGGCACCTGTCATCGCCCGGCCCGGTGTCCGGACACCGGGCAGAGCCGCGGACGGGGCCGCGAGATACGGCGGTCGGCGCCAGGGGAGGGGGTCCTCGCTGCTCCGGGTATCAGGCCTCCTGCGGACCGCTCCTTCTGAGTACCCCCTCCTCCCGCGACGTGGTCGCGGATCGAGTGAGGCAGCGGCATCGACACCGAGGGAACAGGGGCGGGACATGCGGACCCAGCACGTGGGTGTCATCGGCTTGGGCACGAGAGGGCGCGCGGCGACGCGGCGGCTGCTGGAACGCGGCTTCCGGGTCACGGTGCACGACCGGGACGCCTGGGCGGTCGCGCAGGTCGTGCAGGCGGGGCCGCGGCCGGCGCGGATCCCGGCGGACGCCGCGGAGCCGGCGGACCTGGTGATCGTCCACGTCCCCGACGAGGCCGCCGCGGAGGAGGTGCTGTTCGACTGCGGTGGGGTGGGGGAGACGCTCCGCGACGGCGGGGTCGTCGTCCTGGCGTCCCTGGCGGGTCCCGCGTTCGTCCGCTCCGCGGCCGATCGGCTCCGGGCTCTGGGCCTGCGGACGGTCGAGGCGTGGTTCGCCCGCGACGCGCGCAGTCCCGCTCCGACGGTCTTCGCCGGTGGCGCCCCCGCGGACCTCGAGATGGTCCGGCCGGCCCTCTCGGCGGTCGCTGACGCCGTGGTGGAGCTGGGACCGCTGGGCTCGATCTCCGCGCTGCGGACCGCCGTGGCGGCCCTGTACGCGCTGCCCTCGGGCGTGGAGGCGGACGTCGGCGGCACGCTTAGAGATCCCGAAGTCCCGGGCGATCTGGGCGATCGACGCCTCGCCTTTGCGGGCCACGGCGATGACGTCACGACGGAACTCCGCCAGGAACGGCTTAGGCACGATGGTGATCCTTCCCGCGAGGCCGCAGCCTCACAGGTAAGTCAACCGAACTGGGGGCAGTCCCGTTCGCGGTGGTCCCGGTGCACGACGTCCAATCCGTCATCGACGGCGATCTGTTCACCCGACGTCCCGCCGAGGGCGTTCATATCACCTCGTCCGCCCGACTACTGGCGACGCCCAGACACACGCCGCAGGACATCACGACGCTCATGGGCACCGCGGACGACGTGGCCGCCCTCACCCACCTGTGGTGGACGGAGGAGGGGGCGGCCGACGATCCCTACACGCACGATCGGGAGGAGCTGCGGCGGAACCGGAAGCGGGTTCTAGCTCTCGCGACTCTCGAGGTCCCGGGCCACGGCGCGCCCTTCCGGCCCAGGGCCGGGACCCCTCCCTGATGCCCCCGGCGCGACGAGCCGTCCAGTCTCCCGGCAGCGTGAGGGCGGCAGCCAGTGACAACGGCTCGCCGCCGGTGACCGCGGCATGATCACCCAACCCGACGTGTCTGGAGAACAGGGTCAGGCTCTGTTGTGGACCACCAGTGGTCGGCCGCTGGTGGTGTCGTGCCGGGGCAGGCCCGCGGACACTGCGGTCATGAAGCGTGCACTCGTACTCGCCGGAGGAGGGGTCGCGGGGATCGCCTGGGAGCTGGGCTTGCTCGACGGCCTGGCCTGCAGCGGGATAGACGTGACGGACGCCGACCTGCTGATCGGGACATCAGCCGGCTCCGAGGTGGGTGCCCAGATCTTGAGCGGTACTCCGCTGGGCGAGCTGGTGGAGCGGCAGATCGACCCGCCGGAGGGTGACGAGGAGGTCGCCGTTGCCTTCGACCTCGCGGCGTTCATGGAGGCGATGGCCGCCGCCGCGGCGGCAGCGACCGGCCCGCAGGACTATCGCGCCCGCATCGGGGCCATGGCCCGGGCGTCGACTCCTGCCCCCGCGGAGGAGTCCAGGCGCCAACGGATCGCCACCCGCCTCCCCGTCCTCGAATGGCCCGCCCGCCCGCTCCTCATCACCGCGGTCGACGCGGACTCCGGCGAATCCGTCGTCTTCGACAGGGACGCCGGCGTGGAGCTCGTTGACGCCATCGCCGCCAGCTGCGCGGTACCCTGCCTCTGGCCTCCGGTGACCATCGGGAGCCGCAGGTTCATCGACGGCGGCGTGCGCAGCCTCGCCAACGCCGACCTCGCCAGCGACTGCGCCGCCGTGCTCGTCGTCGCACCCTTCAACCCCGCGAGCGGCGGTCAAGCGCCGACGCCGTCGGAGGAGGTCGCCTACCTCGCACGCCGCACCGCGGCGCTGCTCGTCGACGGCGGAGACGCATTCATGCAGGCAGCCGGGACCAATCCGCTCCATCCCGCCACCCGTGAACCGGCGGCCCTCTCCGGACGGCAGCGCGGCACGGAGGTCTCTGACCGGGTCCGCGCGCTGTGGGACCCGACCAGGGCCTGAACTGGACTCGCCCACAAGGGCACCGCCGATGCTCTGCACAAGCAGAAGGGCCGAGCCACCTCGGTCCGGGCGGCACAGGGCTGCACGCGTGACACCGGAATTGAGAGCCCTGACCGCCGCCGCGCGCCGTCGAGCCGCCGGGACTGGGTCTTCGGGCGTCCTCGGTGCTGGGCTCCCGAAGCGGGCAAGTTACCCGTTCGGAACCACATCGCTGGGTTCTGTCACACGTCCCGCCAGGACCCCCTGACACCTGCCGAGAGCCCAGCTGCTGGCTCTCGCGGGGAGGGCTCGCCCCCTGAATGTCATGACGCGCCCGCCGGCATTCGACGGAGGAATGATCTCTCCGGCCCTGTCACTGTGCGAGGGTGGCGTTCTGGTTTCCCTGGGCCGGGTTCTGCGCCTCCTCGGCTCCTGGACCTCCTCCTGGGGGACTCGCATGTACCGCCACGACTGCCGGCGCCATGCCGTCGACCGAGTTGATTGACGTGATCCCGCGGCCGCGCGGTGTCGCGTACCGCCGAAGCGCCAGGAGCTCGGCCACCAGGAGGTTCCTGTGAACGTCCAGGAGTACGCCGCGCAGGACGCAGTGGGGCTGCGCAGGCTGATCACCGAAGGAGCCGTCAGCGCCGCCGAGGTCGAGACCGCCGCGCGAGCGGCGATCGAATCCGTCGACGGCCGGCTCAACGCCCTCGTTATGCCGCTCTTCGACACGCCTCTCCAGTCGGCGGCGGGCGGCCCGTTGTCAGGAGTTCCATTCCTCTTGAAGAACGCGGGCCCTTACGCACAAGGGGTGCCATTCGACATCGGAACGAGATTGTTCGAAGGGGCGGTTGCTCCCGCAGACGCGCTGGTCACGAAGCGATTCAGAGCGGCAGGACTGAGGATGCTCGGCCTGACCAACGCCCCGGAGATGGCCATCAGCTTCGCGACCGAGTCGAGGTTGCACGGAATCACGCGTAATCCGTGGGACGTCGCGCGAGGGTCGGGAGGATCGAGTGGGGGAGCGGCGGCCCTGGTGGCCGCTGCTGCCGTTCCGGCGGCGCACGGCAATGACGGCGCCGGGTCTATACGGGTGCCCGCCTCGTGCTGCGGTGTGATCGGGCTCAAGCCGACCCGCGGCCGAGTCCCGGTCGGCCCCTTCGTCGGAGAGGCTGTCTATGGGTTCGGCCATGAGTTCGTGTTGACGCGAAGCGTCCGGGACACCGCTCACCTGCTTGACGCGGTCTCCGGCTACGCGCTAGGTGAGAAGTACGGCGCCCCGGACCCTCCTCGGCCCTACGTCGAGGAGTTGGACCGAGACCTGGGCCGGCTGCGCATCGGGTTGGTGACGGAGGCCTGGTCGGGGGTGCCTGTCGCGCCCGAGGTCTCGGCGGCGGTGCAGACCCTGGCCAGGCGGCTCGAGCGGATGGGGCACATCCTGGAGCCCGCCGGCCCGAGCCTGCACGGCGAGGACGTCCTGCGGACCTACGTGCCGCTGTCCACCGCATTCTTCGCCAGCATGATGGCGAAGTCCCCCAAGGCGCCCAGCAAGGACAACCTGGCCGCGGTGTCCCTGGCCCTGCTGGACGAGGCGGCGCAACTCAGCGTCCTGGAGTTGCAGGCCGGCTTCGACGTCGCGAACACGATCTGCCGGGCGACGGGCGCGTTCTTCTCCGACCACGACCTCCTCATCACCCCGACCCTGGCACAGCTACCGATTCCGCACGGGACACTCCGCTATGACGATCCCTCGCACACGCTCTCGTCCTGGTTGGAGTCGATCTTCGAGTTCGGTCCGTTCACCGCAGCGTTTAACATCAGCGGCGAGCCGGCGATCAGCCTGCCGCTCGCCCAGAGCGAATCCGGGTTGCCCATCGGCATCCAGTTGGTCGCGCCCTTCGGCAGGGAGGACCGGCTGATCCGACTCGCCTCTCTCCTGGAGAAGGACATGCCGTGGCACGACCGGCGGCCACCGGTGCACGTCGGCTGAGCCTCCGATGGGAGGCGGAAAAGCTGCCGTCTGGAGGTTGCGCCGCGATAGGTGGACAGCACATGCTCGGCCGCGTGTGAGCCACCGGCCGTCGGAGTTCTGCGCTCGGGCCGCGTTCCCGTCGCGGACAGGGGGAGCTCGGCCGGATACTCCTCGCCGAGGACAGGTCCCGCGAGTTGGTGAGGCGCGGAGGTCGGCCACACTTGAGTGAACGGCGGCCAAGCCCAGCAGGCTCAGGGCAGTGCTGCGATGGCCTCGACCTCGACGAGTTGGTTCCGGTAGCCGAGCACACTGACCCCGAGGAGCGTGCTGGGGACATCATGATCGCCGAAGTGGCGACGAAGAACCTTCCAGGCGGCCAGGAGGTCCTCCTGGCGCTGAGTGGCCACGTAGACGGTGGTCTTAAGGACGTCGGACATGTCGGCTCCAGCAGCCTGGAGCGCCGTGCGTAGGTTGGCCATCACCTGCTCGGCTTGGCCAGCTACGTCACCGACGGCGACCGTGGCGCCGCCGCGGTCCAGGGGACAGGCGCCAGCGGTCACTACCAGCCGGGAAGCAGCTCCGGTGACCGCCGCATAGGCGTATCCGACCTGAGCGGCCAGGTCTTCGGAACGAATCAGTCTCACGGGGTCGTCACTTGGCACCCGACGAGCGTCTCAGGCCGGACGAGGCGTAGCAGCAGGCCGTCGTCAGAGGGGTTCGTACGGACCGGTCATCCGGGGTCGTTCAGGGCGCATGTCGGCAGGAGGCCGCGGTCTCCACAACAAGGGCGGCGGCACGGTCGAGACTCCGGGACAGGTCCTCCTCGGTCCTACCCAGGCTTCCGAGTAGGGCGTGGGCTCGCGGTGCGAAGCCAGGGGCGCGTCGTTCAGCAGGCCCGCCGAGGTGACCGCGCCCTTCTCGTTGATCAACCACTGCCCCGCGGAGGCGTGGATCCGTGGGCGCAGAGTGTGATGGCTCGGAAGAGACATCCAGCCACGTACGCGGTGTTCTCACGCCCGACCGCCTTGCGCGCGATGTCGATGTAGAACGACGCCTCCCATAACGTGCTGGTCACCACCTTCTCCCGCAGGGCGATCGGGTAGTGACGAGCGGCGGCGTGCAGGCCCGAGAGTTGACCGGAAGGGTCGGCCAGGACGATGGCGAGAGGCGATCTCCCCGGCATAGGCCACATTCGGCCAGCCCAGGGGGCGATAGCGTTCCGCAGCGCTGCTGAAGGCGTGTTCGCAGCACGATCGCGCCACGGTGAACTGATGCCGATGGTGGGCAGCGGTGCGAGCCCGCACAGGCGAGCGAACGCGCCCTCGGAGCGAAGCCCATGGGGGTTCATGAGATGAGCGCCGTGCTGGCAATCGCGGCGCATGCGCCTCTTACGACCCGTCGGCTACAGGCCCGGGATGGGTTCGCCGTCCGCGCCGTCGAGGATCTCGGTGATGACGGCGGTCTTGGCATCGGCGTAGTCCTGCACATGCCGCCAGGTCTGCTGGGCGAGGTGGCGTTTGGCGCGCTGGTAGCGGTCCCGCGCGGTCTGGTCGTCGCGCAGCCGGTCCCGGAAACGCAGCATCCGCCCTACCTCGGCCGCGCCTGAGCTGAAGACGTGCAGGTTGATGGCGGTGTCCGGCCCTCTGAACAGGCGGTGCTCGAACCACTCCGGCTCCCGAATCCGCATGACGTAGCCGGCCGCCTGCAGCTGCGGCACGTAGCACGGCTCGTCCGCCGAATTAAGCACGACCAGCAGGATGTCGACGATGGGCTTGGCCATCAGGCCGGGAACCGAGGTCGACCCCACATGCTCGATGCGCAGTGCCTCGTTGCCGAGCACCGAGCGAAGGCGGTCGGCCTCGCGGTCGAACAGCCGAGGCCAGTCGGGGTCGTAGGCCGCGAGAGCGATCGGGGCGTTGTGCGGTTCCAGCGTTCCGACCGTGATCTCTTGTAGCTCCGCGTCGCGGCGCTCCTCATCCTTGTCGTCCGCCCACGATGCCATATCGCCATGCTCCTCCGGGCAAGCCGCCGCAAACCGTGCCCGGTACCCCGTGCCCCTCCGGGACGTCACCCTGCCAACCCCTTTTCGCCGCGGTGCTGGAGCGCTGACGCCGGCTCCCCGAGTGTCACACGGGTGCCACGGGGACACACAGTCCTTGACACGCAAATATCCGCGCTCCTGGCCTGTAGCAGCACCAGGGCATCCCAGCCCTGGGCGCATGAGTCGAGCGCTGCAAACCATTCCGGAGTCGGGGGAAGGTCGTAGGTGATCATCGCCGAGACCGGCGCAAACATGGCCTGCCATCCTTTGAGGGCCGCCTGGCGGATGAGGCTGCGCAGGCGCTGGCGCTCGACGGATCCGCCGGCAAGCGCCCGACCGGCGCGCCAGCCTCGCGGTCCTGCGGACGTCTGTGGCGACTTCATGGAAGTGCCGTAGACGTGGTGCAGCCCGCGGCGGCAATGGAGGGCGTCCGTGTGCGTAGTCACCGCTCGGCGCGCACGGTGCGAGGAAGGGTGACCGCGACCGCGATGGCGGCCAGGGTGCCCGCTGCGCCGGCGACGAGGAACGTCGTGGGTGCGGACGTTGCGTCCAGCAGCAGGCCACCGGCGATGTAGGAGATGCCGGCCGCGACCCCGATCGCGCCGTACAGGTTGCCGAACACTCGGCCCAGCATCCGGTCGGGGACCAGTCGTTGCAGCAGCGTGTTGCTGGCGACGTCGATCGCGGCGATGCCGATGCCACGCAGCAGCTGCACCGTGAACGCTGCGGCGACGGCCCAGGCCAGTCCGGTGAGCAGGTCACCGACGCTGCTGACCGCGAACCCGGATACGAGCAACGCCACCATGGACAGCCGGATGCCGGCCCAGGTGAGCAGCGCATAGCCGATCAGCAGCCCGATGCCGACAGCACCCAGGAGCAGCCCAACGGCCGACTCGCCCGCCCCGAGGGTCTCGGTGGCCAGCATGAGCAGCGCGACATCGTCGATGCCGTTGGCGGCGACCACGGCGAAGAACCCGAGCGCGATGATCCGCACCGGGCGGACCGACCAGATGTAGCCGAGTCCCTCCCTGGCCTGAGCGAGCAGCCGCGGCACTGAGCTCCCGTCGGGCTCGGACGTGGGCGGCAGCGCAGGCAGCCGGACCAGCAACCACGCCGAGACCAGGAAGGACGCCGCATCTACCAGCAGTACCCCCGCGGACGCCGAGCAGCGGCACCATCGCGGCGGCCAGCAACGGGCCGATGGCCTCAGCGGCGTTCGCGCCGAAGCCCAGCGTGGAGTTGGCGGACTCCAGGTCCCGGCCACTCACCAGCGCCGGGATCGACGCGCGGGAGACCGATTGCGGTCGACGCAGTGTCGGGCTTTAGGCGGAACTTCGAGCAGCCGGCCGACAGCGCCCCGCCACCTCGGCGGTCCGGCGCGACGCGCCACTGCTCCGACACGACCTCCCCGCGCTTCGTCGACTCGCGGCCCAGGCCGGGCAGAGCCGCGCATTCACCGACAACGAGCACTACACGCCCGCCGACGATGCGGGCCGATTCACTTCCCGTGCTCGAGTGTCCAGCAGCGACGCGGAGTCGTTCGACACGTTGCCGGAGCCGCCTTCCGCTTTGGTGGTCGGTGATGAAGCGGCGCTCTGGAGCTCGGATGGCGACCGTGGCGTCGTGGCGGCGTCTCTCACCGGCGGCTGCTGAAGCGGGTGTCCAGCCAGCGGACCGCGCCGTCGGCGGCGAGTTTCTGCTCGGTCCGCAACTGGGGGGCGTAGGACGGTGGTGGGAGTAGGGAATTCATGCGCCAGTAGCCGGCAAGGGCGGCCAGAAATGCGTCGACGGTTTCCGGACGCGCCGTGCGCCCGGCGTCGCGGGACCGAAAGACTGCGTCCACGTCGCACGCTGTGCTCTGGACAGCCACGGTGGGCAGGAAGCAGACGAGGTCGAGCCAGGGGGCGCCGACGGCCGGCCATGCCCAGTCGACGAACATCACCTCGGTGGGTGTGAGCAGAATGTTGTCCCGGCGTAGGTCCAGGTGCAGGAGGGTCTGCCCGTCGACGCCGTCGGCCCAGTGGGTTTCCAGCGCTGTGAGCGCGGGCAGGTGCACGGCCGCCCAGGGATCCGCGTCGGCGAGCGCCGGATCGTTCCTGAGCCGTTTCCAGGCGCCACCGAGGACGGGGGCGAAGGCCTCGCGCACGGTCGGGGCGCCGGGGACCGGATTGGGCGTCAGAGCCTCAGTGCTTGTGTCCAGGGCGGTCAGGACCCGGGGCAGGTCGTCGCCGGACCACGATGACGCCGGGAACCGACCGGCGACCTCGTCGAAGACGAGCCAGATCCACTCACCGTCGTCGGAATGGGCCCACATCCTCGGTGCGGGGACTGCAGGTGGGAGGTGGGCGTTGACCGCGGCTTCGTGCCGGTAGGCGGCGACGACCCATTCTCCGTACGCGGCAGAGGCGGCCTTGACAAAACATCGTCGTCCATCGGTGAGCAGCAGACGGGCCTTGGCCCCGGGGGTGTAGCCACCCGCCGGGGACGCTGCCGAGATGACAGGAGCACCAATCGTGGCGGTGATCGACCGATGCACCTGCTCCGGCAATGTCTGCCAGGTCATCCTCGGCGAGTGCGACGGGTCCGGGGACGGCAAACGGGCCTCCTCGCATCTGGGGCGCGTGGGTTCAGGATGCATCCCACGACTGCACCAGGGAACGGGGAAGGTGACCTGGCCGTGGCGACGGGGGATCATCAGTGCCACTCTGCGGAACCTCGCAGCGGACGCCGCCCCCCGACAAGACAGGCCCGGGCCTTTTCCGCCCAGATAATGGAACGGCGGCGCGTCGAAGTTCCGGAGACCTTCCGAAGGCGAGTTCAGTCGGCGTTCGCAGCTCTGAACTGCTTGACAATGTCGTTCGGGATGCGCCCCCGTGTACTGATCTTGATGCCGTGACTCGTGGCCCAGGCGCGGATGCTCTTCGCCCCGGCGGCGGCAGCCTCGGCTCCGCCTTGTGCCTCTCCTGCGGGCACGCCGGCGGTCGTCCGCTTCGGTCGGGCGCCGGCTGCTGCGTCGGCAGGAGCGGGCTCGGTGGCTGCAGAGCCGGCTGTGGTCTTGTGCAGGCGCAGTTTCGGCGCCTGGCCTCGGATTGGCCGGTCTGTCACCACATCAACCGGGCTCAGGGGCCGTCGAGACCGACGATGATGCCGACGGGGTCCTTCAGTTGGGAGATGCGCCGGCCCTGCGCGATCTGGAGCGGGCCGCGATGATGCACGGCGCCGGCGGCGAGCAGAGCCGCGCGGGCGGACTCGAGGTCGGGAACGGCCCAGTACACGACCGGGTTGCCGTTGAGCGGGTTGCGCTCGTCGTCGGCGGGATGAAAACCCAGCTCGGTTCCGCCGGGCAGTTCGAGCCAGGCGAATGCGCCGGCCTGCTGGACCGGCGCCTGGGTCAGCGAGGACCACCACGCGGCCGCCTCCAGCGGCGCCGTCACGAACGCCATCACGGCGCGCACACCCAACAGCTGCATGAGCACAGTCTGCGGCGGCCGGGCACGGCGATGTCCCACCTGTGCGGGCAGGGACAAAGTGGTTCCTGGAGGAGCCGGTCAGCCTCTCGTAGAACCGCTGCAGCGGGTGCATCCAGGCGACGATCCCAGGCGGGGTGCCTCTAGGCTGCCGAGCGAGTCGACGGGGACGGAGGGGACATGCCCCGGATCGCGTACGAGCTGGTGCAGTCTGCGGCTCCGACGGCGGACCTGGATCGGGTCGCGGCGTACATGCTGCCGTTGATGTTGCGCAACGTGTCCAGCGACGGGTTCACGTTCGTCGACCCACGGGACGTGGTGGCGGGGGAGGGGACCGCGGGACCGGTCTTCTCGCTGCCGGGGTGCATCATCGCCTCGCCCAGCTTTCCGGCGAACCTAGCAGCCGTCGATCAGAACTACGTCTACAACTGGGTCCGGGACGCGGCGATCGCCGCGATGGAGATCGCCGAGGCCGGTCTGCCCCTGGGGGCGGACCTGCTGGAGGACTACGTCTCCTTCGCCGACGTCTGCTCGGGAAACTCCGGAGGCGACCTGTCCGTCGCCGTCTTCACGATCGACGGGCGGCCGCGGCCGAAGTGGTCCCACCAGCACGACGGGCCGGCGCTGCAGGGCCTGGCCCTGCTGCGCTGCCGCGACCGGCTCGAGGCCTCCGCGCAGGAGGTGACCGGGCGGCTGCTCCGGAGCAATCTCGCCTTCGTCCTGGACAACTACCAGCGGCCGCGGGTCAACCTGTGGGAGGAGGTCGAGGGCCAGTCGTTCTTCACCCGCTCGGTGCAGCTGCGGTTCCTCGAGCAGGTGCGGGCCGAGCCCGTCGGCCAGGATGTCGGGTCGCGGATCGACGAGGCGGTCGGATGGCTGCGCGACGCCTTGGAGCAGCACTGGGACCCCGGCGCTCGGCACTACGTCTCGATCCTGGAGCCGGTCAACGTGCGAGAGGGCTACGACCCGAACGTCGACGTCGTGCTCGCCGCCGTGTGCGGCGCCGTCCCGGTCACCGACACGCGGTTGCTGGCCACCGCCGCGCAGCTGCGGCGGCAGTGGACCGACCCCACCTCGCCGGTCGCGTACCCGATCAACGCCGCGGACGCGCAGCTGCAGCTCGGCCCCCTGATGGGGCGGTACCCGGGAGACACCTACGACGGCGACTTCAGCGACGACCCGCAGGGCCCGCTGCCCACCGATCACCCGTGGGCGCTGTGCACCGCGGCCTTCGCCGAGCTCTACCACCGACTCGCCGCGGCAGTACGCCAAGGCGGGGTGCCGCTCGACGCCCTGTCCGCGGAGTTCTTCGACCAGGTGGGCGTCACCGCTGGCACGGACCGCGCCATTGCCGCGACAGCACTGCGGGAGGCCGGGGACCGCATGCTGCGCGCGATCGTGTACCACAGCGACCACTTCGAGCTCAGCGAGCAGTTCGACGGTCGCACCGGCTACGAGAAGAGCGTCCGGAACCTGACCTGGAGCTACGCGGCCTTCCTCTCCGCCGTCCGCGCACGCCGGTCGGGCTGATCAACCGACCGTTCCTCCGAGATGTTCGAGGAGGTCCGCGGCTTCGGCGGTGGTCGGTAGTACCGTCCTGGAGGAGGTCGAGGACAGTGGTCGCCACGTCGGCGGGCGCGCATTGTAGCGGGTCCAGTACCCGGGAGACGCCGAGCGCGGCGCAGCGGTCCGCGGTCCACGGCTGGTCGGCGCCCAGTGGCAGCAGGAGCGAGGGCAGCTCGAGGGCGAGGGTGGCGACCACGGTGCCCGAGCCGGGGTGGCAGATCACCAGGTCCGGCCCGGCCAGCACCTCTGCCAGGGGTAGGAAGCGCTCGACCCGGATATGCGGTGGCTGCGGGCCGAGCTCGGCCGGGTCGAGCTCCCGGCCGACGGTGACCAGCACGTCGATGCCGAGCTCCCGCAGCCCGGCCAGCACGCGGGGAAAGAGGTCGCCGGACTCCTGGCCGAAGATGCTGCCGAGGGTGAGGTAGACCGACCGGCGGCAAGTGCGCGGCCGCGCCTCGCGGTGGAGAGCGGCGACGTCGTCGAGGATCGTGGGCCGGACGGGGACCGCGGAGCGCGGCAGCGGGTCGGCCGGGTCGCGCAGACCGGGGAGCACCGGTTCGAGGGTGAGGTTGCCGCGCAACGTGGCGTGCGCGGGACCGGTCCGCAGGCCGTGCCGGGTACGGAGTGCCTCCAGCGGCGCCCGGACCAGGTCGGGGGCGACGAAGCGGCCGGCGGCGATCACGACGACATCCGCCGAGGGGACGCCCCCGGCCTCGGCGGCCACCCCGGCGCCGACGTCCATCTCGTCGCGCAGCAACAGGTCGGGCCGCCAGCTGCCGAGCAGCCGGCTGATCTGCGCAGCACGCTCCACCGCCACCCGGGCGATGAAGAAGTCCGCGACCACCCGCTGCGCTCGTGCGCCCGGTCCACCGGCGCCAGCGGTCGCCGTTCCTCCGGCGGCAGGGGGGTTGCGCCGCCGGTATCGACGGCGGGGAACCCGGCCTCCTGCACCACGCCGATCATGGCGGGCTGGCAGGCGTAACGGACCTCGTGCCCGCGGGCGCGCAGCTCCCGGGCGTACGGCAGGGTCGGCAGGAAGTGCCCGGTACCGCCGGCGAAGGAGACCAGGACGCGCATCGCACGATCCTCCACCGAGTCCGACGCCCATCGCGACGCTCGACCCTTGACGTCGGGCTCGCCTGCCTGGGACTCGTCCTCCCCCCGGCGCGGCAGCCCGCCGGTTGGCCCCGGCACAGCGCAAGCCGTTCCGGGGGTCAGCCGGCCTCCAGGAGGCCCATCGCGTGCCGGGCCGCGGTGACGGTGCGCAGCGCGGCCGGCGTGACGGCGTCCCGCCCGCGCCGGAGCAGGCGCTGGAGCTCGGCCGGGTCGGCGATGAGTTCGGCGTAACGCTTCTGGATCGGCGCCAAGGTGTCCACCAGGGCGTCGGCCACGGCCTGCTTGAGTGCGGCGGCGCCCGTCAATCCATGGAGTGCGCGCTGAGCGGAAGTTCTCGTGAGGGCTCCCAGCAGGGCGGCCAGGTTGGCGATGCCGGGGCGGGCGGTCGGGTCGTAGGAGAGAACGGGGTCCGGATCGGTCACCGCACGCCGCACCTTGGCGACGATGGTGCCGGGGGCATCGCGCAGGTAGATGACCCCGGCTCCGTCGGATCCAGTCTTGCCCATCTTGGCCCTGGGGTCGCGCAGGTCCTTGATGCGGGCCGACTCGACCGGCGTGATGGCGCGGGGGACGGTGAAGACCTCGCCGTAGCGGGTGTTGAACCGGCGGGCGAGGGTGGTGGTCAGCTCCAGGTGCTGCTGCTGGTCGTCTCCGACGGGGACCACCTCGGTCTGGTGCACGAGGATGTCCGCGGCCATGAGCGCGGGGTAGGTCAGCAGCGAGAGGCGGACGGAGTCGCGGCCGGCCGACTTCTCCTTGAACTGCACCATGCGGGTCATCTCGCCGTAGGCGGCGGTACTTTCCAGCAGGTAGGACAATTCGGTGTGGGCCGGCACGGAGGACTGGAGGAACAGCGAGGCGCGCGGGTCCAGCCCGCAGGCGAGCAGCGTCGCCGCCAGCTCCAAGGTGAGCTTCCACAACCGGGTGGGATCGTGGTCGACGGTCAGCGCGTGCAGGTCGACGACGCAGACGAGCACCTCGTTGGCGGGGTCGTCGGCGAGATCGAGTACCGGGCGGATGGCGCCGAGGTAGTTTCCGATCTGCAGCTGTCCGGTGGGCTTGAGCCCGGTGAACACCCGAGTGGTCATCGAAGGTCTCCTGACCGGCGAGGATGGGAGGTCACCCGCCACGCTCGGCGTGCCCGCGATGCGAAAACGGGCGCCCGTTGCGGGCGGCCGAGGACAGGTGGAGGTCTGCGGCGCCCTAGTCGCGCCGCCACCAGGTGCTGGCCGGACCGGTCCCCATGCGCTCATTGTGGCGCGCAGCTCCGCCACCAATCGTGTTGTTCATGGTGCGCTTCGCCGTGTCCGGCTGCGGGCGCCTGAAGCCGCTGTGCCGGTGACTCGTCATCGCCGGCCCCACGCCGTTCTGTAGCTGGCCGCGCGATCGCAGTGGCGGGCGGCGGCGGTGTGCTCGGCGCCGCCCGCAGATGAGCTGCTCTTCGGTCCGCGCAGCCGCCGTCCGTCCGACCGCACCCGCGCCCATCGTCGCCATGCGATCTCCAGCCGATCGCCGGGTGTCTCCGGAGTACGCCGTTCAGAGGGCTATCGATGAGTGGCCTGAACGCATTGCAAGACAGGTGCGGGCGGCGCGATTCGCGTAACCCGCGGGTAGCCGGGTGCACCGGCGACCGCGCTCCAACGGGGTGCTGTACGGGTCCCGCTCGCGGGCCATGTGGACGTAGCAGATGCTCTCGGCGGGGTCGTAGGTGTTCATCGATTTCTCCTGGCGTCTTGTCGCATGTCCAGGAACCTCTCCCGACGAGCGGGCGGTCCTTCTTCCGATCACCCGATCTCTGGGTGTCCCCGGACTGCTGGTCAGACGAGGTAGGAGGGCGGTCTGATACCGCGGTCGCGATCTTCCGCGGGATGGGCGCGGGCTGGTGAGCGGGTGGCCCACTCGAGCCGCGGCCCGCGGTGGACAGCCGCGTAGACCTGGTCGCGCAACTGGTTGGCGCGCTGGTCGGTCAAGGTGCCCGTGGGGGGGCGCAGGATCAGCCGCAGCAGCACGTTGACCTGGTCCGCGCTCAGCCCGAGTCGCCGGCGGGCGGACTCCGGGAGGTCGGCGTCGCCGGTGGTGGACAGGATGGTCACCGACTCGAGGTCCTCGGCGGCCGGGCCGAGCGCGGTGCGGACGGTGTCGCCGAGCAGTTCGGCGTCGACCGGGGAGTCGGTGACCATGGACAGGTCGCGGCGCACCGGCGGCTGGGACGACACCGGTCGCCAGGGCGCCAGGTCGAGCAGTTGGGTGGCGACGCGCGGGTCGGGGGAGCGCAGCAGGCGGATGTCGTCGATGCCCTTGCGCAGCATCAGCGCCCGGTCCAGGCCCATCCCCAGGGCGAGGCCGCTGCAGCGCCGAGGATCCCGGCCGGCGCGGGCGAGCACGTGGTCGGCCGCCCGTCCGCACTCGGCCAGCTCCACCCAGCCGGCGGCGGTGTGCACGTCCACCTGCAGGCCGTGGGTGGTGTAGGAGTGGGCGGCAGGCGAGGTGCGCCAGCGGGCGCCGGGCAGGACCGTGCCGACGAGCAGCTCGATCATCTGCCGCAGATCATCGGTGCCCTGCCGCCGTTGGTCGACGCCGCTGGTACGGACGCGCCACAGGTCGACCTGGTGCGGAGTGCCCACGTGCAGCCGATCGATGCTGTCCCTGCGGTAGCACAGCCCGGGCAGTGCCAGCAGCACGTCGACGTCCTGATCCTTGCCGGCACGCCCGGCGAGTGCGCGCAGGGCGGGTGGAACACCGGCGCTGGTGTGGCTGCGCAGCATCACCGTCTCGGTGGCGTAGCGGCTGTAGCGGGCGTCGCGGGTGATGTCGGCCGGTGCGTAGCCGAGCCGGTCGTAGTTGTCCTCCACGCTCACCAGCGGCCGGCGGCGTTGCATGTCCAGGGCGCATGGCCAGGCGCCGGTCAAAGCGGTGAGCACGTCATCGAGCAGCAGCTGCATTGCGTGCGGGCCGGCGGCGGGGTCGGACAGGTCACGCAGTTCGAGCGCGGCCTGAAGGTCGGAAGCGGAGAGCAGGGTGGTCACGGGAGCTCCCATCGGGGCGAGCGGTCGGACGTGAGGTCGCACTCCCGGCCGACGGCTCCGCGAACGGGCTACCGGCAGACCTCGGCGCCCGCACGGCTGCTCGGCAGCCGGGGGCAGGCAAATGAGGCCATGCGTACGCGCACGGAAGGTAGCGCTGGCCACCAGCGGTGTCCACGGCCCCATTGACGGGGCCGGCGTCTCGCGGCCGTGTGGGGGACACAGGTGCCTCTGACTCAGTCAGGCCGCGGTGGGGACGGCGTGGGTGGTCGTCGTGGTCCACGGGCACATCCCCTCTCGGCCGGGGCCGTCGCGCTGCGGACGAGCGTTGTGCTGCAGGGGCCTGCGGCCCCCGAGTTCCGCGGTCGGCCGGCTCGCTGGTCAGCTGTCGCAGCGACCGGCCTCGAGGAACAGGTCCATCACCAGGTCGACCATGGCCCGCC
>JAODNJ010000198.1 GCA_025465155.1 Frankiales bacterium
GCCGGGCTGGCCCCGCCGGGAAGCAGCTGCATCGCCGCCTCGACCGCCTCCCCGGCGGCGAGCACGGCCCGGCCCCGCGCAGTCAGCTCCCAGCCCCCGGTGGCGTTCACCAGCAGGCGCTCGCCGACCGCACGTTCCAGTGCGCGCACCCGCCGGGCGACCGTCGTGTGGTTCACGCCGAGGGCTGCGGCAGCGCTCGTGTGCGTGCGGTGCCGCGCCACGGCGAGGAGGGCGAGCAGGTCTCCCGGGTCGATCAACGAATGCTCCGACCTGTGCACATGTGCACATCATGCATGCGCAACTGGGCATCGCCTGCGTGCTCCGGCACACCCATTATCAGTGCGACGCATGACGGCGGTCATGCCGCGAGACGTCCACGCGAGCGGAGGATCCATGACCCTCGAGGCCCAGGCACTGCCCGAGCTCCTCAGTCGAGGCGATGTCGGCATGCACATCAACGGTGAGGCCGTTGCCGCCGTCGGCGGGCAGTGGCTGGAGGTGACCTCCCCTTCGGCCCTCGGCAAGTTCCTCGGCCGAGTGCCGCGAGCGGCCGCGGCGGACGTCGACCGGGCGGTCGCGGCCGCCCGTGCCGCGCTGCCGGCCTGGCGCGCCCTGCCGGCCACCGAGCGGCAGAAGGCCCTGCTGGCGATCGCCGAGAGCATCTTCGCCCACGCCGAGGAGCTGGCGCTGCTCACCGCGGCCGATACCGGCAACGCGCTGCGGACCCAGGCGCGGCCGGAGAGCCAGACGCTGGGCAACCTGTTCCGGTACTTCGGTGGGGTGAGCACCGAGGTTAAGGGGGTCGTGCTGCCGGCAGGGGAGGGGCAGCTGCAGTACAGCATTCGCCAACCGGTCGGTGTCGTCGGCGCGATCCTGCCGTGGAACTCGCCACTCATGATCGCCGGCATGAAGATCCCTGCCGCCCTCGCGGCGGGCAACACGATCGTCGTCAAGGCGGCGGAAGACGCGCCGCTCACGGTCATCCGGCTCGCGGAGCTCTGCGCGGAGCACCTGCCGCCAGGGGTGGTGAATGTCCTCACCGGTTACGGCGAGGAGTGTGGTGCGGCGCTGGTCGCCCACCCCGGGGTGGACAAGGTCAGCTTCACCGGCTCGACCAGTGTGGGTCGGGTCGTCGGAAGTGCCGCCGGCAACCGACTGGTTCCCGTCTCGCTCGAACTGGGCGGCAAGAGTCCCACCATCGTCTGGCCCGACGCCGCGGACGACGCCACCGTCGACGGCATCCTCACCGGGATGCGGTTCACCCGGCAGGGGCAGAGCTGCACGGCCGGCTCCCGCCTGTTCCTCCACGAAGACGTCTACGACGACGTGCTCGACCGTGTCGTGGCGAAGCTGAAGGGGCTGGTCGTCGGCGATCCCCTCGACGAGCGCACCGACATGGGCGCGCTCATCAACCAGACCCAGTACGAGCAGGTGTGCGGGTACATCCGCGAAGGCCTCGACCGGCCGGACGTGGTGACTGCCCTCGACGGAGCCGCGCAGGTTCCGACGGATCTGAACGGCTACTACCTCGGGCCCACCGTCTTCTCCCGCGCGGACAACAGTTGGCGACTCGCCCGGGAGGAGATCTTCGGCCCCGTCTTGGTCGTCATCCCGTGGCGTGACGAGGACGAGGTTCTGGCGATGGCGAACGACAGCCACTACGGCCTGGCCGCCTACCTGTGGTGCCACGACCTCGACCGCGCCCTCACGGCGGCGGAGCGGATCGAGTCCGGCTGGGTGCAGGTCAACCAGGGCGGCGGCCAGCTCGTCGGCCAGTCCTACGGCGGCGTCAAGGCCAGCGGGATCGGTCGGGAGTTCTCGCTCGAGGGGATGCTCGAGTCCTTCACCCAGATCAAGCAGGTCAACGTCAAGCTCTCGCCCGCGCGGCCCTGAACGCCGACCCGTCGAAGGTCGTGTCGATCAGACGCGGCCAGTGCACTTTCTCACAACTACTAGGACGTCCTAGTAAGTAGTTGGACGTCCTAGTAGTTTCTTGATAGCGGGGGCGCGAGTCCCCGATGGCGGCCGACGCCGCTACGACCTCGACCGAGCGTGTACGGCAGAACAGGACGACATGTTCACCCTCACCGAAGACCAGCGTGACCTCGCGGATACGGTTCGCGACTTCGCCCTCGAGCTCATCGCCCCCCACGCGGTGCAGTGGGACCACGACAAGCACTTCCCGGTCGACGTCCTGCGCAAGGCGGCCGAGCTGGGGATGGGTGGCATCTACGTGGACGAGGAGTTCGGTGGCTCCGGGCTGACCCGCCTCGACGCCGCCCTCATCATCGAATCGCTGGCCATCGGATGCCCGTCGATCGCCAGCTACGTCTCGATCCACAACATGGTCGCCTGGATGATCGACCGCTACGGCGACGACGCCCAACGTGCCCGGTACCTCCCGCGGCTGTGCGCGATGGAGTTCCTGGGCAGCTACTGCCTCACCGAGCCGGACGCCGGCTCCGACGCGGCCGCCCTCAGCACCCGGGCCATCCGCGACGGCGACGACTACCTGCTGACGGGGGTCAAGCAGTTCATCTCCGGCGCGGGCGTCAGCGACGTCTACGTCGTGATGGCCCGCACCAGCGACGACGGCGCCCGGGGCATCACTGCGTTCATCGTGGAGAAGGATCAGCCGGGCGTCTCCTTCGGGGCCAACGAGGTCAAGATGGGCTGGAACGCCCAGCCCACCCGCCAGGTCATCCTCGACTCCGTGCGGGTCCCCGCCAGCCGCCGGCTGGGTGAGGAGGGATCCGGGTTCCGGATCGCGATGTCCGGGCTCAACGGCGGCCGCATCAACATCGCCGCGAGCTCACTGGGCGGAGCGCGCGCCGCCCTGGATGCCGCGGTCCGGCACCTCGGGGAGCGAGAGGCCTTCGGCCGGCCCCTGGCGCGGATGCAGGCGCTGCAGTTCCAGGTCGCCGACATGGCCACCGACCTGGAGGCCGCCCGGCTCCTGCTGTGGCGGGCCGC
Source organism: Frankiales bacterium (assembly GCA_025465155.1). GTDB lineage: Bacteria > Actinomycetota > Actinomycetes > Mycobacteriales > Geodermatophilaceae > Geodermatophilus. The sequence goes on from JAODNJ010000198.1 coordinate 2,974, forward strand.
CGACGCGCTGGACCGAGGCGAGCCCGGATATCCCGAACTCTGCGCCATGGCGAAGAAGTTCGTGACCGACGCCTGCTTCGACGTCGCCAACAAGGCCCTGCAGCTGCACGGGGGGTACGGCTACCTGGCCGAATACGGCATCGAGAAGATCGTGCGCGACCTGCGCGTGCATCAGATCCTCGAGGGCACGAACGAGATCATGCGGCTGATCATCAGCCGCTCGCTGCTCGGGAGCGCGGCATGAGCGCCGCCGAAGAGCCCGTGCTCGTTCGCGCGTACGACGGAATAGGGCATCTGACGCTGAACCGCCCCCGGGCGATCAACGCTCTCTCCCACGACATGGTGCGGATCATCCACGCAGCTCTGCGCCGCTGGCGCGAGGACGATGCTGTGCGCACGGTCGTCATCGACGGTGCGGGGGAGCGCGGCCTGTGCGCCGGCGGCGACGTCCGTGCGATCTACGACGACGCGCGCGCCGGGACCCAGGAGTCCCTGGCCTTCTGGTCGGACGAGTACCGGCTCAACGCCGAGATCGCCCGCTATCCCAAGCCGGTTGTCGCGCTGATGGACGGCATCGTCATGGGCGGCGGCGTCGGGATCTCGGCCCATGCACGTCATCGCGTGGTCAACGAGACCTCGGTGATCGCGATGCCCGAGGTCGGCATAGGATTCACCCCCGACGTGGGCGGCACCTACCTGCTGTCTCGGGCTCCGGGCGAGCTGGGTACCCACCTCGGGCTCACGAGCGACCGAATGGACGCGGTGGAGGCGATCTACTGCGGGTTCGCCGACTCCTGGGTGCCGGGGGACCGACGCGCCGATCTGCTGGCCGCTCTGGCGGCCGGCGACGCTGACGAGGCGCTCGCCAAGCTTGCCGTCCCGGTGCCGCACGAGAGCACGCTGGCCGGGCAGCGCGCGTGGATCGACTCCTGTTACAGCGCCGACACCGTCGAAGAGATCCTCGATCGGCTGATCAAGCACGGTGGCAATGCAGCTCAGGCAGCCGCTGGTCGACTGGCGGAACTCTCGCCGACCGCCCTCAAGGTGACGTTGCGCGCGTTCCGGGAGGCGCGAAGCGATCCGGCACTCGAGGACAGCCTCGAGCGGGAGCTGCGCATCGCCGTCCGCAGCCTGGCCGGCCATGACTTCCCCGAGGGCATCCGCGCCCAGGTGATCGACCGGGACCGCAAGCCGTTCTGGCTTCCCGCCAGCCTCGCTGAGGTGTCCGACGGCGACGTCAACGCCTACTTCGCCCCTCTCGAAGAGTACGAACTGTCGCTTCCGCGACCTGACCTGACAGGAGACGCACGATGACCGGCGCTTCACCGAAGCAGCGGATCGGCTTCATCGGCCTCGGCAACATGGGCGGCCCGATGGCCGGCAACCTGGCGGCCGCGGGCCACGAGATCGTCGGCTTCGACCTGTCCCCGGAGGCGGTCGCCACAGCCCGGGACGGCGGCGTCCGGATCGCGGAGTCGGCAGCCGAAGCCGCCCGTGACGCGGACGTGGTCATCACCATGCTCCCCGCCGGCCGTCACGTCCTGGCGGTCTACCGCGGCGAGGGCGGGGTGCTGTCCGCGGCCCGGCCCGGCACCGTGTTCATCGACTGCTCGACGATCGACGTCGCCGATGCCCGGGCGGCGGCCGAGGAGGCCCGGGCAGCCGGGCACCGGGCCGTTGACGCACCGGTGTCCGGCGGCGTCATCGGTGCCACGAACGCGAGCCTCACCTTCATGGTGGGCGGCGAGCCGGCCGATGTCGCCGCCGTCGAGCCGGTGCTGCAGACGATGGGCCGCAAGGTGGTGCACTGCGGCGGCTCGGGCGCGGGGCAGGCGGCCAAGGTGTGCAACAACATGATCCTCGGGATCTCGATGATCGCCGTGAGCGAGGCCTTCGTCCTCGGTGAGGCGCTGGGCCTGTCGCACGAGGCCCTCTTCGAGGTCTCCAGCACGGCGACCGGGCAGTGCTGGGCGCTGACCACCAACTGCCCGGTGCCCGGCCCCGTCCCAACCAGCCCGGCCAACCGGGACTACCAGGGTGGCTTCGCGGTCGCCCTGATGGCCAAGGACCTGGGACTCGCGGCGAACGCGCTGGACGCCGGCTCGGTCGACGCCGTCCTCGGGCGTGCCGCGGCAGACATCTACCGGCGCCTGGCGGAAACCGAGCGCGCCGGCGAGGACTTCTCCACCGTCATCAACGCCGTGCGCGACGGGAGCCTGGCCCGGGAGGAGAGCCGATGAGCACGCTGGAGACCATCCGGGTCGAGCGGCACGGGCGGGTGACCGTCGTGACGCTCGATCGACCGAAGGCGCTCAACGCGCTCAACACCCAGCTGATGCTGGAGGTCAGCACGACCCTCGGGGAGCTCGACCGGGATCCCGACGTCGGGGCGATCGTCCTGACCGGTTCGGCCAAGGCGTTCGCGGCCGGCGCCGACATCAAGGAGATGCAGCAGCAATCCTTCGCCGACGTCTACGTCGGGAACTGGTTCTCCGCCTGGGACGAGCTCAGCCGCGTGCGAACCCCGCTGGTGGCAGCCGTCGCCGGTTACGCCCTCGGCGGCGGGTGCGAGCTCGCCATGATGTGCGACGTCCTCATCGCCGCGGACACCGCGGTCTTCGGTCAGCCCGAGATCAAACTCGGCGTCATCCCCGGCATCGGGGGCTCGCAGCGACTGACGCGAGCCATCGGCAAGGCCAAGGCCATGGAGATGATCCTGACCGGCCGCACGATGCCGGTGGAGGAGGCCGAGCGCGCGGGCCTCGTGTCCCGGATCGTCCCCGCCGACGACCTGCTCACCGAGGCCCTCGCGGTCGCCACGACCATCGCGTCCATGTCGAAGCCGGTGGCGATGATGGCCAAGGAGGCCGTCAACCGGGCCTTCGAGAGCACCCTCGCCGAAGGCGTCCACTTTGAACGGCGGCTGTTCCACGCCACGTTCGCCATGAGCGACCAGCGCGAGGGCATGACCGCGTTCGTGGAGAAGCGACAGCCTTCCTTCCAGCACCGCTGAGCTCCCCGGCGGTGCGGCCGCCGGGGAGCCTGCGAGGCCCGAAGCGAGATCGGTGGTCTTCCCCGGGAGCGCCATCGGGCGGTGGGGGGCCCAAGAGGTGAGGGGTCGGTTCGCGGCCGCGGACGCCTCGTGGGAGACAGCAGGCACGGTGGAGCCCGGGTTCCACCTGCGTCGTGAGGAGGAACCATGACGGGCGTCGGGCGTCAGACATCCACGACTCCGCGGGTGGTGATCGTCGGCTCCGGGTTCGGTGGCCTGTTCTCCGCCCAGGCGCTCAAGCGGGCGCCGGTCGACGTCACGCTGATCGGCAAGACCAGCCATCACCTGTTCCAGCCGCTGCTCTACCAGGTGGCCACCGGGATCCTGTCGGAGGGCGAGATCGCCCCGGCCACCCGGGAGATCCTGCGGCGGCAGGACAACGCCCGGGTGGTGCTCGGCGAGGTCGCCGACATCGACCTGACCGCGCGCACGGTCACCTCGACCGTGCTGGGCCGCACCACGGTGCACCCCTACGACGAGCTGATCGTCGCCGCCGGCGCCGGGCAGTCCTACTTCGGCAATGACCAGTTCGCCGAGTTCGCGCCGGGCATGAAGAGCATCGACGACGCCCTGGAGCTGCGCGGGCGCATCTTCGGCGCGTTCGAGCTCGCCGAGCTGGCCACCGACCAGGCCGAGGTCGACCGGCTGCTGACCTTCGTCGTCGTCGGCGCCGGCCCCACCGGGGTGGAGATGGCCGGGCAGATCGCCGAGCTGGCGCACCGGACGCTGAAGAAGGACTTCCGGCGCATCGACCCGACCAGCGCGCGGATCATCCTGCTCGACGCCGCGCCGATGGTGTTGCCCAGCTTCGGTGAGCGCCTCGGCGGGCGGGCCCGCCGGCAGCTGGGCGACATCGGCGTGGAGGTGCAGCTCGGCGCGATGGTCACCGACGTCGACGAGAACGGCATCGAGATCAAGGACGCCGACGGCCAGGTGCGCCGGATCAACACGGCCACCAAGATCTGGGCCGCCGGGGTGCAGGCCTCGCCGCTGGGCCGCCAGCTGGCCGAGCAGTCCGGCGCCGAGCTCGACCGGGCCGGGCGGGTGCAGGTGCTGCCCGACCTGACGCTGGCCAGGCACCCCGAGGTGCACGTGGTCGGCGACATGATCAGCCTGGACAAGCTGCCCGGCGTGGCCCAGGTGGCGATCCAGGGCGGCCGGTACGCCGCCGACGCGATCAGGCGGCGTGCCACCGGCAAGCCGGCCAACCCCAAGCCCTTCGGCTACTTCGACAAGGGCTCGATGGCCACGATCTCGCGGTTCTCCGCCGTCGCCGACATCGGCAAGTTCAGGTTCGGCGGCTTCATCGCCTGGGTGCTGTGGCTGGTCGTGCACCTGATGTACATCGTGGGCTTCAAGAGCCGGGTGACCACGGTGTTCCACTGGCTGATCAGCTTCCTCGGCCGCGGCCGCTCGCAGCGGGTGGCCACCCAGCAGCAGGTCTACGGCCGGCTGGCGCTGGAGCACGCGGGCCCGGAGTTCCCTGCCTCGAAGGTGGGTGGCCTGGGGACGGCCTCGGGCCCCGCGGAAGGGCTGTCGCGGCGGCCTGGCACTGATGGTGTCCGCGAGGCAGAGGCAGGCCCCGGGCCCCGCCTCGGCAGCTGACGTGTACAGCGCGATCTTGCGTTGCGGAACACTGCTCAGCTACGAGGCCCAAAGCTTTCTGCCGGCGGTCGGTGAATCGGTGCCCTGTCGGCGTCACGGGTACTGCGACGTCGACCGTATCGACGGCTCGGGGTCCGCAGGTTCTCGTTGGCACGGGTTGCCGCGCGCTCGCCCGAGAACACCGGACGAGTTGCTGGAATGGTTCCGAGGCCGTTCCGTGACGACGGTCCATGCCCTACGGCGGCGCCGTTTCACGTTGCGGATGGTCGCCGCTGCCGAACGGGACGGTCTGGTTGCTGTCGATCTGAAGGCCGGAACGGTCACCGTGCTCGGCCCTTCAGCCGGCGGGACCAGCCGCGGCGGTGAGGAAGCGACGAGGACACCTGCCGGGCAGGCTGCGTCGCGGTAGCGCCGCTCATCGGCAGCTCCCCGCCGTTGGCCGCCATGCCTTAGCGCTAAGGTAAATCAGGATCGTGCGTGCGGAAGGGGAGGGCCGATGGCGAGGCTAGAGCCGTTGCGGCGCGAGGAGCTACCGCAGTACGAAGCCACGTTCCGGGCCGTCGAGGCGGCGCTGGGGGTGTTGCCCAACAGCACGCTGACCATGGCCCGTCACCCGCAGCTCATGGAGGCCTTCGCGGCGCTGAACGCGATCGTGATGGCAGAGGGCCGGGTCGGCGGAGTCCTGAAGCAGCTGGTCGCCACCGTCGTCTCCGCGGCGGCCGGGTGCACCTACTGCCAGGCCCACACCTCGCACGTCGCCGAGAAGCGCGGCTCGGCCGCGGACAAGCTCGCCCAGGTCTGGGACTTCGAGACCAGCGAGCTCTTCTCCGACGCCGAACGTGCGGCCCTGCGGGTCGCCCGGGGCGCCGGCGTGACCCCCAGTGCCGTCACCGACGAGGACATGACCGAACTGCGCCGGCACTTCGACGACGAGCAGGTCGTGGAGATCGTCGCCGTCATCGCCAACTTCGGCTTCCTCAACCGGTGGAATGACACCATGGCGACCGAGCTCGAGCGTTCCCCGCTCGCCTGGGCGCAGCAGCATCTCGGCGAGCACGGCTGGCAGCCGGGCAAGCACTCCGCCTGACGACTCCTGCGCCGGTGCGCCGCCACCAGCGCCGCCGCGGCATCGCCGCTCGCATCGCCCGGGGGACCGCTGTCTGGCGGTATTCGACATGAGCGCCCCGCGCTACGGTGCGGCGCTCAACCCGTCGGCCAACCTCATCCTTTCCGGAGGCAGTCCCCAGCCGAGGTGGGTGCTCGTGGGCGGCGACGTCGTTGTCGATCCGGGGGGCTTGGTGTCGATGGATGTGCGCGCCGTCGTCGAGGAGTCCCGCGAGCTGGGGCGAGATCTTGCCAGGCGCGCCGGTATCCCCGTCCCGTCCCCGGTGTAGGGCTGAGAGCGTGGGCCGCTTTTGGTCGTTCCCTTTGGCCTGCTCGAAGACGCGCTACGGCGCGCCCAGTCCGCTGACCTGCTGCGAGTCCTTGCCCGCCAGCTGCGCCGCACGCTCGAGGTCCTCGGCGTTGGGGTGACGTCCCTTGCCGAACGGCGCAACCATCTGCGCCTCGGTGACCCGCTCACCGACCGGGAAGTCCGGCACGCCGGCAGGCCACGGCCCATCCAGACGCCGGGAGCCTCGCCTCTCTCGCTGTAGTAGTCGCCGAGGCTCTCCGATCCGCGTGCCGTGGCGTCGTGCGCAGCCACCTGACGGGTCAGATACGTGTATCCGTCGCCCGCGGTGAGCTTGTGCAGCGTCATCACAACCTGACGCTGGGAAGCCCTGTCCCGCACCAAGATCACCCTGGATGCACCAGGTGTGCGGCACTTGATCTTGTGAACCTGCAGTAGGGATCGACCGACATCGGGTCGCTCTGTGGAGTGGGGGTGTAGGGAGGTATGGCTGGCTGAGAGCTCCGTCGTCGGCAGCCGTAGAGGTGTCTCAAAAGGCGGCTCTAGGGTATCCATCTAACCGGAGCTGGGCTGGCCAGCCGCTCGCCATGGTCGCCGGGCCGGCGGGCGGTCCAGCGTCGGCGGCTTGCCGCGACTGCCGGGTGGCTGGCGGGGTCGTGGGGGTCCGCGGGTTGAGCACGAGGTCGCGGTAGCGCACCGGCTCGTGAGCGACGGCGAGCTCGAGGACACGGTAGAAGACCAGGCCGCGGCTGCGGGAGCGGCGGCGGTTGAAGCGGAAGACGAACTCGTCGAGGTAGCTGGGCAGGTGGGCGTCGTCGGCGGAGCCTTGGTGGGTGCCGAGCAGCCATCGCTTGGCCAGCGAGGCGACCCGGTGCACGCCGGGCAGCGTCGTGTTCGCCTCTCGGCCGGCGCCAGGCTGCCGCACGTGGGCGTAGCGGCCGGCGGTGGCCGCTCGGTAGGGCTGCCAGCCGTCGGTGATGACGGTGGCGCCCTCCTCGACGTGGTCGGCGAGGAACGCCCTGAGGGTGTCGGTCTTAGCGTTCGGCAGCACGACCATCCTGCAGCGCCCGAGTCCGCGGGGCTGGTGGCGCTCCACGGCGATGCCGACCAGCAGCTTCTTGCCCTTGGCCCGGCCACCGCGCAGTCCGGGTTCCTCGCCGCCGATGTAGGTCTCGTCGACCTCGACCACGCCGGTCAACCGCTCCCGGCCGGGACGAACCAGCACCGAGCGCATGCGGTGCAGCATCGCCCAGGCGGTCTGGTACGAGCCGATCTCCAGGGATCGCTGCAGGCTCAGCGCCGAGATGCCGTCCTTGGCGGCGGCGAACTGCCAGCACGCGGTGAACCAGACAGTCAGCGACGTCCGGGTGCGGTCGAAGATCGTGCCCGCGGTGACCGAGGTGCGCCGCCGCAACCGGAGCACTCAAACCGGCCGTCACCGAGCCGCCAGCCGCCCTGACCGCACTCCGGACATACGAAGCCCTCCGGCCAGCGCAGCCACTCCAGGTAGTCCAGGCAGTCCGCGTCGCTGGAGAACCAGGCCAGGAACTCGCCGGTCGCCGCCGGGTAGTGCAAGCCGGCCGCCGGGCGCTCGACCATGGCCGGCAGCCTACCGATTTACTCGGCTTAGATGGATACCCCAGAGGCGGCTACAGGGTTACCACCAACGGGCGGGATGCTGCGGTGTCAGCAGAGTCCTCGGCGGGACGCGATGGCGCTGGTCCGCGGCCAGGGCAGCCGACCCGGCAGGGGCTGCCGCGTGCTTTCAGAAGATCAAGGTGCCGACGTGCCCTTGACCTCGTGACGTCGGATCGCCCCCTTCTCTCAAACGGGCGGGCCTCACCGACGCGCACATCCCAGGAGAGCTGCCGTCTGTTCCGGCCTTGACGGCGTGACGCGGGGAGCGCCGAGCCGGAGGATGGCCGACAGCCTGGTTCGACCCCGCCGGGTCAGGCCGTAGTCGGCAGCGCGCCGACCCACCGCGCATCGACACCCAGCACGCTGGGGAGTCGGTTCAGGCGGGCCTCCAGGAGGTCGACCTGGTCGGCGGCCAGGACGACGTCCAGAGTCGTCCGCCAAAGTCCAGCGTCGGCTTCGTCGGCTTCGAAGTGAGTCAGCAGGTAACTGCGCGCGGCCAGCATCGTGAGGATGCGTTGAACGCCCTGCACATCCGTGACCATGACGGACAGCTTTGCGCTGCTGGCTGCATGCCCGTGTCGCGGGACCATCTCCCACCTCCGCGCCTGGTGACTTCGGTGATCAGCGATTGCGTTCAGGTGATGTCTTGGACCCACCCGCCGGAAGGTCGGCATCCGCTGGGCCACAGGTGGTCAGCCGCCCGACCATGAGGGTTGTTCACGGTTGGAGAAGGCCTGTCGACCGGGACCATCTCTCGGGTGCCGCCCGGTCAGTACGAGCGCGGCAGGCCCAGCACGTGCTGCCCGACGTAGGAAAGGATCATGTTCGTCGAGATCGGCGCGATCTGGTAAAGACGGGTCTCGCGGAACTTCCGCTCGACGTCGTACTCCTCGGCCATCCCAAAACCACCGTGGTACTGCAGGGCGCAGTTCGCCGCCTCCCACGACGCCTCGGAGGCCAGGAGCTTGGCCATGTTGGCCTCGGAGCCACAGTCGAGGCCCGCGTCGAACTTGTCGCACCCGCGCCAGCGCATGAGGTCCGCCGCTTCGATGTTGATGTGGGCGCGGGCGATGGGGAACTGCACACCCTGGTTCGCGCCGATGGGGCGGTCGAAGACAATGCGCTCGCTCGCGTACCTGCTGACCTTGTCGATGAACCACCGGCCGTCACCGATGCACTCCGCGGCCACCATGAGACGCTCGGCGTTCATGCCGTCCAGGATGTAGCGGAAGCCCTTGCCCTCCTCGCCGACGAGCGAGGACGCGGGGATCCGTGTGTTGTCGAAGAAGACCTCGTTTGTCTCGTGGTTGACCATGGTGCGGATGGGGTTGACGGTGACGCCGTCCAGTGTCCGGAGGTCGATGAGGAAGACCGAGAGACCGTCCGAGCGCTTCTCCACCTTGTCCTTCGGCGTCGTCCGGGCGAGCAACAGCATCAGGTCGGTGTGCTGGACCCGCGAGATCCACACCTTCTGCCCGTTCACGACGTAGGAGTCCCCGTCGCGCACGGCGGTCGTCTTGAGCTGGGTGGTGTCTGTTCCTGTGGTCGGCTCGGTCACTGCGAAGGACTGGAGGCGGATGGCCCCGGACGCGATACCGGGGAGGTACTTCTCCTTCTGCTCCTCGCTGCCGTGTCGCAGCACGGTCCCCATGATGTACATCTGCGCGTGGATGGGGCCGGAGTTGCCGCCGTTGCGGTTGATCTGCTCAAGGACGACCGACGCATCGCCCATGTTCAGACCCAGGCCGCCGTACTCCTCGGGTACGAGGGCTCCGAGCAGGCCGGTTTCCGTGAGGGCTTCGACGAACTTCTCTGGATAAAGGTTGCCCCGCTCGAGCTCACGCCAGTACGTCGCATCGTAGGTTCTGAAGACGTTGTCGATGACGCCCCGTAGGTCGGCCCGGACCTCGGTCTCTGCAAAAGGAGTACTCATGAGTTCCCGTCCTCGGTGTCATTTGACTCGAAACGAGGCCCGTGACCGCGCTTGTACACCATGACCGTGCGGTCGTATTGCATGACGATTTCGTTTCGCTGGTTGTAACCCTCGGTGTGCACCGTCACGATGCCGGCATGGGGACGAGAGCCAGACTCCCGGACGTCCAGCACGGTGCTGCGCGAACGGATGGTGTCGCCGTCGAAGACGGGGTTCGGCATCTTGATGTCGTTCCAACCCAGACTCGCCACGACGTTCTGCGAGATGTCGCCGACGCTCTGTCCCGCCACGATCGAGAGCGTCAGCGTGGCGACGACCAGCGGCCGGCCAAACTCGGTCTTCTTGGCGTACTCGTGATCGAAGTGAATGGGGGCCGTGTTCTGGCTCAACAGGGTGAACCAGATGTTGTCGGTGGTGGTCACCGTCCGGCCGAGCGAATGCTCGAACACGTCCCCGACCACGAAGTCCTCGAAGTAGTTCCCGTGCTCACCAGTGTGTGTGACCATTTCAACTCCGCTCTCGATCGTGCGCGACGTTTGCCAGGCCGCCCTGCCCGTCCAGACCGAGCCAATCGAGGATCTGCTGGCTGTGCTGGCCAACGGACGGGACTGGTCCGTACTCGTGCACCTCATCCGGTGCCCACGGAGGCCTCATGGTCTTAATCGGCCCCACCTCGGTCGAGACAGGGACCCAACGGTCGCGTGCGCGGAGCTGGACATGGTTCTCCAAGTCCTCGATCCGATTGAGCCGCGCATTGGCGATTCCTGCCTCGTCCAATCGCTCCGCCACCGACTTCCGATCCAACCCGTTGAGCGAGGTGTTGATGATCTCGGTCAGGGCTTCGATGTTCTGCACACGCAAGACGTTGCTGGCGAATCGTTCATCGTCTTCCAGCTGCGGCTGTTCGAGTACGTCTGCGCAGAACCGAGCCCATTCGAAGCGGTTCTGGATAGCCAAGAGGATCTCGCCGTCGCTCGTGGCGAAGGCTCCGTAGGGAGCGATCGTGGCGTGGTTTGCCCCCATTCGCTGCGGCGCTTCTCCACCATGGATGGTGTACAGCAGGGGGTAGCCCAGCCACTCCGTCAAGGAGTCGAACAACGACACGTCGACAGTCAGTGCCTGCCCAGTGCGGGTGCGGTGATGGATGGCCGCGAGCGTGCTGGCGTAGACGTACATACCAGCCGAGATGTCAGCGATCGAGATGCCGACCTTTGCCGGGTGGTCCTCTGTACCCGTCAGCGAGATGAGCCCGGTCTCCCCCTGGACGAGGAGGTCGTAGGCCTTGGCGTCGGCCATCGGGCCGGACCCGTAGCCGGAAACCGAGCCGCTGATCAGTTGAGGGAACTGTGACCTCAGCGTCGATGAGTCGAGCCCTTGCCGCTTCGCGGCCGCGGGCGAGATGTTGTGCAGGAAGACGTCGGCCCGCTCGAGCAGCGCATCGAGGACGAGGCGCCCCTCGGGGCTCTTGAAGTCGAGCTCGAGCGACTCCTTGCCGCGATTCAGCCAGATAAAGGCGCTCGAGAGCCCGTGCACCACGTCGTCATACTGGCGCGCGAAGTCGCCGGAACCGGACCGCTCGACCTTGATGACGCGGGCACCCAGGTCTGCCAGCTGACGTGTCGCGAACGGTACGGCGACAGCCTGCTCGACGGCGACCACGACCACCCCGTCGAGGGGTTTGAGCGTCACGGAGCAGTCTCCCGCTCCGTGCTCTCCCTGGCTGCGACAACGGTCGCCGATGCCCCGTCACCGGGAGGGAGTCGAGGCGTGGATGTGCTGATCACCCTTCGCCTGTTCCGTCTAACGGCACGGTGTTCCACGCCGATATTCTGTAACGGCCATCGCGGGGATGTCAAGAAGTCGAGGGATGGCCGTGTCAGCTGGCCAACTCCTCACGGAGGCAGCGACCGGGCTAGCCGATGGACACGACCAGGCGCGCAGTAGGCGATCTGATGGGCGGGAGGGGTCCACGTGTCGGTGAGCCGTCGGAACCCATGCGTCCGTGCACTCGCCTCCGGGACCCGATCACTCGGGCGAGTCAGACGGACTCGTGAACGGGCTGATGGTGTTCCGTTCGTGCCACTAAGTGGCACACTGAGCTCGTGGCATGACAGCCCGATCCGTCGGACTGTGCCGAGAGGAGTCAGCGATGAGCGATCCGGTGTCCGGAGCGATCCAGAGTGTGCTCAACGCATTCCGGATCCTCGAGACGGTCGGCGACAAACAGCCGGTAGGGGTGTCCGAACTCGCTCGCCACGTCGGTCTGCCGAAGAGCTCTGTGCAGCGGGCGCTGCGCACCCTTGACCAGGCCGGCTGGATCCGGCCCGTTGAGTCGGACCACACCCGGTGGGAGCTGACGTCTCGGCTGCTCGCGATCTCGCTCGGGGCGTTCGCGGAGTACTCGCTGAAGGACTACGCCGAGCCGGCCATGGACGAGTTGCGCCGGCGCACCGGGGAGACCATCCACCTGGTGTCGTTCGACGGGGACAGCGGACTCGTGATCCATCGGCTGGACAGCAGTCAGTCGGTCCGTGCGTTCGTCGCCGTCGGTAGTCGCTCTCCACTGCATGCGACCGCCAGTGGGCAGGCGATCCTGGCATTCCTGCCCGAGCCGCGCGTTCGTCAGATCGTTTCTCGCGGCCTCGACCAGTACACGAGCGCGACCATCACGAATGCCGAGACGATCCTCGAGCGGTTGGAGGTCGTGCGCGAGCGAGGCTATGCGGTCAACGTGGGTGAATGGCGTCCGGAGGTGGCCTCCATCTCGGCGCCCATCCTGTCCGTCGAGAAGCAGGCCATCGGCGCGATGACGATCTCGATCCCGGTGAGCCGGTTCAGTGAGGACATCGCGCAGAAGTACGGCGGCTGGGCGCACGAGCTCGCCCAGGGGATCGTCGGCTTTAGTCGCGACGGTCGCCACGTGGCGTGACGTTGACGTAGGAGCCTCCGTCCGGAACGCCGGTGGGCCGACGTCGGCTGCCGGTCGTGTCACGGTGTGCGCCTCGCTGCTGCTGGATCTGCCGGGTGCCGCACCCGGCTGAGCGGGACCTGCACAACGGTGGCTGGTGAGGCGCCGTAGCTGGCCGCCCGACGTGACCGCACCCGCGCGTGCCGAGCCGGTTGTAGGTGGCGCCGCCATGCGGGGGACACAGTTGATCGACAGGACCCTTGCCATCCGGTGGTGTGCATCACTATGGTCGCGGCACGACGTTCCGCCTGGCGGTGCAGTGCAGGGTCTGACGATACGAGCATTCATCGCTGGATCCCGACAGAGCAGCAGTGCATGGGGACCGACCTGTCATGCGAGCGGCCGCCCTCGTGAGTGTCGACGTCCCCGACAGATTTCCTTCACCCCTGGAGAGACAGTGCAGTCCTCACGCAACTACACCCGCCGTGCCGGGCTGGCCATCGCCGCGGTCGGCGTCCTCCTGACCGCTGCCGCCTGCGGCGGTGCCGGCGACGCCGCCGGCGGCGGCAGCAGCACGTACCCCGTGGGGACCGTCATCCCCCTGTCGGGCGTCAACCAGCTCTACGGCGAGAACTACCGGGACGCCATCGACCTCTGCACCGACTACGCGAACAAGGACCTCGGCCTGAAGGGCCAGATCAAGGTGGAGCACACCGACGGCCAGGGACTGCCCGGGCCCTCCGTCACGGCCATGAACCAGGTCGTCAACGTCAACGACGCCGTCGCGGTGCTCACCGGCTTCAGCGCGCCGACCAAGGCGCTGGCGCCGATCGCCAACCAGCGGAAGGTCCCACTCTTCAACGGGGGGGCGAGCTCCCCGGACCTGCAGGGCCTGGGCGACTACGTCTTCAACAACATCCCACTGGCCGACCAACAGATCCCGGCCTCCGTCGGGTACGTGGTTGACAAGCTCAAGGGGCGCAACTGGTTCGTCCTGAAGTCGACCGAGACGCTTGGCGCGAGCGTCCTCAAGGCGCTCCAAGTAGCGGTGCCCGACGCGGGCGGCAAGATCGTCGGCACGGCCGAGGTCGCGGCCGACGCGACGGACTTCGGTGCTCAGGTCGCCGCGATCCGGGGCGCCGGCCCCGACGTGGTCTTCCTCGCCACGACCGCCGGCGGCGCCATCCCTACCATCATCCGGCAAATCCGTGACGCAGGCATCGACGCGCAGCTGGTCGGTTACTCCGGCATGGACATCCCCGAGGTCCTGGCCGAGCCCGGCGCCGAGGGGTTCCTGATCACCTCGCAGAGCATCGACTACGACCTCAAGCAGCCGCTGACGCAGTACTTCGTCAAGGCGTACGCGAAGGAGCACCCCGGTAAGCAGCCGACGGGCCTGCAGGCGAACTACTGCAGTCAGATGTCGATCATCGGTACCGCTATCGCGTCGCTGGAGAAGAAGGGCGACGAGGTCACCGGAGAGAACGTCATGAAGGAGATCCGCGCGATCGGCACCTTCGACGTCGTCGGCGGTTCGGTCACCTTCCAGAAGGACGGCACGGTGAGCCTGCCGATCGACGTGCGCCAGCTCAAGGACGGCGCCATGCAGGTCGTCGACACCTACACCCCCGAGACGAAGTGAGGTCCGGTAGGTCCGGCGGGGGAGGGGTGCGCTAGGTGCTCGCACTGCAGCTGCTGGTGAACGGGATCGCCGTGGGTGCGCTGTACGCCCTCGCAGCCGTCGGCGTGGCGCTGATCTTCTGGACGACCCGGGTGTTCCACATCGCGCACGGGGCCACGTACCTCATCGCCGCGTACACGTTCGTGTCGCTCCACGGCAACTCGGTGCTGCTGGCGTTGGTCGGGAGCACCCTGGCCGCCGCCGTCTTCGGGTGGGGGATGAACAAGTTCGTCTACCGCCCGATCCAGCGGTCCCGGGAGTCGTTCTTCACCCTGTTCGTGGCCTCCTTCGGGACGCTGATCATCGTCGCCAACGTGATCTCGCTCTGGGCGGGGTCAGGGCCGAAGGCGCTCCCGCCCCCTTTCGGGCGGGTGCAAATCGGGTTCCTACAGGTCACCTGGGTGGCGATCATCGCGATCGTTGTCGCCGTGGTGTTCCTTCTCGGCCTGCAGTTCTTCCTGGAGAAGACCGAGACCGGCGTCGGCCTGCGGGCCATGGCGGACGACGTCGAGCTGGTCGACCTGTTGGGGCTGAACCGGCGGCGGTACGCGACCGTCGCGCTCATCCTCGGGTCCGTCCTCGTGGTTCCGGCGGCGATCCTCACGACGTACGTCCAGGGGCTGACACCGCAGGCCGGTCTGCGGATCGCGACGATCGCGTTGATCGTCTCGATCGCCGGTGGCGTCGGCAGTCTGGCCGGCGCGGTGGTGAGCGCGATCCTGCTGGGGGTTGTGGAGAACGTGTCGACCCTCTACGTCAACGCCTCCTGGGGGACCGCGGTCGGTTTCAGCGTCCTGCTGGCGATCCTCGTCTTCCGTCCGTCCGGCGTCATCCCGCGGCCCTCCGCGACCTAGCCCGCACCGAGGAGGTGGCAGAGCATGCTGCAATTCACGATCAACCTGCTCATCATGGCGTCGATCGCGGCGATCGTCGCTAGTTCGCTCAACCTGCTGATCGGGTACACCGGAGTGTTCTCGATCGCGCACGCCATCTTCTATGGTGTCGGCGCCTACGCGACGGCGCTGGTCTCCCTGCACTGGGGGAGCTCGCTACTGCTGGCACTCGTCGTGGCACTGGTTAGTTCCGGGGTCCTCTCTGTTCTGCTGGCGCTGCCGGCGGCGAGGGTCACCGGTGAGTACTTCGTCGTGGTGTCGCTCGCGTTCGCCCTGGTCGCGTCCACGGTGTTCGCGCAGTGGACGCCCGTGACGGGTGGGCCGGCGGGCCTGGTCGGCATCTCACGAGCCACGCTGTTCGGGATCGGCCTGAACTCGAACGAGTCCTACCTGGTCCTCTCGCTGGCCCTGCTCGCCCTCGTGACGGTGATCCTGTACGTGCTCATCCGGCACACGCCGCTCGGCCGGTCGCTGCAGGCCTTGCGGGACGATCCGCTCGCTGCCCAAGCGCTGGGGAAGAACCCGTTCCGGTTGCGGCTGACCGCAGTCGTCATCTCGGCAGCGCTGGCCTCTACCGGCGGCGTGGTCTACGCGGGGTACATCGCCTTCGTCAACGCGGACGGCTTCGGCGAGCAAGGTGGGGTGCTCTTCATGGCTATGGTCATCCTCGGCGGAGCAGGCACCCTGTCGGGCCCCATCATCGGCGCCTTCTTCATCACCCTGTTCCCCGCGCTGCTGGAGTTCGCCGATCTGCCTAGTCAGGCAAAGGGACCGCTGGAGCAGATCATCTACGGTGCGGCGCTTGTGCTGCTCATGCTGGTCCGCCCCTCGGGCATCGCTGGCATATTCTCCGCGCTCTCACCGGGTCACTGGCGCAGGGCGCGCGCAGTGGCGGGTGCCGATGCCGGGCGGCAGCCGGTCACCGGTGTACCGGTCCCCGGCGAGTACACCCCCACCGGGGGTGCGGCGTGACGTCCCCGATGTTGGAACTGACCGGAGTGAAGAAGTCGTTCGGCGGCAACCACGTCATCCCGGGTCTCGACCTCACGCTCAACGCGGGCGAGGTCACGGCCCTGATCGGCCCGAACGGGGCGGGGAAGACGACGATCTTCAACCTCATCACCGGCTTCCTCCGGCCTGACGAGGGACAGGTGGTCTACAAGGGCGAGAACCTCCACGGTGTGACGCCGGAGGGCATCTTCCGCAAGGGACTGGTCCGGACCTTCCAGGAGGTGCGGGTCTTCGGTGGCATCACCGTCCTGGAGAACGTGCTGGTCGGGCGGGAGCACGGCTTCCGGTCGTGGCGCGCGACGAAGCGCAACACGGCGGCGGCCATGGAGACGCTGCAGCTCGTGGGTCTCGATCGGAAGGTCCACGTCATGGCCCGTGACCTGTCCTACGCAGAGCAGAAGTTCCTCAGCCTGGCCCGGGTCCTGGCGTCGGATGCGGAGTTGCTGCTGCTGGACGAGCCGACGTCCGGGCTCGATGGCCGGTCGCTGGATCTCGTGACCGCGCTCATCCCGCGGCTGCACGAGATGGGTCGAACAGTGCTGATCATCGAGCACAACCTGGACGTCGTCCGGTCCATCGCCGAACGCATCGTGTTCCTCGAGAGCGGCCGCGTGATCGCGACCGGCACGGGGGACGAGCTGTTCGCGCGCCAGGACCTGGCCGACATCTACTTTGGCGGAGGGGTGCAGTGAGCCTGCTCGAGGTGTCGGGTCTGACCGCCGGCTACGGAAGTCACGCGGCCATCCACGACGTGGCGGCGAGGGCCGAGCGCGGAGAGGTCACCGCGCTGGTGGGGCACAACGGCGCGGGGAAGACGACGCTGCTCAACAGCATCGCGGGGGTTCTACGCAACGTCCGCGGGAGCGTGGTGTTCGACGGCGTGGAGACCCTGCGCGGCGGTAGTCGGAGGCGCCCGAGCGGGCTGGCCATGGTGCCCCAGGGCATGGGGGTGTTCCCCAGTCTGACCGTGGGGGAGAACGTCACGCTGGGGGTCACCGCGGGGGGCAAGGTCTCCAAGGAGGAGGCCGCGGAGCGGATCAAGGTCGCTCAGGGCTACCTCCCGTTGCTCGCCGAGCGCTGGAACGAGCGCGGGGGGCGGCTCTCCGGCGGGCAGCGCCAGATGGTCAGCATCGGCCGCGCGCTGGTCTCGGGGGCCTCCTGCATCCTCCTCGACGAGCCGTCGGTCGGGCTCTCGCCCAAGCTGGTCGAGGACATGATGAAGGTCTTCGCGACCCTGCGCGACGCCGGTCTGGCGATCGTGCTGGTCGAGCAGAACGTCAAGCAGGCGCTCACCATCGCCGACCGGGTCGTGGTCATGAAGGCCGGCCGAGTCATCGTCGACAGCAGCGCCGAGGAGTTCTCTTCGCGCGAGAGCCTCTGGGAACTGTTCTAGCCCCTTCGCCCGGGCCGGTCGCCGCGCCGGCCCGGGCGACCACCGCCGATCCCACTTCGAATGGGGGTTCACCATGACTGCGCCCGAGACGATGCTCGACCTGCTCCGCGGCAGTGCTGCGTCACACGGATCCGCCGTGGCCTTGTCGATGTCCGATCGTGACGAGCAGCTGACGTACGACGAGTTGCTCGCACGCGTGGAGGTCGCTGCCGCCGGCCTTCAGGCCGCCGGCTTCCGCCGCGGCGACAGCATCGCCCTGTGGCTGCCCAGCAGCATCGAGTGGGTCGTGCTGGAGTTCGCTGCTGCCGGGCTCGGCATCCTCGTCGTCCCGCTGAACACGCGGTACAAGACCACCGAGATCGCACACCTGCTCGGCGTCGGGCGGGCGGACGCGCTGGTCTTTGCGCCCGGCTTCCACGGCATCGACTTCGCCGGCATGGTCGCCGAGGCCCTGGACGCCGCGACCGACGAGGTCACGAAACGGCTGCGGCTGCTCGTGACGGTCGGCGCCGACCTCCCGGCGGACTTCGACGCGGGGGACTGCGACGTGCTCAGCTACGACGCGCTGCTGTCCGGTGGAGCCGGCGCACCCTCCTGGGAGGGGCAGCCGGAGGACCTGCTGAACGTGTTCGGCACCTCGGGCACGACCTCGATGCCCAAGCTGGCCAGTCACGACCAGAAGACGATCGCGCGGCACGCGCGCGCGGCCGCTCGTGCCCTGCACCTGGGCCCCGAGGACCGCACGCTGTGCTTCCTGCCGTTCTGCGGGACGTTCGGCTTCGTCGCGCTCATGGCCACGCTTGCCGTCGGTGGCAGAGCCGTGGTCCAGGCGGTGTACGGCAACGACACGGCCGTCGCGGCTGTGCGCGACCACGGCATCACGAAGCTGATCGCCACCGAGGCGATCCTGCGGGGGATGTTCGTCGCCCCCGGCGCCGGCGCGGAGGCGTTCGCGACGTGGAACGGAGGGGTGGCGGCCGGGGTGAACATCCGCGACCTCGTCGACCGCGCGGACCGTGAGTGGGGCGTCGCGTTAGTGAACGTCTACGGCTCCTCCGAGCTGTTCGCCATGATGGCGGTCGGGGATCCGGCGGACCCGGCCGAGGTCCGCGCGCTCTCCGGCGGCTGGCTGGTGGCCGACGACATGTACGTGCGCGTCGTCGACCCCCAGACGGGGGAGCCCCTCCCGGAGGGCGAGGCGGGCGAGCTGCAGTTCAGCGGGTACAACGTGACGCGCGGTTACCTCAGCAACGACCAGGCGAACGCCGCGGCGTTCACCGCGGACGGGTGGTTCCGCTCCAACGACCGTGGACGACTGCGGGAGGGCGGTCGGGGCTTCGACTACCACTCCCGGATGGCCGACACGCTGCGGCTGCGCGGCTACCTCGTCAGCCCGGCCGACATCGAGGAGTTCCTGGTCTCCACCCCGCTGATCGAGGAGGCCCAGGTCGTCGGGGTGCGGGACGACTCGACCGGCGACGACCGTGCCGTTGCGTTCGTCAAGGCAGCTCCCGGCGTGTCCCTCGACCCGGCAGAGGTGCGCGACCTCTGCAGCGCGTCCCTGGCCGGCTGGAAGGTCCCCGACATCGTGGTGCCCGTCGAGAGCTATCCGACGACGCCCAGCGCCAACGGGGAGAAGGTCCTGAAGAACCGGCTCCGCGACATGGCGCTCGAGGCGTTCCTCGCCCAGCGGGGCTGACCCGGCCGCAGGTCGAATCAGCCACCCGCCAGCCGGACCCCGACCAGAGAAGAGCAGCACCATGAGCGAGCGAACTCGCCCTCCCGTCCGTTCCGACATCGCCTGGAGCAATGCCGAGCGCATCGTCATCCGGGGCCACGACCTGGTCGACGACCTGCTGGGGAAGGTGGATCTCGGCGACTTCGGCTTCCTCGAGCTGTTCCACCGGTTGCCGGACGAGTCCGAGTCCACGGTGTTCAACGCGATGCTGGTGAGCCTCGCGGAGCACGGCTTGACGCCGAACGCGCTGGCGGCGAGGTTGACCTACCTCGGCGCACCGGAGTCACTGCAGGGTGCCGTGGCGGCGGGCCTGCTGGGTCTGGGCACCACCTTCGTCGGCACGATCGAGGGCACCGCCAGGATGCTGCAGGAAGCTCCGGCCCAGGAGACCTGGCGCAGCGACCAGGCTGCTCTGCAGCAGGTCGCGACCCGGATCGCCGAGGAGTTCGTGGCCGCGCGCAGGCCCGTTCCCGGCATCGGGCACCCCATCCACAAGCCGGTCGACCCACGGGCGGAGAGACTCTTCGGACTCGCCCGCGACAACGGTCTGGACGACTCCTACGAGCGGCTCCTCCGGGCCATCCAGGCCGTCGCCCAGGACCGGCTCGACCGGGAGCTGCCGATCAACGTCACCGGAGCGATCGGGTCGATCTCGACCACCATGGGTCTGCGCTGGCAGGTGAGCCGCGGGCTGGGTGTCATGGCCCGCGCGGTCGGTCTCGTCGGTCACATCCTCGAGGAGCTCGACCAGCCGATCGCCCAGACGGTCCAGTACGACGCCGAAAAGCGAGCGGTGGCGCACATGGTGGAGGGGGACTCCCATGGCTGAGAATCAGGAGGAGAAGGCCGGCGGTGAGCTGTCGGTGGACCTGCCGACGGACGACCACGTGCTCGTCAGCACCTCACCCGACGGCGTGCGGACCATTCGGTTGAACCGGCCGGCATCGCGTAACGCGCTGAGCGTCCCGCTCCGGGCCGCGCTCATGTCGGCCCTGGCCGGAGCTGCCGCCAATCCGGAGGTCCGCTGCGTGGTCCTCCGCGGGGACCGGCGGGCCTTCTGTGCCGGCGGCGACGTCAAGAGCATGAACCCGGGCGAGGCGCCGCTGGACACCGTGCGCCGGCTGGACAGCTCCGCCGCCATGGTCCGGACCGTGTACGACCTGCCCAAGCCGGTCATCGCAGGCGTCGAAGGGCCAGCAGTCGGGGCGGGGCTCAGCCTCGCGCTGGCCTGCGACATCGTGGTTGCGGCCGACGGGGCGACCTTCGGTGCCGCCTTCGTCAAGCGCGGGCTCGTCCCGGACACCGGGCTCACCCACCTGCTGGCCCGGTCCATCGGGGTCGCCCGGACCAAGTACCTCGTCATGACCGGCGAGACTTTCGGTGCCGCGGCCGCAGCGGAGATGGGCATCGTCGCCGTCCACTGCAGCGCCGGGGAGTTCGAGGACCGGCTGGGAGCGCTGGCCGCGAGCCTGGCGTCAGGAGCGACCGGCGCGCTCGGCTTGGCGAAACGGATGCTCAACCGGGCGCTGGAGATCGACCTGGAGTCGGCGCTGACACTCGAGGCGTTCGGCCAGGCGGTCGCCCGCACCACCGAGGACCACCGGGCCAGCGTGCGCGCCTTCACGGCCAAGGAGCCGCCGCGCTTCACGGGCCGTTGAGACGCCGAAGGCACGGATCGCCGGGTGCGCCCAGGAGAAGACGACGAGACGGAGGCGCGACGTGGTGCAGCAGAAAGTGGTGCCGACCGAGATGGACGCCGTGCGGTTGTCGGCTTTCGGGTCCCCTGAGGTGCTCATTCCCCAGCGGGTGGCGACCCCGGGCGCAGGCAGCCGGGACGTCGTGATCCGCGTCGCGTACTGCGGCATCTGCCGGCACGATCTGCTCAGCCGGCAGGGCGCCTTCCCAACCGTCAGGCCACCGATCACCCCGGGACACCAGATCAGCGGGCACGTGGTCTTCACGGGCGCCGACGTCCCGCCGGGGCTGCTCGATCGGCCGGTCACCACGATGCTGGTGGTCGGTTGCGGGGAATGCCGTGGTTGCCTGGCCGGAGAACCGGCCAACTGCGCCACCGGTCGGCCGGCCTTCCTCGGGGACGATCGGGACGGCGGCTACGCGGAGTACGTCGCGGTACCGCACCACACGGTGGTCCCGTTGCCCGACGGCATGGACCTCATGCAGGCAGCGGTCGTGAACTGCACGCTTGGCACGGCCTACCACGCCATGGTGCGGGGCGGCTTCGCCGCCGGGGAGACCGTCGTTGTCACGGGCGCCAGTGGCGGCGTGGGCATCCACGCCGTGAAGTTGCTCGCCCACACGGGAGTCCGGGTCCTCGCGGTCACCTCCCGCGAGGAGAAGGTGCCGATGTTGCACCGTGTCGGCGCCGACGACGTGATCGTCGCTCCGGACCTGGAGTTCGCCGCGGGTGTGCGGGAGCGGACCGGTGGGGCACGCGCGGACGGCGTACTCGACATCGTCGGCGCCCGCAGCCTCAACGAGTCCTTGCGTGCGCTGCGGGACGGGGGGCGCGTGGTGGTTCTCGGCAACGTCGACGGGGGAGCCACGACGGTCAAGCCGGCGCTGCTCATCCTGCGGGAACTGTCGATCCTGGGCACTCGGTCGGCCACCAAGGCGCAGCTCTCCCAGGCGCTGGAGCTGGCGTCGTCCGGCCGGATCGTGGTGGAGGTGAGCGGGGTCTTCCCGCTTCGAGAGGCCGCCCGTGCGCATGCGGAGATGGACAGCGGCCGGGTGGAGGGCCGCGTCGTGCTTGCGACCGCCGACACCGTATGAACCAGTCACGGTCGTCCGCCGTGCCCGAGAACTGCCCTACCAAGAGGAGACCGACCATGGCACAGCAAGAACAGGAGGCGGCGCCCCGGGTGCGCGTTGCCCGGCACGGTCGCTACGTCCGTGTCGTCACCATCGACAACCCGCCGGTCAACGCCCTCGACACGGCCGCGTACCGCGAGCTTCTGCAGGCTTTTGAGGAGATATCGGTCGCGACCGACGTACGCGCCGTGGTGCTGACGGCCGCCGGGCGGCGGGCATTCTGCGCCGGCAGCGACATCCGCGACTTCGGGCACCAGCACCTCGACGAGCCGCTGGAACCCATCCGCCATTCGAAGCTGGTCAAGAGTGTCTTCGACGCGATCTGGGACTGTCCCGTCCCAGTCGTCGCGTGCATCAACGGCCCGGCGCTCGGCGCCGGGGTCGGGCTCGCCGCGTCCTGCGACTTCATCATCGCCGCGGACGACGCGGTACTCGGGTTGCCGGAGATCAACGTCGGTGTCCTGGGTGGCGCTCGTGCGCTGGCACGGCTGGTGCCGCCGCAGCGGGTCCGCCTCATGATGTACACGGGGAGGCGCGTCCCGTTTGCCGAGCTCGAGCCGTACGGGTCCGTGCTGTCGACGCTGCCTGCCGACACCGTGCTGGAGGCTGCCCTCGACCTGGCCTCCGAGATCGCCGGGAAGAGCCCGACCGCGATCCGCCTGGCCAAGAAGGGCCTCAGTCACCTCGAGGTCGCTGACCTCAGCCCCAGCGACGGCTACAAGTACGAGCAGTCGCTCACCGAACAGCTGGCCCACCACCCGGATGCTGCCCGTGCGGCCGCGGCCTTCTTCGAAGGGACCACGGCCGTGTTCGACTGAGGGCCGGTCCGCACGCACTCCCCACCGGGGGTGCGTGCGCCATGACCTCTGCGGAGAGCGAGTCGATCGCCGACTGCTCTGCACGCGCGGCTGCCCGGTCATGGCCCGGTCGCCGACGTCGCCATCTGCGACAGCGCTGGGGGCTGAGCGAGCGGTTCGTCCACCACGGCCGTGTCGGCAGTCCAGGGAGTCCAGCGGGACGCCGTCGGCGGATCCGCTCCTCAGTGCTCGGTCACGACCTCGGTGGTCCTCGGCGATCTCCCGCGCAGCCTCCATCGGAGGGGCAGGGGCATCGGGGCACATCCCTCCGCACCATGTCGGCTCTCGACCATTTCAGGTCATGACGGTGTCCGGGTCGTCGAGTGGGACAGGGCGCTCCGTCCCGTCGTGCGGCTCGTGGATCCGATGGAGCACCGGGGGCGGCGCCGCCATGCGCGTCGTGGCCCGGCTTGCTGCCGGCCACTGGTCCGATCCCCGTTCGGAGGTCGACATCCGGTCCGGCGATCCGGCGGGAGACCGTTCCAGCTCGCCACAACCTCGGAAAGCTGACCGCGTCGTGGAGGCTGCCCATGCAGCTCTACCCAGGCGCCGGAACCCTTCCGAGGTCAGCTCGTGCCCCCTTCTTGACCATTGTGCGCGGCACATCTAGGTTGACGACGTACCGCCAAGCGAAACGCCGTTCCAGAGTTCAGTGCCTGAGGCGGCGGTCGTACCGCAGACGACGAGGATGTCCGAATCAGATGAGAACGGCTGTCATCGCGGGGGTCGCGGACCACCCGCTGCGCGACGGCAAGCTCGCGCCCGATGGATCGGTGCTCGCGGCCCAGGCTCGGGTGGCTGCCGCCGCCCTGGCCGATGCCGGCATCGAATGGAGCGATGTCGACGGGCTGCTCAGCACGGGCATGTGGGGCGTGCCCGGTGTGGGCCAGCTGCCTACAGTGACGCTTTCGGAGTACCTCGGGCTGCAGCCCCGGTTCACCGACTCCACCAACATTGGCGGATCCTCGTTCGAGTCACACCTGGCCTCGGCCGTGCGGGCGATCGAGCGAGGTGACTGCGACGTGGCGCTCATCACCTATGGCAGCACGCAGCGCAGCGATCGCAGCCGCAACCTCGGAGGGCGTGCACCGGTCCTGACCATGCAGCACGAGACCCCGTACGGCCTGCCGACGCCGGTGGGCGGCTATGCGCTCGCCGCCATGCGTCACATGCACGAGTACGGCACCACGAGTGAGCAGCTCGCCGAGATCGCGGTGGCCACACGCGCCTGGGCGGCGCTCAACCCCGCGGCGACGCGACGCGAACTGATCACGGTGGACGATGTGCTGGCCAGCCCGATGATCAGCGATCCGTTGCACCTGCTGGACAGCTGCCTCGTGACCGACGGCGCCGGCGCGGTCGTCGTGACCAGCGAAGAGCACGCCCGGGCCTCCGGCGTGACACCGGTCCATGTGCGTGGTTACGGCGAGTCGCAGTCGCACTGGACGATCGCGGCCATGCCCGATCTGACCGTGCCGCCGTCCGCCGCGAGCGGCCGCCGCGCCCTGGAGATGGCCGGGATCACCGTCGACGACATCGACGTCGTCGAGCTCTACGACAGCTTCACCATCACCGTCCTGCTCACGCTCGAGGCCCTGGGGTTCTGCGGCCCAGGCGAGGGCGGGGACTTCGTCTCAGGGCAACGGACGGCTCCAGGGAGGGAGTTCCCGATGAACACCAACGGTGGCGGTCTCTCGTACGCCCACCCCGGGATGTACGGCATCTTCCTGCTCGTCGAAGCGGTGCGTCAGCTGCGCGGCGAGTGTGGCCCCCGACAGGTGGCCGGCGCCCGGACGGCGCTGGTCAACGGCACTGGCGGCACGCTCTCCAGCGCCTCGACCTGCGTGCTGAGCGTCGCGTGAACGCCTCACCCGCAGAGCGGCCGCTGCCGGTCGTCGACGCAGACAGTGCGCGGTTCTGGGCCGCGCTGCGCGACCGGAAGCTGACGGTGCAGCGGTGCGGCACGTGCGGCCGGCACGTCTTCTACCCCCGGGCGCTCTGTCCCAACTGTCATGCCGAGCTCGTCGACTGGGTGGAGTGCTCCGGGCGCGGCACGGTCTACTCGTACACCGTGGCGCGCCGCCCCGCAGGTCCCGCCTTCGCTGCCGACGCGCCGTACGTGGTCGCACTGGTCGACCTGGACGAAGGGGTGCGGATGTTGACCAACGTGGTCAGCACTCCGCTCGAGAACGTGCGGATCGGCGCGCGCGTCGTCGTCCGCTTCACCGACGTCGCCGAGGGCATCACACTCCCGCTGTTCGAGCTGGCCCCGGACCCCCTGCCCACCGACAGCTCGGCGAGGGAGGGGACAGCATGACGGCAGCCCCGAGCACAGTCGAGGCGGGCGACATGTTCTTCGAGGACTTCAGGGTGGGCCAGGTCTTCCACAGCCCTCCGCATGTGATCACGGAAGAGGCACTGCTGCAGTTCGCAGAGGTCTCCGGCGACAAGGCCCCCCTGCACGTCGACGCCGACTACGCCGCGGGCACCCAGTTCGGGCAGCGGTTGGTACACGGCCCCTACGGCCTGGCTCGGTTCTTCGGCGCCCTGCACGACCTGCATATCGTCGACCAGACGGTGATTGGGCTCCTCGACACCAACTGGCGCTACCTGAAGCCCGCCTTCGTCGGTGACTCACTCACCTTCGACATCACCATCACCCGGTGTCGGCGCACGAGCGCCGGAGACCAGGGCGTGGTGAACCGGCACGTCCTGCTCAAGCGTGAGGACGGCACGGTCCTCCAGGAGGGCACGACGGCTTTCCTGGTCATGGCACGGAACTCGGCCGAACCGGGGTCGGACCCTGCGGCGCTGGACTTCTGCGGCCCGCAGTGGACGAAGGACCTCGCGGCCCGTCTCGATGGGGACGCGGAGTTCGGCGCCGCCACGCGGTCTTTCGACGGCACGATCGGGCTGCAAGCAGGCACCGTGGCCACGAGTCTGCGGATCTACAAGGGGAAGGTCCTCGAGGCCGCGGCAAAGTCGCTGCTGGGCCCCACGTTCACCGTCCAGGCCAGCGAGCTGGTCTGGACCCAGCTGATGACCGGTTCGCGCAACGACTTCATCCCCCGGACCCTGCGCGGTGAGTTCAGTGTCGTCGGCAGCGGTTACGACTACCTCCGGCTGACGAAGGCCCTCATGCGCATCTGGGAGTCCGGACGTGAGATGGCGGGAGAGATGCTGTGATCGAGGCGCAGTACGTGGACCTGAGCGACAGCCTGGCCTACGTGGAGGCCGCCGGTGAAGGCCGGGCCGTGCTGTGCCTCCACACGGCCGGTCAGAGCGGCGTCCAGTGGCGGCACACGCTGAGCGGCTTGTCCGCACTCGGTTACCGCGTGATCGTCCCCGACCTTCCTGGTCACGGCCGCTCCGAACCGGCCGCCGGCGGGCCGATCCGGGACCTGGGTCGGTACGCCGAATGGTGCATCGAGCTGATCGACGAGCTGGGTCTCGACCGCCCCTATGTGATGGGCTGCTCCATCGGCGGGAAGCTTTCCCTTGACATCGCCACCCGCATCCCAGACCGCTTGTCGGGCGTGGTCGCGATGGCGGCGCAGGCGGAGGCCCCGAGCCCGGGCGGCGTCGCGGGACTAGAGCGTGGCCTGGAGGACGCCTCCTCGCCCAGCCGCACGGACCGGACCTACTACGGCACACTCGCCGTCTGCGGTCGGCGCGTCCCGCCGGAGCGCGTGGAGATGATCTCGGCCATGCACCGCCGGGAGGACCCGGTCGTCACCACCTCCGATCTTATCGGGTGGTTCAGCCACGACATCCGCGACCGCCTCGAGCGGATCACGTGCCCGACCTACCTCGTCGTCGGTGACGACGACTTCTGGCTGGACCTGGACAAGGTCCGGTGGACGGGGCGCCAGATCAAGGGGTCCCAGACCCTCGTCCTCGAGGGGATCGGTCACTACCCGATGGAGGAGGTGGCCGGTTTCCCGGCCGTCGCCCACGAGTGGTTGACGGCGCTAGCCGCGGACGCGGCCCGGCCCCGTTGACCGCGGCCGGGGACTGGTGGGCCCCAGGCGCGGCGGAGGTGGCCAGGGGGGTCCACCGGATCCCCCTGCCGCTGCCCAACGATGCGCTCAGGGCCGTGAACGTCTACGCGCTCGACGGTCCTGGCGGTCTGGTCCTCATCGACTCGGGCTGGGCCATGGCGCACGCCGCAGACGTGCTGCTACGAGCGCTCGACGGGCTCGGGTACGGGCTGGAGGACGTCCGGCGGTTCCTGATCACGCACGTCCACCGGGACCACTACACCCAAGCCGTGGTGCTACGCCGCGAGTTCGGGATGCGAGTGAGCCTGGGGGTCGACGAGCGGGCCTCGCTCGAGGAGTCGGCGAAGCCCCACCGACTGCCCATGGAGGCCCAGCTGGCCCGGCTGCCGTCGCTCGGCGCCGGCCACCTCGTCGACCTGCTCGGTGTCCGGTTCCGCGGCTCCGAGGACGCCGGAGAAGCGATCTGGGAGCATCCGGACGACTGGCTGCGGCCTGGCACGACCATCTCGGCGGGCGGTCGCACGCTGAACGTCGTCCCGACCCCTGGTCACACGAGAGGGCACGTCGTCTTCCACGACACCGACGACCGCGTGCTGTTCGCGGGCGACCACGTGCTCCCCACCATCACGCCGTCGATCGGCTTCGAGCCGGTCCTCTCCCCGACACCGCTGGCGGACTTCCTCGGCTCGCTGGCCAGGGTTCGGAGCCGTCCCGACGCGCTACTCCTCCCTGCGCACGGCCCGGTGGCGCCCAGCGCACACGCCAGGGTCGACGAGCTGGTCGCCCACCACGGGCGACGGCTGGACCAGACCGAGGACGCCGTGCTGCGCGGCGACTCGAGCCCGTACGAAGTCGCGGGCGTCCTCCGCTGGACGCGCCGGGAGAAGGAACTCGCCGACCTCGACCCGTTCAACCAGATGCTCGCCATCCTCGAGACGACCGCCCATCTGGAGCTGCTGGTGGCTCAGCGCCGGCTCCGCACGACCGTCATCGACGGCGTGCACCACTTCGCCGCGACATGACGCCGCAGCCGCGACCGTGCCCGTGCAACTGCGACCGTCCCCAGATCGGCAGCGACCCGGTCCGGAGGACCACGGACGTCCAGCACAGCCCGACCTCGACGGAGGCATTGATGACCTGGGATGACAACAACTGGGAACCCACCACCCTCCATGCCCTGCTGGGAGCGGCCATCACGAGGTACGGAGCGGACAACATCGCCTTCAGCTACGTCGACGAGGGCCGCGACCTCACCCTGGGGCAGCTACGAGAGGATGCCCGCCGGTGGGCGTCGGCACTCGCCGGAGCAGGCGTGGCACCCGGTGACCGCGTCGCGGTGCTCCTGCAGGGGCATTCAGCCTGGCCGACCCTGCAGGTGGCGTGCAGCCAGCTCGGAGCGGTCCTGGTGGGCGTGAACACGCGCTACCGCAGCCACGAGATCGACCACCTGATGACGGTGATGCAGCCCAGCGTGGTGGTCTCCGGCCCCACCTGGCGGAACATCGCGTTCGTGGGGTTGATCGAAGGATCGGTGCAGCGCCTGCTGACGGACGGACGGCTGACGAGGCCGCCGGTCCTCGTGACCATCGGTGACCTCGGCGAGGGGGACTTCATCCCGGCGAGGGACTTCCTGGCCGGTGCCGTGAGTCCCGACCTCGCCCCACGGGACGTCTTTCCCGACGACATCGCGCTCATCCAGTTCACGTCGGGGTCGACGGGGTCAGCCAAGGGAGTGCGCCTCAGTCACGACGCCGTCCTCCGTTCTGCCTTCCACCTGGCCCGGGCGATGTCCTGGACGCCTGATGACATCGTCTACAGCGCCCTGCCCTTTTACCACATCGGCGGATCGGTGTGCACAGGCCCGGTGGCCCTCATCTCCGGGGCGAGGATGGTCATCCCGGAGACGTTCGGAGCCCGGGAGGCCGTCGAACACAACGTCACTTGGCAGTGCACCGGGCACCAGGGCCATTCCGCGATGTTCACCATGTTCCTGGACGCTGCCCGCCAAACCGGTGCGCACTCTGAGCTGCGCATCCGGAAGGTGTGGGCGGTCGCCCCGCCGTCGGTGCTGCGCCGGATCACCGCGGAACTGCAGACCGAGGCGATCGTGTCGCTCTACGGGATGAGCGAACACCCGCTCTCGACCGTCTGCGGGCTCGGCGAACCGCTGGAGAAGCGCTTCGAGACCGTAGGGCGTCCCGCCCCGGAGGTGGAGGTGCGGATCGACGCGGAGGAACCCGGGGGTGTCGGCGAGATCCAGCTGCGCAGCCCCATGGTGATGAGCGGCTACCACGAGAACGAGGCGGCCACCAGGGACGCGTTCACGCCCGACGGATGGCTCCACACCGGCGATCTCGGTCGGTTTGACCCGGACGGTTACGTCGTGTTCGTCGGCCGGCTGAAGGACATGCTCAAGCCCGGTGGTGAGAATGTGTCCGCGCAGGAGGTCGAGGAGTTCCTCATGCTGCACCCCGGCGTCGCGAACGCGGCCGTCTTCGGTGTCCCGGACGACCGGCTGGGGGAGGCGCCGGTTGCAGTGGTGCAGGCGCGGTCCGATGTAGACCTGACCCAGGAGCGGCTGCTGGAGTTCTGCCGCGATCGGATCGCCGCGTTCAAGACGCCCAAGAGGATTCACGTCGTCCCCGAGCTCCCGTTGTTGCCCAACGGAAAGCTCGACAAGGTAACCCTCCGGTCGGAGTTCGCGTAGCCCCTCATGTCTCCGTCCCGACCCCTCGGACCCTGTTCGTCGTGTCGGGTCCCATCGCCCCAAGCTGCCCTTTGGTCATCGATCCACCGTCCTCTTCAAACCCCAGCGAGAGCGAGTTGCACAGATGCGCGTGTTCACCGGCCCAGACGACCTCATGGCCAGCGTCGGCACAGAGGTGGGCGTCAGCGAGTGGTTGACCGTCGACCAGCAGCGGATAGACCTGTTCGCCGAGGCCACAGGCGACCACCAGTGGATCCACGTCGATGTCGAGCGGGCCAGGGCGGAGAGCCCCTTCGGCGACACGATCGCGCACGGCTACCTGACCATGTCCCTCCTCGTGCCGCTGCAGAAACTGGTGTTCCGCGTCGAGGGCGTGAAGATGGGCGTCAACTACGGTCTGGACAGAGCGCGCTTCCCCGCTCCCGTGCCGGTCGACAGCCGGCTCCGCGACCGGATCGAGCTCGTCGACTGCTCGCCGGTCGAGGGCGGTGCTCAGGTGAAGTTCCGGCACACGGTCGAGCTGGACGGGGCCACCAAGCCGGCGCTCGTCGCGGAGAGCGTCGTGCGCTACTACTTCTGAGGTAGCGCCCGGCACGGGGCACGCCGGTGACCGGGGGGGCCGAGCCGGCGGAGCAGCGGCCCGCAGACCTGCGCTCAGGGTCCACGCCGGGGGCATCCGGCGGGTGCGTAAGCGTCACCGGCCGGTGATCCGATGCCCACGGCAGTCGCACCGGCTCACTGAGGGGCCGGGCACATGGACGGCGAGCGGAGGCGCTCGTCGTGGAGAGGACGAGAGACGGATGAGTGCCGAGGAGTACGGCCAGCAGTTCGCGGAGGGCCCGGTGCTGGCGTCCTGCGACCCACGCGGGATCCTGCGGATGACCCTCAACCAGCCAGGCCGGAAGAACGCGATGACCCTCGAGGCCTGGGAGGCGATGTTCGACATCCTCCGGCTGGCCGAGTTCGACCCCGACGTGCGCGTGCTGGTGATCGCCGGAGCCGGCGGGGACTTCTGCGCCGGCGCCGACATCTCGTCGGCGTCCGCAGGTCATCCGCTGAGCCGCATTCTGCGGATCGTGAAGACCCCGATACTGCTGCACGAGTTCCCCAAACCGGTCGTCGCGCAGGTCGAAGGGGTGGCCGTGGGCGCCGGCTGGAACGTGGCGTTGGCGTGTGACTTGGTCGTGGCCTCCACGACGGCGCGGTTCGCACAGCTGTTTGTCAAGCGTGGACTGTCGGTGGACTGGGGCGGCTCGTGGCTGCTGCCGCGGCTGGTCGGGTTGCAGCAGGCTAAGCGCTTGACGATGCTCGGCGACTTCGTCTCCGCGGAGGAGGCCGAGGAGCTCGGCCTCGTCACCTGGGTGAAGAGCCCGGAGGAGCTGGGGTCCTTCGTCGACGACCTGGCCGCGAGGCTGGCGGCCGGCCCACCGATCGCCCTGTCGCAGAACAAGTCACTGATCGACCAGGGGATCATGTCGTCCTTTGCCGATGCCCTGGCGAACGAAGCGCGGGCCCAGGCCGTCAACTACGCCACCGCTGACGCCGCGATGGCGCGGCAGGCCTTCGCGGCAAAGACCGAGCCCGAGTTCACCGGGGAGTGGGCCGTCCGATGAGCCGGTATACGCAGGTGGACTACGGCGTTGAGCACCGCGTCGCCACGATCACCCTGAACCGACCCGAGCGTGGCAACGCGTTCACCCACGTGATGCGGCGTGAGCTCGACGTGGCCTTCGCCGAGGCCGACTCCGACGACGACGTGCGGGTCGTGATCGTGACGGGCGCGGGGAAGAACTTCTGCGTCGGCGCGGACTTGAGCGGCAGCACGCCGGAGGAGCCCTTCAGCGCCAGCAGGCCTGGGCAGCAGGACGCACGGTCGAACGCGGACACCATCGGCGGCCTGCCGCGCGACGGCGGGGGAGTGGTGGCGCTGCGGATCGCGGAGATGCGCAAGCCGGTGATCGCCGCGATCAACGGCGCGGCTGTCGGCGTCGGAGTGACCATGACGCTCCCGATGGACGTGCGCATCTGCGCGGAGTCCTCCCGGTTCGGGTTCGTCTTCGCTCGCCGCGGGATCATCCAGGAAGCGGCGTCCAGCTGGTTCCTGCCCCGCATCGTGGGCGTGTCGCAGGCGATGGAGTGGGTGGCGACCGGGCGGCTTGTCCCAGCCGCCGACGCACGCGCGGCGCGCCTGGTGTCCCGGGTGGTGCCTGACGGCGAGCTGCTGGACGCCGCCCGGGCGCTCGCCGCCGAGATCTCGACGAACACGTCGGGGCTGTCTGTCGCCGCGGCCCGGCGGATGTTGTGGAGCTCCCTGTCGGAGCCGTCGCCGTGGACGGCGCACCTGCACGAGACCCAGTTGATCGCGGAGCTGAAGCGGGGGCCCGACGCTCCCGAGGGCGTTGCCTCCTTCCTCGAGAAGCGGCCTCCGGCGTTCCGGGGTCGGGTGAGCACCGACCTGCCCGCGCTGCCCGACTGGCCGGGGGGTCCAAAGACGACATCGACGCCGGAGGGCGCCGGAGATGGAGGAACCGCATGATCCGCACCCGCTTCACCGAACTGGTCGGTGTCGAGCACCCGATCGTGCAGGGCGGCATGCAGTGGGTCGGCCGCGCGGAGCTGGCCGCCGCTGTCTCCAACGCCGGGGCGCTGGGCATCATCACCGGCCTGACCCAGCCGACGCCAGAGGCGCTCGCAACGGAGATCGCCCGCTGCCAGGGGATGACCGACAAGCCGTTCGGCGTCAACCTGACGATCCTGCCGTCGATCACCCCGCCGCCCTACGCGGAGTACCGACAGGCGATCGTGGAGTCGGGGGTCACGGTGGTGGAGACCGCGGGTCACAACCCGGTCGACCACCTCCCCGACTTCCATGCAGCGGGCATCACGGTGATCCACAAGTGCACCAGCGTCCGACACGCGGTGAAGGCGGAGCAGGTCGGCGTCGATGCGGTCAGCATCGACGGCTTCGAGTGCGCCGGCCATCCGGGTGAGGACGACGTGCCGCTGTTCGTGCTGTTGCCTCGCACGGTGGACGAGCTGTCGATCCCGGTGATCGCTTCGGGCGGGATCGGTGACGGGCGGGGACTGGCCGCAGCGCTCTCCCTCGGCGCCGAGGGGGTCAACATGGGCACCCGCTTCATGGCCACCCAGGAGGCGCCGATCCACCAGACCGTCAAGGAGCAGCTGGTGGCCGCTACGGAGAGGGACACCGACCTGCTGTACCGCCCGCTGCGCAACACGGCACGGGTGGCCCGCAATGCGATCAGCCGCCAGGTGGTCGCGATGCTCGACGAGGGCGCACAGTTCCCGGAGATCCGCGAACTGGTCCGCGGTGTCCGGGGGAGGGAGGTTTACGAGACCGGCGACCTCGACGCGGGCGTCTGGACCGCGGGGTTGGTCCAGGGCCTGATCCACGACGTCCCGACGGTGGCTGAACTGGTCGGTCGCATGGTCGCTGACGCGGAGGACATCATCCACGGTCGTCTCGGGAAGCTCATCTCCTAACCGGCCGTCCGTGGCAAGTCATGGGGCGGGACCGCCGGTCTCCGCCCCATGGCTGCGTCGGGCTGCTCAGCGCATCATGACCCGTCCGCCGCCGACGGACAGGACCTGACCGGTCAGATAGCTGGCATCGTCGCAGGCCAGGAAGACGTAGGCGCCACCGACCTCCGCGGGCTCGGCCCAGCGGCGCAGCGGATTCTCGGTGAGGTACTTGACGTTGAGGCGCTCCTCGGCGTGAACCTTCTCCGTCATGGGGTCGCTGCGGCGGGAGCGACGGCACTGACGATGATGCTGCGCCGGAGAGTTCCCGCGCGGCGGACCGCCTCATGCCGAGCAGCCTCGACTTGGGGACCGAGTAGTTGCTCTGGCCGATGGTGCCCTGGATGCCGTCGGCTGATGTGGTGAAGATCTTCCGGCCCCACGGTGCCGTGCGCGTGCCCTCGACGACGGCTGCAGCCAGTAGAAGCTCCCGTCAGGGTGGGTTGCCATCATCTGGGACCACTGCTCGTCGGTCATGTTCCACGGCATCGACGGCTGGGTCACGCCGCTGGCCACGCGGATCTCGATGGGGCCAAGGTGCGCAACGACCTGCTGCGCCGCATCGTCGATGGACTGGCGACTGGAGAGGTCACAGACGGCGGGATCGCGGTCCCGCCGGCGGTGGTGATCTCCTCGATCACCGCCTTGGCGTCGTCGATGCTGATGTCGGCGACGGCGACCTCTCCGGCGTAGCGGTTGTGTGGTCGAGCCGCAGAAGCGTGGACCCGTTGCCGAGCGGAGCGCTCATCGGACCCGAGGACAAATGTGGTCGCCGGGTACCAGAAGCTCGTCGAAGGTCGTCACAGGTAATGGTGAGCAGATCGCTGCCCGTGCGCTCCACTAATTCGATACAGAGCGGACTGCCGCGAAACGGCGAGACTCGACTCGGGCGGAGCTTGCACATGGGCGATGTGCTGCAGTCAAGGAAGCAGGAAGCCCTGGCATCCGGAGATCCGGCTCGTCGACCTGGCCATCATGGCTGTCACCGTCAGGTGACCACCGCATGGGCGGAGACCGACCGGTCGGTCGATGCCGCCGACCTGGCGACCTAGGCACGTCGGCATCACAGAGGCGATCGGGGCTCGGCCTCGGCGGCGAGGAAGGCCGCTCTGCCGGGCTCAACGGCGCCGTCCGCTCGCTCTTGACAGTCGTGTAGCCCCAGAGGAGAGTCTCTCCAGGCGGCAATTGGAACACTGTTCCCTCTGGTGGAACGCAACGGAGATGTCAAGTCTCGTACCGAGGGGGGATCAAGGTGCTCGAGAGCCCGCGAAGCCTGTTGTTCGTCCCGGGCGACCGGCCCGACCGCATCGCCAAGGCGCTCGCGAGCTCCGCGGAGGCCGTCGTCGTCGACCTCGAGGACGCGGTTGCGGAATCGGCGAAGGACCACGCCCGCGAAGCAGCTGTCCGGAGCCTGTCGCTCGCGACGCGGGTCGCACCGATGGTGATGCTCCGGTGCAACGCGGTGCGCACCGCCCACTTCGCCGCTGATGCCCAGGCGCTGGCGCCGCTGCTCGGCCACCTGGCGGCGGTCGTCCTGCCGATGGTCGTAGGACCGGCTGACGTGCAGGCCCTCGACGTTGAGCTGTGTCGGCTCGAGGGCGCGGCCTCGATCCGACCCGGCAGCACCCGGATCGTGCCCACCGTGGAGACCGCCGCGGGCATCCTCGAGGCACGCGCGATCGCGGCTGCCTCGCCCCG
Organism: Frankiales bacterium; assembly: GCA_025465155.1. Lineage (GTDB taxonomy): Bacteria > Actinomycetota > Actinomycetes > Mycobacteriales > Geodermatophilaceae > Geodermatophilus. The sequence continues at coordinate 37,869 of JAODNJ010000198.1, forward strand.
GGTGCTGACCCTGCTGTTCGGATCCGCTGATCTGTCCAATCAGCTCGCCCTGACGCCCACTGCATCAGGCGAGGAGCTCGCCACGGCGCGTTCCCTCGTGGTGCTCGGTGCTGCGGCGGCCGGCGTCGCGCGACCGCTGGACGGGCCCTACCTCGTACTCGACGACGAGACCGGGCTCGAGACCTCCACCCGCCGCGCGCGACAGCTCGGATTCGCCGGCAAGGCCGTGATCCACCCGGCGCAGTTGCCCACCGTGACACGCGTCTTTCGTCCCTCGGACGACGAAGTCGCATGGGCTCGTGAGGTGGATGCTGCCTTCACAGACGCCGAGGCGAACGGCCGTTCGGCCATTCGGCTGCCGGACGGCACGTTCATCGACTACCCCGTGGCGCAACGTGCCCGAGCCCTGCTCCACACCACCGGAGGTACGCGCTGATGAGCACGCACGCCCTCACCGCCGGCCTGACCGAGAAGCTCGCAAACCTGGCTCTGGGCTGGCATCACCCCGACCCGGACGCGGCAGCGACCTTGGCCCAGCATGCCTTCGTCGACACTGTCGGGGTCGCGCTCGCGGCCCGGGACGACGCCACGGTGCAGGCGCTGCTGAGCGGCCTGGCCGACGACCTCCGTGGCGGTCCGGCCACCGTGTGGGTCAGCGGAGCCACGACGGACGCGCGGACTGCTGCGCTGCTCAACGGCACGTGCGCCCACGCGCTGGACTTCGACGACGTCGACGACCAAATGATCGGTCACCCCAGTGCGGTAATGGTCCCGGCTCTGCTGGCCACTGGGGAGGAGGTGCGCGCGAGCGGCGCGATAATCCTGGACGCCTACTGGGTCGGGTTGGCGGCCTGTCGCTGGCTGGCGGCGGCCTTGCAGATCGACAGCCACTACCAGGCCGGTTGGCACTCGACCGGCACCATCGGCGCCGTGGGTGCCGCCGCGGCCTGCGCGCGGCTGCGCGGCCTGACGTCGGAGCAGACCCGGTCCGCTCTGGGGATCGCTGGGTCGCTCGCGGCCGGGAGCCGCCAGAACTTCGGCACCATGACCAAGCCCCTGCACGCCGGAGTCGCGGCGAGCACCGGGGTGATGGCGGCGAAGTTGGCCGGAGTCGGTTACACGGCCGACGAGGGGCTGCTCGAACGGCCCCTGGGCTACCTGGCGCTGCACCACGCGGCACCAGGGGAGCGCGAGCCGGCGGCCGAGGCGATGGCGGAGCCGCAGCTCAACGTCAAGCTCCACGCCTGCTGCTACTACATCCACGCGGCCGCCGACGCGATGCTGGACCTCTGTCGTGAGGGGTTGCGCGCGGAAGACGTGCGGCGGGTCCTTGTTACAGGGCCGGCCGAGAGCTTCTCCGCGCTGATCCACCACCGGCCCGGGACCGGCTTGCAGGGCAAGTTCAGCATGGAGTACGCCATGGCTGCCTGCCTCCTCGACGGGACCCTGGGGCTGTCCTCGTTCACCGATGCTGCGGTGCGGCGGACCGAAGCGAGCCGGCTCGTCGAGGCCGTCGAGCTGGTGTCCTCCCCCACGCCTCCGGTGGGGCCACCGGAGTGGGTCTGGAGCTACGCCGTGGTCACGGTGGAGACGCATGACGGCCGACGCCTCGAGCGACGCATCGACAAGCCCCGGGGGCACGCCAGCCGCCCCCTGGGCGTCGCTGACCTCCGGCGCAAGTTGCAGGACTGCCTCTCCTACGGCGGCCTGGAGCCAGCAGGTCCACTGTTCGACGTGCTCTGTGGCATCGGTGACCGTTCCACCGTGTCGGAGGCCGCCGCGGCGATCGCGGCCTCGGCGGCAGAACAGTGATGGTGCAGCGCATCCTCGGGACAGTCGTCGTCAGGGGCTCTGTAGCAATAGACGGCAGGTCTCTCGCGACCATCGCGGGCTGGCGGTAGGCACCGTCGGCGGGTGCCGCGCCACCCGATCGTCACGCATGCCGGAGCACGATCAGCGGTCGCGGCTGGTGCTTTCCAGCGGGTCCAGCGAGCGACTGTCGAGGACCATCATCGTCTCGCTGTCACGGATGTCCTCGAGGTTCCACATGTCGTCCAGGAGGGTCGCCGCGAGCTTTTGGTGGCCGGACACTCGCATGTGCACCAACAGGTCCCAGCGGCCGGTGATGACGGAGACCCGGATGACCCCGGGAAGGGTTGACAGCATCCCGATGGTCCGCTCGATCGAGCCGCGAGAGTGCAACCTGACGCCGACCAGGACTTCGAGGCCGAGCCCCAGCCGGGCGAGGTCCACGTCGACCGTGTAGCCGACGAGGATCTCCCGCGCCCTCAGCCGCTCCAGTCGCTCACCGATGGCACCCGGTGACATCCCGACGGTGCGCGCCAGCGCTCGCGTCGACAGGCGGGAGTCGTGACGCAAGCTGCGCAGGAGAGCGAGGTTGATCTCGTCGATGCCGACGGCGCGCTGTTCGTACTCGTCCAGGCTACTCTCCCCGTCCGGCGACAGGTCGGTGGTTCACGCCGCCCACGACGCGCACCGGCCGATCCGGTCGGCGGAGACGCTACCAGTCCGGACTGCCGCCGGGATCAGAGGTAGAGCAGCGCCCGCCGTGGGTCGCCCAGCACCTCGCCGGTGCGTGCCAGCACGTGCGAACCCAGCTCACCGTCCACGAGTCGATGGTCGAACGACATCGCCAACTGCGTGACCTCGCGAACGCAGATCTGGCCGTCCACCACCCACGGCTGCGGACGCACCGCGCCGAAGGCCAGGATGGCCGACTCCCCGGGATTGAGGATCGGTGTTCCGGCGTCGACCCCCAAAGCGCCGATGTTGGTGATGGTCACGGTGCCGTTGGCCATCTCCGCTGGTTGGGTCTTGCCAGCGCGGGCCGTGGCGACCAGGTCGTCCAGTGCGTTGGAGAGGGTGCGCAGGTCCATGGCGTCCGCGTCCTTGATGTTCGGCACGAGGAGTCCACGGGGCGTGGCAGCAGCGATCCCGAGGTTGACGTAGTCCTTGTAGACGATTTCATGGGTGGCTTCGTCCCAACTGGCATTGATCTCGGGAAAGGTGCGGACGGCGATCAGGAAGGCCCGGGCCACGAACAGCAGCGGGTTGACCCGGACGCCTGCCCACGCGCGATCGGCCTTGAGCTCCCGAACCAGTTGCATGGTGTCGGTCATGTCCACGGCCAGCCACTCGGTCACGTGCGGAGCGGTGAACGCCGACCGGACCATGGCCTGCGCCGTGGCCTTGCGGATGCCCTTGACGGGTACACGCCTCTCTCGCTCCGCCCTCCCGGCCGGGGTGGCCAGGGAGCGTTTGTCGACGAGCGGGGACCCGGCTCCGGCACCGGAGGCGGACAGCTGCGCGGCGGCGCGTTCCACGTCGGCACGGGTGATCGCCCCGACCACGTCGAGTGCCTGCAGATCGACGCCCAGGCGGCGCGCCAGCAACCGCACGGGCGGCTTCGCCTGTGGGCGCCGCCGGACCGATGGTGCAGGCACCACAGTCGGCTCCAGTGGGGGAGCGGCACTCTGCCCCGGAGGCGCAGATCGCTGGTCAGTGTCCTCGTCGCCCGCCGCCGCCACGACCGCGGACAGCCGTCGCCGGCGGGCGCCAGCAGCCTTGGGACCAGGCCCGACGAGGACCTGGGGTCGCTCCTCGGGCTCACCGGCCCCTGCGGCCGATTCGTCGATCGGCGCACCCTTTTCCCGTAGCTCCTGCGAGGCGGCCGGAGCGCCGTCCAGCTCCGGGGACGGCGTGGTGGGTACGTCGCCGGCGGTCGACAGCGCACCGGCGGAGGCATCGTCCGCCGGCCCTGTCCCTGCCTCGTCCGCGCTGACGATGCGGACGATCGGGGTTCCAACCTCGATGAGCTGCCCGGCCTCAGCCAGCAGCTCGACCACGCCGGCGTAAGGGGAGGGCAGCTCGACCGTCGACTTCGCGGTCTCGATGTCCACCAGGGGGTCGTTGACGGCGACCGTCTGCCCAGGCTCGACGTGCCAGCTCACGATCTCTGCCTCCGTGAGGCCTTCGCCCACGTCCGGCAAGTTGAACACCTGTGCGCTCATCGTGGCTCTCCGCTCAGAACTTCAGTGCGCGGTCGATGGCATCCAGGACGCGATCGACGCCGGGGAGGAAGTCGTCCTCCACCTTGGCCGGTGGGTAGGGGAGGTTGTAGGACCCCACCCGGAGCAAGGGTGCCTCCAACATGTGAAAGCACGCCTCGGTGATCGCAGCGGCGATCTCGGCACCGATGCCCAGGAACGTCGACGCCTCGTGCACGACCACCATGCGGCCGGTCGTCTGGGCGCACTGCTTCAAGGTGTCCATGTCCAACGGCGAGAGGGTCCGCAGGTCCACCACGCCCACCGAGAAACCGTCCTCGGCGGCGGCCTCGGCCGCGGCCAGCGCCGTTTTCACGGTGGGGCCGTGAGCGACGAGGGTCACATCGCGGCCGTGACGTAGCACCCGCGCGCGATCCAAGGAGGCTGGGGCGGCGTCGAGGTCGACCGCTCCCTTGTCCCAGTACCGGCGCTTGGGCTCGTAGAAGATCACGGGGTCGTCGCTGGCGATGGCGGCCCGGATGAGTCGGTACGCGTCACCGGGGTCCGCGCAGGACACCACCCGAAGACCGGCGGTGTGCGCGAAATAGGCCTCGTTGGACTCGCTGTGGTGCTCGACGGCGCCGATGCCACCGCCCACCGGGACGCGGATGACGACCGGCAAGGTCACCCGCCCGCCCGATCGGGCGCGCATCTTGGCCAGCTGGCTCACGATCTGGTCGAACGCTGGGTAGATGAACCCGTCGAACTGGATCTCGCACACCGGCCGGTAGCCGCGGATGGCGAGTCCGATCGCTGTGCCGATGATCGCCGACTCGGCCAGGGGCGTGTCCACGACCCGCTGAGTGCCGAACTCACTCTGCAGGCCCTCGGTGATGCGGAAGACTCCGCCGAGGGCTCCCACGTCCTCACCCAACAGGACGACACGGTCGTCGTCCTGCATCGCCCGGCGCAGTCCCGCGGTGAGCGCCTTGCCGAGGGTCGTGGTCAGTGGGGCGGTCCCGCTGGGGGTCGAGCCTGCCGTCGGTGTGACGGAATCAAGGAAAGTCATGTCAGCCAGCCACCTCGAGCGAGTCGATGAATTCCCGGTGCGCCAGTCGCTCGACGTCTACGAGGCTGTGCGGATGCGCGTACGCCTGATCGAAGAGATCGTCGAGCTCGGGGGCTTCGATGGCCCGGCAGGCGCGTCGCACCTCCAGTCCGAGCTCTTCGACCTCCTCCTCGAGGGCGGTGAACCACGACGGGTCCGTGCCGTTGCCTCCAGCAGGGTGCGTAGACGCTTCACGGGGTCTTTGGCTTCCCAAGCAGCCAGCTCCTCCGGAGCCCGGTACTTGGTCGGGTCGTCAGACGTGGAATGGCCGGCCATCCGGAAGGTGACGGCCTCCACCAGGGCGGGCCCCTCGCCACGACGGACGATGTCGGCGGCTTCGGTGGTGACGGCGTGCACGGCCAGCGCGTCGTTGCCGTCGACGTAGAAGGAGCGCACTCCGAAGCCTGCGGCCCTCTCGTGAACCGGCGTCCGGTACTGCAGCGACGTGGGTGTCGAGATGGCCCACTGGTTGTTCTGACAGAAGAAGAGCACAGGGAGGTTCTGCGCTGCAGCCCAGTTGAAGGCCTCGCTGACGTCCCCCTGACTCGCTGCACCGTCACCGAAGTACGCGGCCACCACTTGGTCGCCACCATCGAGTACGGCCCCCATCGCATACCCGGTGGCATGAAGGGTCTGTGTGCCCAGGACCAATGAATAGAAGTGGAAGTTGTAGTTCTTCGGGTCCCAGCCGGCGTGGGTTGCGCCCCGCCACTGGGTCAGCAGTTCGGTGGGGGAGATGCCGCGGACCAGAGCGGCGGCGTGCTCCCGGTAAGAGGGGAAGACGTAGTCAGTGTCTTGAAGGGCCGAGACGGAGCCGACCTGGGCTGCCTCCTGACCCCAGCACGGCAGCCAGAGGCCCAACTCGCCCTGTCGCTGGAGAGCCAAGGCCTCGTGGTCCAACCGTCGCGCCAGGCTCATGTGCCTGAAGAGCTGTCGAGCCAGGTCCAGGTCGATGCCGTACTGCTCGCCGGCATTCGTCAGCTGCCCCTCCCCGGCGTGACGAACTGGACAGGTGAGCCCACCTCGTGCCGCCGTTCGACCTCGAAGTTGGACCGGGTGTCCGGCACATCGTCGTGCGTGGTGCTCATTGGTTCCCTTCTCACCTGTAGGTGAGTGCTCAGAGTTTCGGTCGCTGCTCTGTCGGGGTCTCCGCAAGTCGCAGCAGTCCACGTGCGTGGTGCATCACACGTTGCCTAGGCACGCCAACTTGACGACGAACGATCAGCAAGAACTCATTTGACTGGACATCTGAGCGGAACATCGTCATATCTCGTGCTCAGCCGGTGAAGCAGCCCCTGTCATTACCGCGCTGGGGCAGGACGCCGCTGGCCAGTCGGTCAGGAGGAAACGACCGTGCATCCTGAAGCAGACGCGCCCGTCTCGACGCACCGGCTGACCGCGTTGGTGCACGAGGCCGACGCTGGGCTGCTGCTGCGAGTCATCAGCCTCCTGCACCGACGTCGGGTGACCGTCAGGGAACTGACCTGGCACATTCGACCGAACCTCGTTGACAAGGGTGAGCTGGCCGGTGACCTCACCGTCGTCTTCCAGTCGTCGCGGCAGCAGGCCCGCGTTGTGCTGGCCGGCTTCGTCCACATGGTGGGGCTGATACGCCCGTCGCTACGGCAGGAGCCGACTCAGTGACGTCGCGGGCGGCGGGCGCAGTGTCCTCTTTGCCACTGTGTCATGGGCGAGCGCCGGGCCGGTCGCCTCACCGACGATCAGGCGGCCGCGCCGGATGATCTGCTCGGAGTCGGGGACCGAACCTCCATGACCAAGTCAGGCATCAACCGATCCGGACCACGGTGCGGCCGCGCGCCGCACCGGACAGGATCCGGTCCAGTGCACCGGGGACACCGTCCCAGTCGACCTCATCGGTGGCGAGGTCGTCGAGACGGATGGGGCGCAGGTCGGTGGCGGCCCCGCGGTCCTCAACCAGATGCGTGATCTGGTGCTGAGCGCGCCCGAGGAGTTACGCCTGCGCCTGCGCGACCGCAGCATCGCCGGCCTGATCGCCGCATCGGTGACGGAAAAACTCGGCGCGAGGCTCAGCGCTGCATCAAGCGCTTCCTCGCCCGACGCATCTGGCGGCTACTCGAGTACGACACGCCGACTCCGGCCGCCGCTTGACAACCATAGGAGCTCTCATCTTGAGAGCACGTCCCGGGCGAAATACGCCGTTGCCCGGCGCAGGATCTCGTTCTCCTGCTCCAGCAGTCTGTTGCGCCGCCGCAACTCCCGCAGTTCCGCCGCGTCGTCCTTGCTTCCCCGTCCCGATCGGTCGAGGCAGGCGGCGCGAGACCGTCCTCTCGGGCGGCGATCTTCAACCAGCGCTGCAGGCAGGACTCCGAGATCCCGAACCTTGGCCACCTGCGCTATCGACGCCTCGCCCGTGCGGGCCACGGCGATGACGTCACGCCGGAACTCCTCCGGGAACGGCTTGGGCACGATCCTGATCCTTCCAGCGAGGCCGCAGCCTCACGGGCAAGGAGTCAACTCAACTGGGGCAGTCCCGTCCCGTGTTGCCGCCTTGTCGGAGCGTTGTCGGATGCTGCAGTCGCTGTAGGGGACCGCCTCTACGCGGATCGTCCCGATCAGCATGACCAGACGGAACGGGCGTGAGCGGCGGTGCGCCCCGGCCTGCAGGTCGAGCGCTGAGACCGCATCCCGGCGCGAGAGATCGTTGTTGACGTACATCACACCCGCCCATAATGTCTCCTCATGAGCCGGTACATCGTGCTGACAGGCGGAACGCGATCGAGTTCGCGCTTGCCTGTCGAGAGGAACCCCATGGCCACGGATACGGACTATGCGGGTTCGGAGGAACCGCGGGTGGAGGGTCGAGAATGACAGTGGCGCCGCCCATGGGGTCACGTGCTGACCGGGCGTTGGATGCCTTGTTCGAGGCGAAGTCGGTCGCTGTAATCGGAGCGTCGAACACGGCGACGAAGCTGGCCGGGCGGCCGATCTCCTATCTGCTTTCCTCGGGGTACACGGGGGAGATCTATCCGATCAATCCAAGCCGCACGGAGGTCCAAGGACTGCCTTCTTACGCAGCTCTGACTGACTTGGACAAGGTCCCTGAGCTGGCGCTGGTGGTAGTTCCCGGGGACCGGGTCGAGGCCGCGGTGCGGGACTGCGCTGCGGTCGGCGTACCAGTCGTCATCGTGATGTCAGCGGGTTTCGCCGAATCTGGGCCCGACGGCGCTGCGGCGCAGCAGCGGATAGTCGACGATGCCAGAGCGGCGGGGACTCGCCTCCTGGGGCCGAACTGCCTAGGTGCGTTCAACTCTGGCACGGGGCTCTGCGCATCCTTCTCGGCCGCATTCGTCCGAGGACTTCCGACGCCCGGTCCCGTGGGGATCGTCAGCCAGAGCGGTGCGTACGGGTCACATGTGATCGAACTGATCCGTGCCAGGGGGATCGGCGTCCAGTACTGGATCACGACCGGGAACCAGGCTGACATCGACGTCGCGGACGCGATCGAATGGATGGCAGCACGGGACGACGTCAAGGTGATCCTGGCCTATGTCGAGGGAGTCCGTGACGGCAGTCGACTCATCGAGGCTCTGCGTGCAGCCCGTGCTGCCCGCACGCCCGTGGTGCTGCTCAAGAGTGGATCGTCGAACGCTGGGAAGCGAGCCGCAGGGTCGCACACCGGAGAGCTCAGTGGCGCCGATGCAGTCTTCGACCAGGTCGTCCGGCAGTACGGCGGCTATCGGGCGCGGACGGTGGAGGAGCAGATCGACATCGTCTATGCCTGCCTTCGCGGCGGCCCGGTGCACGGTGATCGGCTGGCCATCGTCACGATGTCGGGCGGTGTCGGTGCGCAGATGTGCGACTCCGCGGACAGGTATGGACTGACCGTCCCCGAACTCCGCCAAGGTGCACGCAAGCGTGTCCAGGAACTCCTGCCCTACGCGTCTGCGGTCAACCCGGTCGACTGCACCGCCCAAGTGCTCCAGGACATGGAGATCCTGACGGCAGCTTTCGAGGTGATCCTGTCCGAACGCAGTTACGACGCGATCGTCGCGTTCTTCTCCACAGTCCTCCTCGACCCCGTGGTCGCGGATCGGGTTCTTGCCAGTGTTCAAGCGGCGATGCGCCATCGAGCCGGTGAAGTCATCGTCATCTGCATGGTGGCGCTGCCACAGACCGTGAGGGCATTCGAAGATGCTGGGTTCCTCGTTTTCGAGGACCCTGACCGGGCTGTACGCGCAGTGGCAGCACTCAGGTTCTTCACATCTGCTTCGACGGGGAAGGAACCGAAGCGACCGTGGGCCGCGGGGCAGACCGCAGAAGCTCTCACGGGACGGTTCGATGAGCTCTCCGCCATGGCCGAGCTTGCCCGCACAGGGATCCCAGTCCTGGAGTCGAAGGTCGTCGTCACGGCCGAGGAAGCCGGCAGGGCGGCGAGGGAGCTCGGCCTTCCGGTGGTGCTCAAGGTTTTGTCTGAGGACATCGCCCACAAGAGCGACGTCGGTGGAGTGGCCCTAGGGCTGCAGACCTCTGAGGCGGTGGAGCATGCGTTCGATGAGGTGATCACCGCAGTACGGCTGGCGCGACCAGACGCGAACATCTCCGGCGCCTTGGTCACCCCGATGGCGGCTCCTGGTATCGAGATGCTCGTCGGACTCACACGTGACCCGTCCTTCGGGCCGGTCGTGACGCTCGGCATGGGGGGCATCTTCGTCGAGATCCTCGGCGACACAACTCTTCGACTTGCCCCGGTCAATCATGACGAGGCACGAGGAATGGTAAAGGACTTGCGTGGCAGCGCGCTGCTAGAGGGCGCCAGAGGAGGAGTGCCCGCCGATACGGAGGCACTCGTCTCGGCACTCGTCGCGATTTCCGAGTTCGGCGCGGAGCATCCAGAAGTTGCGAGCGTGGAAATCAACCCTTTGGTGGTCTGGTCGCACGGCGCTGCCGCGCTAGACGGTGCCATCGAGATCAATCAGACCGACTTCTTAGGAGCATCAGGTGAGTAAATCCCTGTCCGGTAAGGCAATAGTTGTGACAGGGGCAGGTGGTGGGCTCGGTCGCGACTTCGCCCTCGCCCTTGCCGCTGAGGGTGCCAAGGTCGTCGTGAACGACATCGGGTCGGCACTCGACGGGACCGGCAGCGACAGGTCCCCTGCGGAGTCCGTGGTTGCCGAGATCCGCCAAGCAGGTGGTGAGGCCGTTGCCAATACCGACAGCGTGGCCGGTTGGGACTCGGGACGGCGAATTGTCGACACCGCCATCGAGGCCTTCGGACGTATCGACGGCGTAATCAACAATGCCGGCATCGTACGGGACCGGATGTTCTACAACATGACCGAGGAGGAATGGCGCGCCGTCATCGACGTCCACCTGCACGGGTCGTTCTTCGTTGCGCGCGCAGCCGCCGAGCGATTCAGGGAACAGTCAAGTGGGGCCTACGTACACATAACATCGACTTCCGCGCTCATCGGTAACGTCGGTCAGGCAAACTATGCGACTGCGAAACTCGGGATCGTCGCCCTGTCGCGGACCATCGCGAACGAGATGGGGCGCTTCGGTGTCCGCTCGAACTGCATCGCGCCGTTCGCATGGAGCAGGATGATCAGCTCGATTCCCACCGATACCCCCGAACAGCAGGCCCGGGTGGAGAAGATGAAGTTGATGAAGGGGAGCAAGGTCGCGCCGCTGGCTGCCTACCTCCTCAGTGACCAGTCGGATGTCACTGGACAGGTGTTCGCGGTGCGCGCCAATGAGATCTTCCTGATGTCTCAGAACCGCCCGATCCGGGGCATGCACCGTTCAGATGGTTGGACGGTCCCGGACATCGCCGAGCAGCTCGTACCAGCATTCAGGCCTTCCTTCCACCCGCTCGACCGGACGACGGACGTGTTCAGCTGGGATCCGCGGTGACGAACTCCCCGAACACCTCCAGTTTCGTGGGGGCGGCCCCGGAAGAAATGCTCGCGGACCTGAAGGCCGTGGGCCGCAAGGCGGTCCCGCCGGACGTGGCTCGGGTTCGTGCACTGCGGGACGAGGGTCAGGACTTCGATCGCGCTCAGTGGCAGCGGCTGGTCGACCTCGGTTGGATCGGTCTCTCCGCTCCCGTGCACCTCGGCGGGGAAGGCGCCGGTATGGATGTCGTGGCCACGGTCGCCGAAGTGCTCGGTCGTGCTGCTGCTCCTGAGCCGTTCGCCTCAGCTGCGGTGTTGCCGTTGCACTGGTTGGCGCAGTTGCCTGGCGCCGCGGAGCAGGTCGTCGAGGACATCGTCAGGGGCGAGCTCATTGCAGGTCCGGCCTGGCAGGACGAAGCCGGCAGCATTGCCGTCGCCTCGCCTTCGGTCCGAGCGAACGGCGGCGCCGATGCACCAGTGCTCAACGGCACCGCATGGTGGCTTCCGGTGCCGGATGCGGACGTCTTCATGGTGCTGGCGCAGCTGTCGGGAGAGCCGGTTCTCGTCCGTTGCGCGCGTGACCAGCGCGGTCTCACGCTCGTCCCGCTGGAGTTGGCTGACGGAAGTCGCTCCGCGCATCTGCGCTTCGTCGACGCACCGATAGAGCCTGCTGCAGTCCTGGCCCGGGGTGACCGAGTACTCCGCACATTGAATGCGGCGGTGGACGCGACCCGTCTCGCGGTCTCTGCGGAGCTCCTCGGCGTGATGGAGCGCGCGCTGGAGATCACCCTGGACCATCTTCGTCAGCGCGTGCAGTTCGGGCGGCCGCTCGGGTCGTTCCAAGCACTTCAGCACGCTGCCGTCGACCTGTTCATCCAGATGAGGCTCACCCGTGCGGCGCTGGAGGGTGCCACACGGGTCTGGACCGACCCTGGCAGCACCGACCGCGATCGGGCGGCCGCCTCCAGCAGCGTCAAGGCGCGCGCGTCTGCGGCGTCCGCGCTGATCACCACCAAGGCGGTGCACCTGCACGGGGCGATCGGCTTCACCGACGAGCATGACTTGGGGCAGTACGTCAACCGGGCGGTGGTCCTCGGTGCCTATCTCGGCACTGCACATGAGCATCGAGATCGTTATCAGGAACTGACCGACGATGAGGGGCTGAACAAGGTCGGGGTGGCACAGTGAATCGATACGGAGTGGTTCAGGAACAAGACTGGAACCTGCTCCAAGACGCTGAATTCCAGGCGCTCGTCAGAGCAGAGATCGAGGCGAACTATCCGGAGGAACTGCGTTATCCGCCACGACGTCTCTACTGGCGGGAGCAGCGCGTGTGGTTCCAGCGGATGGCGGAGAAGGGGTGGATCGCGCCGAGCTGGCCAACCGAGTACGGGGGGATGGGCCTAGAGCCCGCGAAGCTGCTCATATTCCTGTCGGAGCAGGAGCGGTGGGGAGTCGCACGCTTTCAGGATCAGGGCATCCGGATGATCGGACCGATGCTCGTCAACCACGGAACCGAGGAGCAGCGCCGTCGCTTTCTCCCAGGGATCTTGAGTTGTGAGGATCGGTACTGCCAGGGCTATTCGGAACCAGAGGCGGGGTCGGACCTTGCCAGCCTCCGGACGCGCGCTCGCCGGGACGGTGACGCCTACGTCGTCAACGGGAGCAAGATCTGGACGACCATGGCGCATGACGTGACACACATCATGCTGCTGGCTCGTACTGATCCAGACGCGGTCGCCCAACGGGGAATCAGTTTCTTCATCATCGAACTCTCCACACCCGGGATCACGGTGCGGCCGATTCAGGACATCGCCGGCCACCGTGAGCTCTGCGAGGTCTTCTTCGAAGATGTCCGTGTGCCGGTCGACAACCGCATCGGAGAGGAGAACGCCGGTTGGGATGTTGGGAAGTCGGTGCTCAGCTACGAGCGGGTCAACATCGGTACTCCACAGATGCCCGCATATGCACTTGAGCGGCTCCAGACGATCGCGCGCCTGCGCGGCATGTCGCAGGATCGGCTGGTCAAGGGCCGGCTGGCCGAACTCAAGCTGGACGTCAAGCACCTGTCCGACCTCTACACGTCCTTCGCCGCCATCCTCGTGGAGGGCGGGACCCCGGGGCCCGACGTGTCCATCTTGAAGATCTGGGCGACCGAACTCACCCGGAGGATCGCGGACCTGATCGGTGAGTTGGCTGGTCCTGCCGGCGCGGTGAAGGGGCAGGTGCAGGTCGGGGATGAGCAGGTCGACGTCCTCGATGTGTTCTACAAGGCACTGCCCTCGACGATCTACGGTGGCAGCAACGACGTCCAGCGCAACGTGATCGCGAAGCGAGTGCTGGGCCTTCCCAGTGAACCACCTCTGCGCGGCGATGCCCGCCCTTCGCGCACCCCCCGCAGTGGCTCTGATGCCTGAGCTACTTCGGGTGAGCGGCCTCGGCAAGACGTTCGGCGGGCTCAACGCCGTGGATGACGTCTCCTTCGCCGTCGAATCCGGCCAGATCGTGGCGCTGATCGGCCCGAATGGTGCTGGGAAGACGACGACGTTCAACCTGCTCACCGGTTTCTTACGGCCCGACAGAGGGAGTGTGCACCTCGGGGGGGAAGACATCACGGGTCGTGCGCCGCACACACTCGCCGCCAAGGGAATGGTTCGGAGCTTCCAGACAGCCAAGATGTTCCCGACGATGACGGTGGTCGAGATCGTCACCACGGCGGGGCTTCTGCATGCACCTCCAGCGCGGGCGAGGAAGCGCGCAAGAGAGGTGCTCGAGAGGCTCGAGATGTCGGCGAAGGCGGACACCAGCGCTCAGGAGCTGTCCCTGCCCGATCGGCAGATGGTCGAACTCGCCAAGTGCCTGGCGACCGAACCGAAGCTGGTCCTGCTCGACGAAATCATGGGTGGGCTCAACCGCGCCGAGTGTGATGTGCCGATGCGGGCGATCGAGCAGATGCGCGACTCGGGCATCACCTTTCTCCTCGTGGAGCACGTGATGCCGATCGTGATGAGCCTCGCGGACAAACTCGTCGTCCTGGACTTCGGACGGAAGGCAGCCGAAGGAACACCGCGGGAGATCGCCGACAACCCGGAAGTCCAACGCTCCTACCTCGGGCAGGCGATGTGACGTGAGCCTCGAAGTGAGCGACCTCTCTTGCGGGTACGAAGGGCAGACGATCATCCACAACGTCACCCTGCGTGTAGAAACCGGTGGCTTCAGCACGATCCTCGGCTCGAACAACGCTGGCAAGAGCACTCTGATCAATTGTCTCAGTGGCGTTGTGCCGGCCACTTCAGGTCGCATCGAGTTCAATGGTGTCGACATCACCAACATCGCACCGCACCGTCGCGTACGGCTTGGTGTCGTCCAGGTCCCAGAGGGCCGGCAGTTGTTCTCGGATATGACAGTAGTCGAGAACATCTTGATGGGCGCGGTCCCTATGGGACGGATCGCGAAAGTTGAGCTCGCTGACCGCATGGACCAGGTCTTCGCCCTCTTCCCCCGATTGAAGGACCGACGGCGCCAGATCTCTGGCTCCTTGTCCGGGGGTGAGCAACAGATGCTGGCGATCGCGCGGGGCATCATGAGCCGCCCGAAACTGCTCATGCTGGACGAACCTTCCCTTGGTGTCGCGCCGCTGATCGTCGAGTCGATCTTCGAAGCCCTCGCGATGCTGAACCGGGACGGAGTCACCATCTTGCTGGTTGAGCAGAATCTTGCCCTCTCGCTCCGCTACGCCGCCTCGGGATTCGTTCTGGAACGCGGTGAGGTCGTAGTCGAGGGCACGTCAAGCGAGCTGCAGTCGAGCAGCAAGACCCGTCGAGCTTATCTCGGCATGTGAGCGCGGAGCCCATTCATGAGTTTCTTCCTCGAAGCAGTAATCCAAGGCGTGTTCATCGGTGCGGTCTATGCAGTGATCACGTTCGGCCTGGCAGTTCTTCACAGCGTCAGTGGCGTGTTGAACTTTGCTCACGGAAACTTTGTCGTGCTTTCGATGTTCCTGTGTCTGATCTTGCACGAACACCTGAACCTCGACCCGTATGTGGCCGGGATCATCGTGACCCCGGTGATGTTCGTGGTTGGTGCGGCACTTTACAAGTTGGTATTCGCGAGGCTGGCGACGGCATCGACGTTGACCGTGATCCAGGCGACGTTGGGCATGATGTTCATCATCGAGGCCGGGTTGCTGATGACCCAGGGGGGTCAGTTCAAGCGGATCCCCTCGATGGTCGATAACCACGACGTGGCCTTCGGAGGGCTCCGAATCGGCATGGACGAAATCGTTGCCTTCCTCGGCGCGCTCCTATTAACTGGAATACTCTTCTGGGTGCTTGAGCACTCGGTGTTCGGCCGAAGTGTGAGAGCCGTGCAGCAGAACGGCCGCGCCGCTCAGCTGGTCGGAGTGAACACCGAGCGCATTCGGGTGTTGAGCTTCGGGCTAGGAATCGCTCTAGCTGCGGTGGCGGGAGTACTTCTCGTACCCGGCAACTCGATCCACCCGTCACAGGGCCTGAACTACACCGTGATCGCGATCATGGCCTTTTTCATCGGGGGCATGGGAAGTTACATCGGGACGCTGCTCGGTGCCGTCGCCCTCGGTCTCGCCGAAAGTTTGGGTGCGGTGTACCTGCCCGGATCGATCGGCTTCGCCTTGCCCTACCTCATCGTTGTGCTGGTGATCCTCCTCCGGCCCAATGGACTCTTTCGGAGGAGCGCGGCCGCATGAGTGTCAGAATCATCCGACTGGTGGTTGTCGCCGCAGTCATCATCGTGATCGCAGCGGTGTTACCGGTGACCCTCAACCCGTACTACGTTAGTATCGCGACGCTGACCTTCGTTCATATCGGTCTCGCGTCTGCCTGGAACATCGCGGGGGGTATGGCTGGACAGTTCTCCCTGTGCCACAGCCTCTTCGTGGCGTCGGGAGGAGTCTTCTCGGCCGCGCTGGTGGTCGAGGTGGGCCTGAACGAGTGGCTCGCGTTGGTGGCAGGGGCGGGGGTCGCAGCGCTGCTGGCTCTGCTGATCTCGCTGCTCACGTTCCGGCTGCGGCTTGCCCACCTTGCCTTTGCCCTTGTCACACTGGCGCTTGCCGAAATGGGCCTGCTGTTCGTCCTCTCGAACGGTTTCCTGGGTGGGGCCTCGGGTGTCGTGTGGGCGCGGAATGATGGCATTGCGCACCTCCAATTCAGTCAGCAGGGGTACTACTGGCTCGCCTTTGGAGTGATGCTGGTGATCTGCGCAGTCGCTTGGTGGGTGCTGAGGTCGAAGATGGGTTACTACCTTCGGGCGATCCGGGACGACGAGAACGCGGCGGCGGCAGTCGGGGTCAACCTCATGCGGTACAAGACGGCGGCCATGGTGATCAGTGCCGTGCTCACCTCGGTCGCCGCCACCGTCTACAGCCGCTACACCGTCTTTGTAGATCCGCATGAAGTCGCGGCCCCACTGCTGAGCATCAGTGTGATCCTGTTCGTCGTCGTCGGCGGACCGGGCACGTTGTGGGGTCCGGTCATCGGGGCGAGCTTGCTCTATCCGACAGGTGAACTGCTGCGGGGCGAGTTCGGTGGACTCACCGGTCTCCATCAGTTGATTTTCGGCGTGCTCATCGTCGTCGTGGTGATCTTCATGCCTCGTGGATTGGTGAACCTCGGATCACCTTGGCTCCGGAGAATTGGTCGATCGGACACTCCTAGGCCAATCAAAATCCAGGTTTTTCAGTCTTAAGGACGTCTGTCTGACTGGTGACGGAAGGTGGATGCCGGCTTAACTCATCGAGGACCCTGTGCGTATCGCTCGCGTCACTGAAAAGAAACGAAAGGTTAAGACCTGTGCGTAAGTCATCGAAGACCCTGGGTCTGTCGCTCGGAGCCGTACTGATGGTCAGCGGTCTGGCTGCATGCGGCGGAGGCGGAAGCGGGGGTGGGGGAGGAGGTGCGGACACCATCAAGATCGGCATGCTCCAGCCCATGAGCGGCTCGGCAGCCGGTTATGGGGAAGAGACCGAGGCAGGGTTCAAGTTCGTCGTCGACCAGATCAACGCTGCGGGCGGCATCAAGAGCAGGGGTGGCGCCAAGCTCGAGCTCGAGGTCGCTGACACGGCGAGCCAGCCTGGACAGGCAGCGACAGAGGCACGGCGGCTGATGGGCAAGGACGGCGCGTCGATGATCGTCGGCACGCTGCTCACCAACGAGATGGCCGCAGTTGCGCCCGTAGCGGACCAGTACCAGGTGCCCACCCTGGCGATGTTCGCCGCTGGCAGCAGCAGTGACTACATCTATTCGATCGGATCGCCCTACGACGAGGGCTATGCCGGCACGATGGTCGACTTCATCGACTACCTGAACAAGAAGCTCCATGCCGGTCTCAAGACGGCGGTGCTGGCGAGCTCGAACTATGAGGCCGGCCAGGCCGTGGACAAGGCACTCGAGCCCCGACTGGCCGCTGCCGGACTGGACGTCGTAGGGAAGGTTCCCCTGGACCAGGACACGAATGACTACGGACCGGCTGTTGCCAAGATCGGGTCGTACCATGCCGATGTCGTCACCGGTGTCGCCATCCAGAAGGACGGGATCCAACTTCATGAGGCACGTGCCAAGGCGGGCATGAAGACCCTCTTCGTCGGCTCCGCCTCGGGTTACGCGGATGCTGGTGTCTTCAAGAACCTCGGGGCAGACGCACAGAATGTGCTCGTCAACAACACGTTCGGGATGACCACCTTCGCAGCCAGCGCTGAGCAGGCGGCAACGAAGAAGCTCCTCGCAGATGCTAAGACAGCGGGTATCGACGTGCCGCTGGGGCAGAACTTCGTCTCTGGCGCACAAGCAGCCCGGATCGTGCAGCATGCGCTGGAAGGTGCGAAGTCCACGTCTTCTGCTGACCTTATCGAGGCACTCAAGAAGATCGACATCCCCGCCGGCAGCGACGATCTCTATCTCCTGAAGGCCGATGGTCTCAGGTTCGATAAGAACCGCTTTCCGACGGACGTCCAGAACCTGATGATTCAGTGGAACGCGGACGGAACCCAGGACGTCGTCTGGCCCGAGAAGTTCGCCAGCAGGGCACCGCGTCTCCCCTGATTCTTCTTGGCCCGCGAGTGAGGAGCCGCCTGATCACTTGCTGGTCAGGCGGCTCCCAGCCTTTCGGGTCGGGCAGTTCTAGCTGCGCAAGCAGGCTCACGCAGCGCTGGCCAGCCGGTGACCAATGACCCGCCGCGTGGACGGTGACTTCGCTGGCAGTGGTCACCACGGCGTGCCGCAGATGACGGGAGTGTCGGCGGTCAATCGGCGACGTCTGGCGGATAGCCCAATTCGTCGAAGGACGGCGCCATGCGGCCGCTGAGGGAGTCGCCCGCAGGGGTCCGGTGCGACGGGAGGCCGGGACGGAGGGGCCGTGGCTGTCGCGGAACTTGGCGACGCGGCGACCCTAGGCAGTGCAGGAGCCAGGACCTCGTCCGGGCAGTTCTGGAGGATCTTGAGCCGCTACAGCTTCTCGGCCGGCCCGGAGTTGCGATGGAGGTCGTAGAGTTGATGAAGCCTTCCCCGAACCGGTTTGGCTTGTTCACAAGGTTGCTGTCACGCGATGCGACGTGCGAGCCGACGACAACTTCTTGCCATCCTCCTGGGACATGATCACTTCTCTGTGGGTGCGTACAGCGGTGCTTCCCCGATCGGTGAGGTCGAGCCGATCTCTGGCTGAGGCAGCCGATGGCCCCGGTAGGTGCTCGACATGTCCCCGGGGACCGGAGACGCCGCGGCCGGATTCTGTGGCAGGGCAGGTGAACCTCAAGGCCGCGAACTCGAGGGGCCCGGCAGCTCCTCCATGAGCGCCGCTGTGTCGGCACCAGTGCCCCAGAGTCAACAGAGGAGTCGGTCGAATGCGCGTGGTCAGGCAGAACGAGCTCGGCGGGCCGGAGGTCCTCCATGTGGTCCAGGGGCCCATACCTGAGCCACTTCCTACGGAGATCCGAGTGCGTGTCCACGCCGCCGGTGTGAACCCCGTCGACTGGAAGACCCGCGGTGGCGCTGGGATGGTGAAGGCCATGGGCCCGCTGCCCTTCTCCGTCGGCTGGGATGTCGCCGGCGTAGTCGACACCGTCGGTCTGGGCGTCAGCCGCTTCAGTCCTGGTGACCGAGTCATGGGCATGCCCTGGTTCCCGCGGCAGGCCGCCACCTATGCCGACTACGTCACCGGCCCAGCGCGCCAGTTCGTCACGATCCCCGAACGCGTTGACATGCTCGTGGCCGCGGCAACCCCGCTGGCCGCCACCACCGCCTGGCAGATCGTCCACGATGTCGCTGCGATCAAGCCCGATGACCGCGTGCTCATCGTCGGCGCCGGGGGCGGCGTCGGGCACATCGCCGTGCAGCTGGCCCGGCTCGCTGGTGGTGTCGTCGCCGGCGTGGACGCTGCGGACAAGCTGCCCTGGCTCACAAAACTGGGTCTCCACCACGGGCATGATTTCCGCGCCGGCGACTTCACCGAGGTGTACCACGACCAGGACGTCGTTATCGACTTTCTCGGTGGCGAGATGAGCGTGCGAGCGCTGTCTGTGCTCCGTCGCGGAGGGCTCCTCGTCAGCGTTCCGTCTTCAGGTGCGGGGGACGGCCTGGAGCACAAGGCGGCCCCAGCGGGTGTCCGCGTGGGGCGCATCATCGTCGAGCCCGACCGCGTCGCGCTCGAGGAGGTCGCTGCTCGCCTCAGCGCTGGAGACCTGAGCGTTCGAGTCGGGGCCACGTACCCGCTGGACGCGGTCGCAGAGGCTCACCAGGCCGGAGAGATGGGCCGGGTGCACGGAAAGATCGTGCTCACAGTGGCGGACTGATCGATTGCGCATGGAGCAGTGGGGCGGTGACCCAACGACTGTCATGAGGCGAGCAGGAGGCGAGCAGGAGGCGACATGTCCGTGCGCTGGCTCCCGTGCCGGAGCACCTGCCGCTGATCCTTCAGCAGCACGACCGGTTGACCGACATCATCGAGGCGCACGACGCGGACGCCTTCGCAGCAGCGTTGCGCGCCCACCTCGACGGGACGCACCGGCGGTGAGCGAACGGGGTTGGCGGTCCGCCGCCGCGGTGTTCGTCTGTGGCTGGGGAGGCAACTAGTGGTGCTCTCCGTTGAAACGTCGGGGGTCTGTCCAGGCGTTGGGGTCGTTTAGGTACAGGCCGCAGGCGCAGTCGAGGGCCTCCTCGGCGCTGCCTGTGGGTGAGCCGCTGGGCAGGTAGTTGTCTTCGTAGTCGTCGTGGCTGGCCCGGTAGATGGCAAAGCCCCAGACCGTGGCGGAGCTGAGGTAGCGCAGACGGCACAGCGGCAGGACCTCCCCGTCGGCGAGGACGCCGTCGACGTAGGCGAGGCCGGCTCGGTAGCGCATCCGCACGTCGGCGAGCTCCGGCCAGCGCGTTCGGGCGCGCTGCACCAGGCGCAGGTGCAGCGAATTCTTGGTCGAGTCCGGGATCTTCGGCACGTCCCTCATCCTCGACCGCTCGGGGCGGGATGCCGCCGTCGATCGCCGCCGGCGACGGGAGACCCAGCCATGGCCATCACGAGCCCGTATCGGGTGGCGCTCTGCGAACAGGAGCGCCGTCTGCTCACCCGGCGCTCCCGCGCGGAACGGGTCGCACACCGCGACGTGCTGCGGGCCCGGATCGTGCTGGCCGCCGCCGACGGAGAGGCGAACGCGGCGATCGCCCGCCGGCTGGGGATCTGCGAGGACACGGTGCGCAAGTGGCGGGCGCGGTTCTGTGCCGAGGGGTTGGCCGGGCTGGCCGACCGGCACCGCCCCGGCCGCCGGCGCACATTTGCCGCCACGGCCGAGGCCGAGGTCAAGGCGCTGGCCTGCGCGCTGCCGGCAGAAAACGGCGTGCCCCTGTCCCGATGGAGTGCCGCGGAGCTGGCCGCCGAGGCCGTGGACCGCGGCCTGGTGGACACGATCTCGCCGTCCACGGTCGCCCGGTGGCTGGCCGCGGACGCGATCCGCCCCTGGCGCCATCGTTCCTGGATCTTCCCCCGCGACCCGGACTTCGCCGTCAAGGCCGCGCGCGTTCTGGACCTCTATGCCCAGATCTGGGCCGGCCAGCCGCTCGGTGACGACGAGTACGTGCTCTGTGCCGACGAAAAGACCCAGCTGCAGGCGCTCTCCCGGTGCCATCCCGATCTGCCGCCGACGCCGGGGCGGGTCCGCCGGTCGGAGTTCGAGTACCGCCGCGGCGGCACGCTGGCCTATCTGGCCGCCTACGACGTGCACGCCGCCCGGGTGCTCGGCCGCACCACCCCGACCACCGGCATCGCGCCGTTCGCCGAGCTGGTCGAGCAGGTGATGAGCAGCGAGCCCTACGCCAGCGCGGCCCGGGTGTTCTGGATCGTCGACAACGGCTCCTCGCATCAGGGCCCGCACGCGGTCATCCGGATGCGCAGCACCTGGCCGACAGCCGAGCTGGTGCACCTGCCCGTGCATGCCAGCTGGTTGAACCAGATCGAGATCTACTTCTCCATCGTGCAACGCAAGGTGATCAAACCCGGCGACTTCGCCGACCTCGAGGAACTGGCCGCACGGCTGTTGGCTTTCCAAGACCGCTACAACGCCACCGCCGAACCCTTCGACTGGCACTTCGGCCGCAAGTCCCTCGACCGCCTCCTCGAACGGCTCGCTATTCACGAACCGCTGGCCGCATGACCCCCGACGTTTCAACGGAGAGCACCACTAGTTCACGCCGCTGCTCGTGATGTACCGAGCGGCCGGCTACTCGGCGCTGACCGTCAACGCCCTCCTCGGCGCATACGTCGTCGGCCTGGTCCCGGCCTTGCTGCTGGCCGGTGCGCTCTCCCGCGGCTGGGCCGGCGTGGGGTCATGGTCGCCGGTCTGCTCGCGTCCCTGCTGGCCAGCGTCCTGCTCGCCGGTGGCGAGCACGGCGTCACCTGGATCGCAGCCGGGCGGTTCATGACCGGGTTGGGCGTTGCCACCGCGATGGCGGTCGGCACCACCTGGGTCGTCGAGTTGTCCCGCAGGGCAGGTGCGGACGGGCCCACCGGAGCACGTCGGGGCGCGCTGTGGCTCACGCTGGGCTTCGGGCTCGGCGCGGGGGTGGCGGGACTCCTGGCCGAGTGGGCCCTTCCCGATGGTGCTGCCGTACGTCGTCCACGCCGCGTTCGCCGCAGCCGTGCTGCCGTTCGCGAGTCGCGCGACGTGGGTGACCGAGCTCTCGGTGCGCAGCGGTACCTCGCAGGCCACTGGGACTCGGCGGGGTGCGCTGTGGCTGACTCTCGGGTTCGGCCTGGGTGCGGGCGTCGCCGGGGTGCTCGCGCAGTGGACACCGTCGCCCAACGTACTTCCATACACCCTTCACGCCGTGCTGGCGGCGGCCGCGCTGTCGGCGATCGTCCGGCTGCCCGAGACGCGCCGAGCGGCGGCCACACGGAGCAGGCCGGTTCGCCGGCGCGCTGCACCTGCGGTTCCGCCGCGTGATCATCCCGATGGCACCCTGGATCTTCGGTTCGGCGGGCGTCGCCTATGCGATCATCCGCAGCTCGTCGGCGATCGGCTCGGGACCTGGGGACTCGCCTTCTCAACGTTGCTGAACGTGTGCACTCTCGGCGCTGGCGCCCTGATCCAGCCGCTGGCCAAGCGTCTCGACCGCACGACCTGCGCCCGCGCCATCGTCGTGTCCATGGTGGTCATGTCCGCGGGGCTCACGGTGAGTGTGGTCGCGTCGGTCGTGCGCTCGCCTGCAGTCGCCCTGGTCGCGGCCATCGTGCTCGGTGCGGCCATCGTGCTCGGTGCGGCCTACGGGATCGCGGTGGTGTCGGGGCTCCTGGAGCCGCAGCGTCTGGCCCGCCCGGACGAGCTGGCCGCCCTGACCGGCCTGTACTACGCCCTGGCCCACGTGGGCTTCTTGCTGCCGACGATTCTCGCGGTGCTCAGCGGCGTTGCGAGCTATCCGGTGCATCTGGGCTGCCTGGCGCTGATCTCTCTCGGCGGCACCACGGTCATCGCCCGCCACTCCCGCGCACTTGCCGGCCCAGGCCTGAGGGGTGCGGGTCGGTGATCCAACCGGCGTCCGCAGACGTGATCAGGGGCCGCCCTCCCGCACGGAGGCGGAGACGCTGACCCGGACGGCGACCGCGGGCTCAGCGATGTGGTGGAAGTCGGCTGACTCCTGCTTCCTCGAGCTTCCTCGAGCCGGCGCTCCTGTCTTCGATGGCGTCGACGTCGTCGTCGGAGGCGCAGCGAACGACGAGGGCCGCGGAGTAGTCGGCCGGGGCGGTGCACATTTCGACGATGTCGATGATGCCGACCTCAAGTCATGACTCGCTGCACGACGAGAGGTCCGGTCCCGCGCGAACGTGACTTGCCGGTTCCGGATAGGACCTCGGCTCATGGTGCCCATCGGTCTCCCGCTGCCGGACCGTAGCGCGCCCGGTCGGACGAGATCTCTCGCTAGTGGTCCTGCTCGTTAGTTCGGCGGTGTATCGGTCTGCCCTGCGGTGGGGTCGTTGACGTAGAGGCCGCAGGCGCAGTCGAGGGCTTCCTGGGGGCTGCCGGCGGTGTCTCCGGTGGGCAGGAAGGAGTCCTCGTAGTCGTCGTGGCTGGCGCGGTAGATGGCGAAGCCCCATCTGCTGGCCGACCCGGAGTAGCGCAGCCGGAACAGTGGCAGGACGTCGCCGTCGGGCAGGCGGCCGTCGACGTAGGCGGACTGGCCGCGGAAGCGGACCTCGACCTTGGCGAGCGCGGGCCAGTGTTCCCGGGCGTGGGCGTTTAGCCGCTGACCGAGGCTGGTCTTGGTGGAGGCCGGCGGGGTCGGCATCGGCTGATCCTGCCCCGCTCAAGCCGCCAGCGGGAAGGCGCTGGCGGCGGCCCGGTGAGCGTCGATGCGGTTCAGCAAGTCGGCCAGCTCAGCTCGCCCGAAGCGCCAGTCGAACGGGGTGGCGGCGGCGTTGAACCGGGGCTCGAAGGCGCCCAGCCGTTCGGCCAGCGCCTCCAGATCAGCGAAGTCCGCCGGCTTGATCACCTTGCGCCCGATGATGGAGAACACGATCTCGATCTGGTTCAGCCACGAGGCGTGGATCGGTAGATGCACCAACTCGGCGCTCGGCCAGGCCTCGCGCATCCGGACCACCGAGACCGCCCCCGCGTGCGAGGAGCCGTTGTCCACCACCCAGAACACCCGCCTGGCCGAGGCGTAGGGCTCGGTGCTCATCACCTTGTCCACCAGCTGTGCGAACGGAGCGATACCGGTGGTCGGCGCGGCCATCCCTCAGCTGGGCGCGGTGGACGTCGTATGCGCCGAAGTAGGCCAGGGTGCCGCCGCGGCGGTACTCGAACTCCACCCGTCGGGTGCGTCCCGGGCCCGGCGGTAGTTCCGGGTGCCGCCGGTGCAGGGCCTGCAGCTGGGATTTCTCATCGGCGCTGAGGACGTACTCGTCGTCACCGAGCGCGTCGCCGTCCCAAATCCGGGCATACAGATCGAGCACCCGGGCGGCCTTCGCGGCGAAGTCCGGGTCGCGCGGAAAGATCCAGGAACGGTGCTGCCAGGGCTTGATCGCATCGTCGTGAAGCCAGCGGCGGACCGTCGATGGGGACACCGACGTCACCAGGCCCTCGGCCACGGCTTGCCCGGCCAACTCCGCTGAGCTCCAGCGCGACAGCGGCACGTCCCGGGCCTCGGGTGGCTGGCAGGCCACCGCCTTGACCTCGGCGACCACCGGCGTCGGAAACGACCGCGGCCGACCCGAGCGTGACCGGTCCTCCAGCCCGTCCAGGCCCTCCTCGCAGAACCGCTTTCGCCACCGGCTGACCACCCCCACGTGCACATCCAGCCGCCCGGCGATCCGGGCGTTCGAGGCACCGTCGGCCGCCAACAGCACGATCCTCGCGCGCACCACCACGGCGAATGGAGCCGTGTAGGCGCGAGACCTCTCCTCGAGCACCGCTCGATCGGCGGACCTCAGGGAGATCACATAAGGGGACCGGCGAGTCATCGCACCGTCGCCTCCGCACAGGCAGCCCAAGATCACGGAGGCTCGGCGCTTCCCCCTGCCGAGACAGGCTTAACTTACGACGCAGTACTTACGGGCGCGACCACTAGCCCGCGTGCCCCTCCTCGACCGACTGCGGAACGCCGTCGGTGAACCATTTCCGGATCGCCTCGTTGGAGGAACCGAGTACCGGCGGGGGCAGGTGGTGGCGGCGGGTGGTCTCGGTCTCGCCGCCCGGACCAGGGGCGAAGAACCGCAGCGGCGGGCCGGGGATCCGCAGCGAGCCCAGCGTCTGGTGCTCGACGTCGATCAGCAGGCCCTGGGAGAGCGTCTGGTCCCAGCCGTAGACGTCATCAATGGTCCGCACCTTTCCGGCCGGGATGCCGACCTTGTTCAGCCGGGCCAGCAGCTCCTCGGCGCCGACCGAGGCGAACGCGCCCTCCAGCAGTGCGATCACCTGCTCCCGGTTGCCCACCCGCTCACCGTTGGTGGTCATCCCGGGCGCCTCGGGGTCGAAGTCGAACTCGGCGCACAGTCGCCGCCATAGCGACTCATTCGCGCAGGCCACCTGCACGCTGCCGTCAGCGCAGCGGAACAGGCCATAGGGTGCGATGGAGGGGTGGTGGTTGCCCTGGGCCCGGCCGACTTTGCCGGCCACGGTCCAGGCCGTGCCGTGGAAGGCGTGCACGCCGACGATCGCGGCCAGCAGCGACGTGCGCACCACCTGGCCGCGGCCGGTCCGCTCGCGCTCCAGCAGCGCGGCGAGCAGGCCGTAGGCGCCGTACATGCCGGCCAGCAGGTCACCGATCGGCACGCCGACCCGCTGCGGGGTCTCCGGGCCCGGGCCGGTGACCGACATCAGCCCGCCCTCGCCCTGGGCAATCTGGTCGTAGCCGGCGCGGCCGCCCTCCGGGCCGTCGTGTCCGAATCCGCTGATGGCCAGGGTGACCAGCCGCGGATTGAGCTCGGCGAGTACGTCGGTGCCGAAGCCGAGGCGGGCCAGCGTGCCGGGGCGGAAGTTCTCCAGCAGCACGTCGGCGCGCCGCAGCAGCTCGGTCAGCAGCGCCTTGTCGCCGGCGTCCTTGAGGTCGAGGGTGATCGACTCCTTGTTGCGGTTGGCCGCCAGGAAGTAGGTCGACTCACGCTCACCCTGCTCCGGCTGCACGAACGGCGGCCCCCAGCCACGGGTGTCGTCGCCGGCCCCGGGGCTCTCGACCTTGATTACCCGGGCGCCGAGGTCGCCGAGCATCATCGAGGCCTGCGGCCCGGCCAGGGCGCGGGTCAGATCGACGACGAGTACGCCGTCGAGCGGTCTACTCACTGAGGTGCTCCGTTCTAGGTCACGATCAGGACGTGCTTAGGCGGTTTCCGCGGCCTGATGGGCTCCGCTGACGACGGTTTGGGCGCTATGCGGTCGGGACGCTCCGGATGGTGTTGCTGCTCCCGACCTCGTGGCCGTGGCCGTGGCCGTGGCCGTGGCCGTGGGGAAGGTAGGGCACGACCAGCTGCTTGAGGAACACCTCGCTGGCAACCTCGCGGCGCCAGCTTCTCACCATGCCCGGCTCAACCCGTCGTCGTCATCGCACGGTGAGTTCATCACACATGCTGTCTGGATCATGTCGTCCTGGAGTACGTAGTCCCGTCGACGTTCTTCCAGACCTGGACGACGGCACAGGTGCAGGCGGTGCAGAACGGCCCCGGCAGCCGGGGCCCGCGCAACCAGTTCACCGGTGAGCTGGTCTGCGGTGATGAGGATCTGTCGGATGAGGAGCTGGCCGCGAACATCACCGACATCTACAAGCAGGTGATGCAGCATCATGATGCGCGGTTCGTCGAACGAGCTGCACGACGATCCGCTTTTCCGGCCGGCGGAGATCTACGACCACCAGGTCACGATCCACAGCGGCCCCGGCCGGGAGCCCCACCTCCTGATCCCGATCGTCCCGGCCGTCTGACACACGCAGCCGTCGGGCGTCGTGGCTGGGCGTCATCGCCACCCGGCCGCGACGCCCGGTCACACGGCTGAAGACCATCCGGGCCGCGGGAGCCCCGCAGGACCCTCATGCCCTCTCGAGGCGCGCATCGTGGAGTTGTCCGCCCCAGCAGGTCGCCGACCGCGCGCGAGCACGCCGGCGTCGCCAGCGCAGCCGTAAGCCCCGCCGGTCTTCGTGCAGACGAGGCAGAGCCCCCCGGCGGTCGCTACGGGCCCCCTTGCGCGCGCTCTTCCTGTCCGCTGCCGGGACCGGCAGGTCCCGGAACACCGCGTGGCACTGCCGCTCGATCGCGGCGGCGGCCGCTGCTACTTCGCCGCGTCTGAGGTTCTCCGGTCGGGCGCTCATCCAAAAC
>JAODNJ010000201.1 GCA_025465155.1 Frankiales bacterium
TCCCCCTCCCGTGACCGACGCGGGTCAGCCGCGGTAGGTCTCCAGGAGGCGGAGCCAGATCTCGCTGATCGTGGGGTACGCGGGAACGGCGTGCCACAGCCGCGCGATCGGAACCTCCCCGACCACCGCGATCGTGGCCGCCTGGAGCATCTCGCCCACCTCGGGGCCGACGAGCGTGACGCCGAGCAGCACCTCGCGCTCGGTGTCCACGACGGCCACGGCCGTGCCCGAGTAGCCGTCGGCGTGGACCGCCGCTCCCGCCACGTTGCCGATCTCGTACTCCACCACCCGGTGCGGCCGGCCGGATTCCGCCGCCTGCGCGCCGGTCACCCCGACGCTGGCGACCTGCGGATCGGTGAAGACGACGGCGGGCGTCGCGACGGAGTCCGCGGTGGCGACGAACGGCGACCAGTCGGCCACGGAGACCTGCTCGCCACGCGCCCGGGCGACGATCGCCGCCCCGGCCTGACGAGCCTGGTACTTGCCCATGTGCGTGAGCTGCCGCCGCCCGTTGACGTCGCCCACCCCGTACAGCCACGCCAGCCCGCGCACCTGCAGGGTGTCGTCGACGTCGAGGTACTCGCCCGGCTCGAGGCCGACGCTGTCGACACCGAGGTCCGTCGTCCGCGCCCGCCGGCCGGTCGCGACCAGCACCTCGTCGCCGCGCACCTCGTCGCCGGCCCCCTCGCCGGACGACACCGTCACGACCACCTCGGTCCCGACCCGGCGCACCGTCACCGCGGACGTGCGCAGCCGCACCTCGACGCCGGCCTCGCGCAGGGACGCGGCGACCATGTCGCCGGCCACGGGTTCGAGGTGCGGCAGCACCCGGTCGCCGCGCACGAGGAGGGTGACCTCCGAGCCCAGCCCGCGCCACGCCGTCGCCATCTCGGTGCCTGCGACGCCACCGCCGATGATGACGAGCCGCCCGGGGACCTCCTTCGCGCTGGTCGCCTCCCGCGGCGTCCACGGGTTCACGTCCCGCAGCCCGTCGATCGGGGGGATCGCCGCCTCCGAGCCGGTGCAGACGGCGACCGCGTGCCGGGCGTGCAGCCGGGTCCCGGTGCCGTCGTCGTGGGTCACGACGACGACCCGCTCACCCACCAGTCGGCCGGTTCCCCGGACCAGGTCGATGCCGGCGCCGCGCACCCACTCGACCTGGCTGTCGTCGTTCCAGTGGTGGGTGAAGACGTCACGGCGGGCGAGGGTCGCGGCGACGTCCTGCTCTCCTGTCACCGCGGCGTCGGCACCCGAGACCGCCCGTGCCTCGCGGAGCACCTCGGTACCGCGCAGCAGCGCCTTGCTCGGCATGCACGCCCAGTACGAGCACTCGCCGCCCACCAGCTCCGACTCGACGAGGACGGCAGTGAGGCCGCCGCGCACGACGATGTCGGCGACGTTCTCCCCGGACGATCCCGCGCCCAGCACCACGACGTCGTAGGTCTGCTCCGTTGCGCTGGTCACCGGTTCATCCTCGTGGGTGTGATCGACTGGACGCCATGCCGGTCGATGCCGCCGAGTTCGCCGTCGCGATGCGGCAGTACGCCGCCGGTGTCTGCCTGCTCACGGTTCGGGACGACATCGACGACGTCGGGACGACGGTCTCCTCCGTCATGAGCCTCTCGGCGCAGCCCCCGCTGGTCGCCGTCGGGCTCTCGGCCGACGGATACCCGGCCGAGGTGCTCGCCGAGATCGGCACCTGCGCGCTCACCGTGCTCGCCGTCCAGCACGCGATCGTGGCCAGCCGCTTCGCCTCCGCGGGGCGCCCGAGCGCCCGGCACCTGCTGGAATCGGTGCCCTGGTCGCGCGGCCCGGTCAGTGACGCGATCCTGCTGGAGGACGGACTCACCGCGATGGACTGCCGGCTGGAGCGCACGGTGGCGGCCGGCGACCACGTCCTGGCGCTGCTGAGGGTCGAGGCGGTTCCCGTCCTGAACCCGTCGGCGCGGCCGCTGCTCCGGCTGCGCGGCCGCTTCGTCGACGAGGACGGGACCCTCGCCGGCCGCGGCTGAGACGTGGCTGTCACATCCGGGACGCCGGCGGTGCTGTAGGGGTGTGGACGTCGCGAGGAACCGTCGCCAGGCTCGGGTCGCCGTCCTGCCTGCCCCGGCGGTGCGCCGTGCCGCGCGGAGGGACGCGATCGTGACCACTCCCCCCGGCGCCGTGCGGTCGGACCTCGAGCAGGTCTTCCGCAGGGACTACCCGCGCGTGCTGGCGGTGGCCGCGCGCGTGCTCGGCTCGCGTGACGATGCGGATGACGTCGCTCAGGAGGTGTTCCTCGCCTTCGGCCGTTCCGCGGTGCCCGCCGGCGAAGCGCCGGGCTGGCTCGCGGTCGCCGCCGCCCACACGGCCCTCAACCACCTCCGCTCGGGCCGCCGGCGCGCGGCCCGGGAGAAGGCCGTGGCCGACGGGGTGGGCCGGCGGGACCCGGCCCCGGACGTCGCGGAGGCGGTCGTCACCCGCGACGAGCGGCGCCGGGTCCGCGCCGCTCTGGCCCGGCTGCCCCGGAAACAGGCCGTCGCCCTCGTCCTGCGGCACAGCGGCCTGAGCTACGCCGACGTCGCGGCCGCCCTCGACCTCTCCCCCGGCAGCGTCGGCACCACCGTCCGCCGCGCCGAGTCCGCCCTGCGCAAGGAGCTGAGCAACCATGCGTTCACCGACTGACCGTCATCCGACCGACGGCACGCTGCGCCGCCTGCTCGACGAGCCGGCCGGCGTGGCCGACGTCGACCGCGACCACGTGGCAGGCTGCCCCGTCTGCCTGCGCGGTCTGGCCGCCGCGCGTGAGGACGCCGTGACCGCCGCCACCGCCCTGTCCTGCGAGACGACCCCCGACGTCGACCTGGCCTGGCGGCGGTTCTCGGCCGCGACCGTCGCTTCCGCGACCGGCTCTGCCGCCGCGCGCACCCCGGCGCCCACCCGGCGGCGGCTGTTCACCCTGCGCAGCCCGGTGGTCGCGGTCCTCGGCCTGGTCGTCGTCCTGGGCGGCGCCAGCGCGGCCGCGGCCGGCGACTGGTTCCAGATCTTCCGCACCGAGCAGGTCGTACCGGTCCAGGTGAGCGTCAACGACCTGGTCGCGCTGCCCGACCTGTCGAACTACGGCGACCTGCAGGTGACCTCGGAGCCCCACGTGCACGCCGTCGCCGACGCCGCGGCCGCCGAACAGGCCACCGGCCTCCGCCCCCCCGGGGTGGACAGGCTCCCGCGGGGGGTGACCGGCGAGCCCTCGTACACGGTGGGCGGGCAGGTCACCGCCGAGTTCACCTTCTCCGCCGAGAAGGCCGCGAGAGCGGCAGCCACGGCCGGCCACAGCCTTCCGACCCCGCCGCCGGGGCTCGACGGCAGCCGGTTCCGGCTGGTCGCCGGGCCGGGGGCGGCCGAAATCTGGTCGGAGGGCCGCAGCATCCCGGCCCTCGCCGTCGTCCGGCTCGCCGCGCCGACCGCCTACTCCTCCGGCGCTCCGTTCGCGACCGCCCGCGACTACCTGCTCTCCCTGCCCGGCCTGCCCGCTCACCTCGCCGACCAGCTGCGCGGATTCACCGGAGCCGGGACGACGCTGCCGCTGCCGGTGCCGGCCGAGCTCGCGACGTCGTCCACAGCCGACGTCAACGGGCACCAGGCCACGGTCCTCGCCTCCCGGGACCGCACCGTCCACGGCGTGGTGTGGGTCGAGAACGGCGTGGTCACCGGCGTCGCCGGGTTGCTCGGCGAGGACGAGGTCCTGGCCGTGGCACGACACGTGGGCTGATCGTGGACGCCACCGTCCGGGCCGGCGAGCAGGTCCTCGCCGGGCTGCCGCCCTCCCCGGCGGTCTGGGGCTCCGGGCTGGCCAAGCGGTACGGACGGCGGTCCGCGGTCGACGGCGTGTCGCTCACCGTCGGCCGCGGCGAGGTCCTGGGGCTGCTGGGG
Source organism: Frankiales bacterium (assembly GCA_025465155.1). Taxonomy (GTDB): domain Bacteria; phylum Actinomycetota; class Actinomycetes; order Mycobacteriales; family Geodermatophilaceae; genus Geodermatophilus. Next base: position 3,910 of record JAODNJ010000201.1, read on the forward strand.
CCGAACGGCGCGGGCAAGACCAGCATCATCAAGATGCTGCTCGGCCTGGTGCGGCCCGACGCCGGCGAGGTGCTGTTGCTGGGCCGCCCGGCGCGCGACCCGCGGTCGCGGGAGCGGGTGGGCTACCTGCCCGAGCTCTTCCGGTACCAGCCGTGGCTGACCGCCGACGAGGTGCTGGCGCTGCACGTGCGGCTGGCCCGGGCCCGGGTCCCCCAGGCCGGCCGGCGGGAGGCGCTCGCACAGGTCGGGCTGGCCGACCGGGCCGGCGACCGGGTCGGCGGCTTCTCCAAGGGCATGCAGCAGCGGCTCGGCCTCGCCGTGGCGCTGGTCGGGCGCCCGGAGCTCGTCGTCCTCGACGAGCCGACCAGCGCGCTCGACCCGCTCGGGCGCGCCGACGTGCGCGACCTGGTGCTCTCGCTCAAGGCGCGCGGCGTCGCCGTGCTGCTCAACTCCCACCTCATCGGGGAGGTCGAGCGGGTCTGCGACCGCGTCGTCATCCTCGACCGCGGCCGGGTCGCTGCGGAGGGCACGCTGGCCGAGCTGCTCGGGCAGCGGGAACTGCGCATGCGCCTGGACGGGGTGACCCCGGCGGCGCAGGCCCGGATGTCCGCCACCGGCGAGGTCACGCGCAGCGGCGCGGAGTTCATCGTTCCGCTCCCGGCCGAGGACGACGGGGCGACGGTGCCCCGCCTGGTCGCCGACCTGGTCGCTCTGGGCGTGCGGGTGCACGCGGTCGAGCCCGGCAGGATCACCCTGGAGGAGCGACTGCTCGGCATCCTGCGCCACGGGGAGGCGCGGCGATGACGATCCTGACCGTGGCGGGGCTGACCCTGCGCGAGTCCGCCCGCCGCAAGGTGCTGCGCGCGCTCGGCGTGCTCACCGCCGTGTTGCTGGGGCTCAGCGCGTGGGGGTTCGCGAAGCTGTCCTCGGTGCAGAGCGACACCGGGGTGCTGACCAGCGGCGAGGCGCGCCTGGCCGCGTCGCAGGTGCTCAACCTGGTGATGTTCGGCTACAGCCTGGTCGCCGCCCTGGGAACGGCGTTCCTCGCCGGGCCGACGTTGGCCGGGGAGATCGAGTCCGGGATGGCGCTGGCGATGCTGGCCCGGCCGGTCCGCCGGTCGACGGTGCTGCTGGGCAAGTGGCTGGGGCTGGTCGCCTTCGGGAGCGGCTTCGTCGCCGTCGCCGGCCTGGCGCAGTTCGTCGTCGTCCGCGCGACGGTCGGTTTCTGGCCGCCCGACCCCGTCGTCGGGCTGCTGCTGCTGGCGGCGCAGACGACCGTGCTGCTGACCCTCGGGCTGTTGCTGTCGACGGTGGTGTCCCCCATGGCGTCCGGCGTCGTCGCCGTCGGGCTGTTCGGGGCCACCTGGGTGGCCGGGGTCGTGGGCGGGATCGGCGCGGCCATCGGCAACGACAGCGTTGCACGGGTGGGCACCGTGTCGCGCATGCTCCTGCCCACCGACGGGTTGTGGCGCGGCGCGATGCATGCGTTCCAGGACCCGGGGGCGCTCACCGCGTTCGGGCCGGCGGGGGCCGGCTTCCCGTTCCTCAGCGAGGCGTACCCGGATCTGCTCTACCTGGCGTGGGTCGCCGTGTGGGTGGCCATGGTGGGGGGCCTGGCGGCGCTGTCCTTCGCCCGCAGGGACATCTGAGAAGGATGGTCCGGTGGACCGCTCGGCCCGCGGATCGGGTGCGACTAGCGTCGCACCCGATGACCGAGCCGCTGATCCCGTCCGAGTCCGCGCTGCGCCGTGCTCTCACGCGCGCCGAGCGCGGCGTCACCCTCGACGCGACCGAGGCCGGGACGCTGCTGCACGCCCGTGGCCTGGGCGACGGGGAGCCGCTGAACCGGCTGCTGACCGCGGCTTCCCGGGTCCGCGACGCGGGCCTTGCCTCCGCCGGCCGGGCCGGGATCGTCACCTACAGCCGCAAGGTGTTCATCCCGCTCACCCACCTGTGCCGCGACCGCTGCCACTACTGCACCTTCGTGACGACGCCCGGGCAGCTGCGTCAGGACGGAAAGGCGCCGTACCTCTCCCCCGACGAAGTGCTCGACATCGCCCGCGCCGGCGCGGCGATGGGTTGCAAGGAGGCGCTGTTCACCCTCGGCGACCGGCCCGAGGACCGCTGGCCCGTGGCCCGCGAGTGGCTGGAGGCGCACGGCTTCGACTCCACGCTGGGGTACCTCCGGGCGATGGCGATCCGGGTCCTCGAGGAGACCGGGCTGCTGCCGCATCTGAACCCCGGCGTCCTGTCGTGGGAGGAGATCCAGCGGCTCAAGCCGGTGTCGGCGTCGATGGGCGTGATGCTGGAGACGACGGCGACCCGGCTGTGGTCAGAGCCCGGCGGCCCGCACTTCGGCTCGCCCGACAAGGAGCCCGCGGTCCGGCTGCGGGTGCTCGAGGATGCCGGGCGCTCCGCCGTCCCGTTCACCACCGGGGTGCTGCTCGGCATCGGCGAGAACTACGCCGAGCGGGTCGACGCGGTGTTGCAGATCCGGGCCGCCGGGCAGCGGCACGGGCACGTGCAGGAGGTCATCGTCCAGAACTTCCGCGCCAAGCCCCGCACCGCAATGGCCGCGCACGAGGACCTCGAGCTGCAGGAGTACATCGCCGCGGTCGCCGTCACCCGGTTGCTGCTCGGCCCGAAGGCGCGGGTGCAGGCACCGCCGAACCTCTCCGACCCGGCCGAGCTCGGGCTGCTGCTGCGCGCCGGCGTCGACGACTGGGGAGGCGTCAGCCCGCTCACCCCCGACCACGTCAACCCCGAGCGGCCGTGGCCGCAGATCCAGACGCTGGCCGCACTGAGCGCCGAGGCCGGCTTCACGCTGCGCGAACGGCTGGCCGCGCAGCCGCCGTACGTCCAGCAGCCCGAGCCGTGGCTGGACCCACGGGTGCGCCCGCACGTGTCTGCGCT
>JAODNJ010000203.1 GCA_025465155.1 Frankiales bacterium
GTTTTGGATGAGCGCCCGACCGGAGAACCTCAGACGCGGCGAAGTAGCAGCGGCCGCCGCCGCGATCGAGCGGCAGTGCCACGCGGTGTTCCGGGACCTGCCGGTCCCGGCAGCGGACAGGAAGAGCCGGCGCCGGGGCCAGGGATGAGCCCGCTATGACCGCCCGGACGACCGCGGCCGCGAACGCGCCTCCTCGACGCCGCAGAGCCGCACCGTCCGCCGAACACGGCCACTAGCTGAAAGTGTTCCGGTTGCTGGCAGGCGCACAGCCACTGGCTCACGCTGAGGTAGGACATGCCAGCAGTCCCACGTTCCCGTCGCACCACGGCTGTCCACCCACCCAGTCGACCGCCGCCGCATAGTCATCTCCCTCGCGGGGCGAAGAGCTGTCGATCCTCCCCGGCAATCGACCGATTCCTCGCGAGTCGACGATGACCACCGCATAGTCGTGGACCACCCACTTTTTTGGGTCGGGGGCCCCGAAGAAAATCAACTTGGCCAAGGTGTTCTGCGCCGCATCCGGCGCTGTCTTCACCACGACGTCCCACGCACCCGCATAGCCCTGGCAGAAGGGCAGGTCCTTGGCATAGTCGGTCATGGCCATGACGGCCGGGTACGCCCCCTCCTCGGCAGGAAGGTACGGGGAATGAACGCCACCTCCGCGGTTCAGGGCAGTGCCGCAATGATGGAAGACTGCAGCTCAGACCACGAGTGGCGTCCGGGGCACACCAGAGTCTCCGGACTCGTCGGGGCGGTTCACAGAGGCGGCCGCTAGTGAGAGCCTGATCCGCAACAGGACCCAGGTGCGCCCACGGCGTTGCCTCTCGCTCGCGGTCGCGAGCCTGTTGTCCGCATCCGCAAGGGCCTAAGGTGGGGCCGTGACCCAGCAGCTGATTAGGTGCGGTCCCGTCGGCGTCTGACCCTCGAGCCGACCGGACCGTGGCGCTGCGTCGAGGGCGTCACCGCACTACCAGAGCCGCGTTACTCGCCTCGGAGGACAGAGATGCTTCCCCGTCACGGTCACATCCGCGATACCGCCAAGTGCTCCGTTCAGGTCACGGACATCCTGGCTGTTCAGCGCATCTTGACCATGCTGACCGGACGTGGTTACGCCGTAACCCATCTCGAGGCCGGAGAAGTAGCAGGAGGAAAATGGCGCGCGACGCTGGACTTGCTCCTGACCGCGAACCAGGTCGACCTTTTGGCCGCGCGCCTCGACCGGGCTCCCAGCGTGCTCGACTTCGATGTGCGGTGGGGCGGCGGGCTAGCTGCAACCGCCTGACCATCTGTCCACCCCGGTACGCATCACGACCGAGCGGCGGCCGTACTGGGGCCGCCCATCTGATCGATCTCGAGGGACACAGCCCCGTGTACTACGTCGAGTCGATGCTCCAGGTGTCCGACCTCGACCTCGTCGACCGACTGTTCCCCCGGCGCAGCAAGGTCCTGGGCGCCACGAGCGTCCTGGCCCAGCTGGAGATGACGTAGCGCGGGGCGGGGATCGGACTGCTCCCCGCGTTCCTTGCGGTCGGTGAGCCGCTCCTCCAGCGAGTGCTCCCGGACCAGGCGAACGCCGTATTGACGTTCTGGATAAGCGCGCGACCGGAGAACCTGCGCCGCAGTGAGGTGCTGGCCGCGGCTGAGGCCATCGAGTCGCAGTGCCATGACGTCTTCGATGCGCTGACGCGAGGCACCCGACGGCGTCGCTGCTGCACTGACGAACGTCCTGGGCGGGTCGGCCCCGCACGGGCAGACCCGCGCCGACGTCGTCCGCAGCTGGTGGCCTGCCCCTGGCCGACCGACTGGAGGGGCCACGCGCTGGACCGGACGGGGAGACGGTGGCCGACCGGACACCGATTGGGCTGGGCGAGCAGGCATTCCTGGGCGACGGGTCGACGGCTCAGCCGCTGGCGCCCGGGACATCCTCCCGGAGCGTCGGTCGCAACAGACCGACCATGTGCACGAAGCCCGCGAGTACGACCCGGGCCTGCTGCGGCGCGCACTGGAACACCGCGGTCACGTCCCCCGCCAGCTCACCCTCCTCCGCGAGGTTTGGGCGCAGGTGCCAGGTCAACTCGACGACAGTCACATGACGCCGGTGCAGCAAGGCCGCCACCCGGAGGAGCAGCTCACCGTCGGGCCGGTGCACCAGCGCGGTCAGCCGGTACGACGAGCGGGCCGGGCCGGTCTCAGCGCCCAGCACGGTCGTTGCGAGGAGGGGAGCTGCGGCGGTGACCGACGCGTGCCCGGCGGCGGCGTGGCGGCTTCGTGGAGCGACACCGATGGGGAGCTGCGACATATCCGGATGTCCAATCGGTTGACCAGTTCTACGAGTGCTTGCCGAACGTTCGTTCAGAAGTTACCTTTCCGAAGCGATGTGTGACCTTGCACGCAGCACTCAGGCCCACGCCGGCCGCTCTTGCTCGCGGTGACCCCGACGAGCCGAGCAACCCATGCACGACGACTCGCCTACAGGTGAGAGGGGAACCCATGAGCAGCACCCATGACCACGTGGCGAACGACGAGCCGAGCCTCGAGGTCGCACCGCGGCGCGAGGTCAGCCCGCCCGTCCAGTTCGTCACGCCTGAGGGCGAGGTAACCGCGCTCGGTGAGCAGCACGGCATCGACCTCGACCTCGCCCGTCAGCTCTACCGGCACATGAGCCTGGCTCGCCGACTGGACCAGGAGGCCCTGGCCCTACAGCGTCAGGGCGAGCTGGGGCTGTGGTTGCAGTGCTGGGGCCAGGAGGCGGCTCAGGTCGGCTCGATCCTGGCGCTCCGGGAGAGCGACTACGTCTTCCCGTCCTACCGGGAACATGCTGCCGCCCTGGTCCGCGGCATCTCCCCCACCGAGCTGCTCAGCCAGTGGCGTGGCGCCACCCACGCCGGCTGGGACCCCACGTCGCGGAATCTCCACTTCTACTCGCTGGTGCTGGGCACCCAGACGTTGCATGCCACTGGATACGCCATGGGCGCAGTCCTCGACGGTGGGGAGCACGTCGTCGCCGCCTACTTCGGGGACGGTGCAGCCAGCCAGGGCGACGTCAGCGAGGCATTCAACTGGGCAGCCGCACGCGACCTCCCCGTCCTCTTCATCTGCCAGAACAACCAGTGGGCCATCTCGACGCCCACGTCGCTGCAATACCGGACGCCGGTGCACGAGCGCGCGGCCGGCTTCGGCCTGCGCTCGTTCCACGTCGACGGGAATGACGCGCTGGCCGTGCACGCCGTCACGGCGCAGGCCGCGGACATCGTCCGTCGTGGTCAAGGTCCCGCCCTGGTCGAGGCCGTGACCTTCCGGATGGCGGGTCACTCCACTTCCGACGACCCGACGAAGTACCGCACCGCGGAGGAGTTCGCTGCCTGGGAGGCGAGGGACCCGCTCACCCGTCTCCGCACCTTGCTGGAGCACCGGGACACCGAGCCGTCGTGGTTCAGCGCTCTCTCGGCAGAGGCCGACGAGCTCGGCGTCGAGGTCCGCCGCGCCTGCCGCGCCATCGAGGCCCCCAAGCTCGATGACCTCTTCGACCATGCATATGCCCACCCCCACAGCCTCGTGGACGTCGAACGCCTGACGCACCGTGAGTTCGTGGACTCGCTCGAGGTGGCGGGCTGACATGACGTCTCTCGATGCCACCCCGACGGCCGGCGCGACGCCGCCCGGCACAAAGACCACGACGATGACGCTCGGCAAGGCCCTTAACGCGGGACTGCGGCGGGCCATGCAGGACGACGATCACGTCGTCCTCCTCGGTGAGGACGTGGGAGCCCTCGGGGGGGTCTTCCGGATCACCGAGGGTCTGCAGGACGAGTTCGGCGCTCAGCGAGTGGTGGACGCCCCCTTGGCCGAGTCCGCGATTGTCGGGGCAGCCATCGGGCTGGCCCTGCGCGGCTACCGGCCGGTGTGCGAGATCCAGTTCGACGGGTTCATCTACCCGGCCTTCGACCAGATCGTGAGCCAGCTGGCCAAGATGCGCGCCCGATCGGGCGGGCGGGTGACCTTGCCGGTCGTCATCCGCGTCCCGGTGGGCGGTGGCATCGGCGCCGTCGAACACCACAGCGAGTCCAACGAGGCCTATTTCGCGCACACCGCCGGTCTTCGGGTGGTGTCCTGCGCCGACCCCGGCGACTCGTACCGGCTGATTCGGGCGGCCATCGCCAGCGACGACCCGGTCATCTTCTACGAGCCCAAGCGCCGGTACTGGGACAAAGGGCCGGTCGACCTCGACGCCGCCCCGGCCTCCCTCGACCGCGCCCGGGTGCTCCGCGAAGGGCGCGATGTCACCTTGGTGGCCCACGGCCCCACCGTGAAGACGGCGCTGGCGGCAGCGGAGGCCGCGACCGAGGACGGGTTCTCGGTCGGCGTGGTCGACCTGCGCACCATCTCACCGCTGGACATGGACACGCTGATGCGGTGTGCCGAGACGACCGGCCGGATGGTCGTCGTGCACGAGGCGTCGACCTTCCTGGGCATCGGCGCCGAGATCGCCGCTGCCATCACCGAGGCATGCTTCCACGTCCTGGAGGCCCCGGTGCTGCGGGTGGGTTCCTACAACCTGCCCTACCCACCGGCCAAGGTGGAGGACGACTTCCTACCCGACGTCGATCGCGTCCTGGACGCCGTCGACCGCGCCTTAAAGTTCTGAGCGGGGAGCGACGATGAACGCACAGGTGTTCAACTTGCCGGACGTGGGCGAAGGCCTCACGGAGGCAGAGATTGTGAGCTGGCACGTCGTTCCCGGTCAGACGGTCGCCGTCAACGACCCGTTGGTCGACATCGAGACCGCGAAGTCGACGGTCGAGCTGCCCTCCCCCTACGCCGGCGTGGTCGAGCTGCTTGCCGAGGCCGGGCAGGTCATCGATGTGGGCACCCCCATCGTCCGGATCGTCAGCCCGGACGAGGCAACGGCCGGACCGGCCCAGGACGGCGCTGCCCCCGCGGCGCCGGCCGCCGGTGGTGTCGGCGGCACCCCGGCGTCCCCGGAACTGGACGGTGCTCCGGCCGTTCCGCAGGATGTGCGGGAGCGCGGTGCCCCGCTCCACGAGTCTGCAGCCGGAGCCGGCGAGCCCGAGGAACGACCTCAGGTGCTCGTCGGCCCAGGGCCCAAGGCCGCCGGCGCGCGACGCCGGCGGCTGTCCGCGGCCGGAACCCCGGCGGGCGACGCGGCTGCTCTGCAGGTACCGGCACGACCCGAGCTAAGCACTCCTCCCCCGCCCGTGCCGGCTCCTGCGGGAGAACCGGCGCACAGGCGCCCTCGGGCCAAGCCGCCCGTGCGGTTGCTGGCGCGCCGTCTTGGGGTCGATCTCCACCTACTCGACGGGGTCGGCCCGATCACCCGAGGCGACGTGGAACACGCCGCGGCACAGCGGTCCACCGCCGGGCTGCAGGCGGCGTCCCCATCTCTCGACACGGCGACGCCGCAGGCCCCCGCCTCGGCGAGGGCGGACCGGGAGACGCGGGTGCCGGTCAAGGGTGTCCGCAAGGCCACGGCGGCGGCCATGGTCCGGTCGGCGTTCACGGCGCCGCACGTCACCGAGTGGCTGGCGGTGGACATGACCGACACGATGCAGCTGGTCCGCGGGCTCAAGGCCGACCGCGCGTGGCAAGGTGTCCGGGTCAACCCGCTGCTCTTCGTGGCCAGGGCCTTCCTCATCGCCGTGCGGACCTTCCCCGAGGTCAACGCAAGCTGGGACGACGCCACCAACGAGATCGTCTACAAGGACTACGTCAACCTCGGTATCGCCGCGGCGACGCCTCGTGGACTCCTAGTGCCCAACATCAAAGACGCGGACGCGATGGACCTGCGCGCCCTGTCCGTCGCCCTGGACGAGTTGATCACCACGGCGCGCGCCGGCCGGACCCAGCCGGCGGAGATGGCGAACGGCACGCTGACCATCACCAACATTGGAGCGCTCGGGGTGGACGCCGGAACTCCCATCCTCAATCCTGGGGAGTCCGCGATCCTCGCCTTCGGCGCGGTCCGGCCGCAGCCATGGGTTGTCGACGGTCAGATCTGCGTGCGGGAGGTGACGCAGTTGGCCATGTCGTTCGACCACCGACTGATCGACGGTGAACTGGGGTCGCACGTCCTGGCCATGACCGGAGAGCTGCTCGCCGACCCCCGGCGGGCCCTGCTCTACGTGTAGGCCGAGGGGTCGTCACAGGCGGTACTGTCCCGCTTCGACGAGACCGCATCGCAGGGCCGGGCATGCCGCCCGGCCCTGCGATGCGTGACCACGAGGGAGGTGTCGTGGACCGGGACGAACAACAAGCCTCCGGTGTGGACGAAATCGACCTGGCTCTGCTGCGGATCCTGCGCCGGGACTCACGCCTCTCCGCCCGGGCCCTCGCGCGCGCGGTCGGGATGTCACCCGGCGCGATCGGAGAGCGGCTGGAGCGCCTGCGGGCCCGAGGGGTCCTGACGAGGTACACGGTCGATGTGGACCTCGGCCGCCTGGGGCTCAGCCTGGAGGTGCTCGTGGGCGTCAGGTTGAACGCACGGGGCTCGGTCGAGCGGACAATCGTGCAGCTCGCGGACCTGCCCGGGGTCATCCGTGTGTCAGTGATCACCGGGCAGTGGGACTTGCTGGTGCACATGCGGGTGTCCGGCCACGAGAAGCTCGCCGAGACACTGCTCGACGAGGTATGGAACATCCCGGACATCCGCGACAGCGAAACCATGATGGTGCTGGACAGCCGGTCCCGCGACCCGCTGGAGAGCAGCGGCGACGACTCTCAAGACACCGGCTCCCCAGGGCCCGACTGAGGCACCCGTTGCGCAGCGCACATCGGGTCGCGGGGGCCGGCCTTCAGCATCCTCACGGTGCGGGCAGACCCTGGAGATCCACAGCTCGAGCTCAGCGCGGCGACGGCTGGTCCGCTGACGGCCATCCGCCAGCGGACCAGGACTCATCGTCACTCCCGCCTGGTCGGGCACGTCGGGACGGACGTCCGCACCGACCCGGTCGCGGCGCACTCGTCGTCCCGCGGCCGAGGCGCCGCATCGATCACGTGATAGAGCCGGCCTCCCGATCGTGGGTCACCAGACCGGACAGCGACTCGACGACCTCCTGCTTGCTGATCTTGCCCGTGGGCGTCTTGGGCAGGTCCGTCACGAACGTGATGTACCGGGGCACCTGAAACTTGGCCATGGTGGCGTCACAGTGCTGCCAGAGCGTGTCTGCGTCCAGGCCACTCCCGGGACGGGCGATGACGAACACCTTGACGTCTTCCTCGGTCAGCTCACTCGGGACTCCCACGGCGGCGCACTCCAGGACGTCGGGATGGGCTTCGATGCCCTCCTCCACCTCCAGGGCGCTGATGTTCTCACCGCGGCGCCGGATCGAGTCCTTGCCACGACCGACGAAGAAGAAGTTGTCGTCGTCGTCGGTGCGCACCAGGTCACCGCTGTGGAACCAGAGGCCGGAGAACGCTCGTGCGGTCGCCTCCGGATCGCCGAAGTACCCGTCCAGCACCGTGCCGGCCAGCCGGGGGCGGATCAGCAGCTCACCGACGTCTCCCGGGGCAACGGGGTCGCCGGCCTCGGTGGCCACCCTGAGCTCGAACTCCGGGGTGACGCGTCCGCACGAACCGAGCACCTTCGGCCGGCCCAGGGGCTGGGTGATCGGGATGTTGGCCTCGACACTGCCGTAGAGCTCGCGCACGTCGAGGCCGAAGCGGCGTTCGAAGTCCGGCGCCCAGTCGGGCACCGGAACCCCCCAGGCCAGCCGGACCGTGTTGTCGGCATCGTCCGGTGCGGGCGGCGCCTTGTACAGGATCGACAGCGTGGCGCCCATAAAGTCGAAAACCGTAGCCCCCGAAGCTCGGACCTCGCCCCAGAACCGCGAGGCGGAGAAGCGCCGGGAGAGGGCCGCCGTGGCCCCGATGAGCAGAGCCGGGACCGTGGTCAGAGCGGTGGCATCGGCGTGGAAGAGCGGGAACGGGCAGTACAGCACGTCGTCGGGGCGCAGCCCGAAGTCCCGGACAGCGATCGCGCCCTGGGTGACGAAGTAGCGGTGGGACAGCACGCAGGCCTTTGACCTGCCTGTGGTCCCCGACGTGTAGAGCATCCCGGCGGTCTCGGTCGAGGCCTGCGGGGCAGGCGGAACCGGGTCTCCGGTGGTCCACTCGTCGAGGCTGGCCACGCCGCCGGTCAGCGGAGCGGACAGCGTGGCAGTCGCCGCGCCGCCGGGGAACGCCTCGTGCAGGTGCCCGCGGAGGTCCTCGTCGACGATGATCAAGGTGGGGTCGGTCAGCGTGACGGCGTTGGCGAGGGTGCTGCCCCGCCACTCGGTGTTCACCGGCACCCACGACGCCCCGAGCCAGTTGGCGGCGAACCAGCTCTGCACGCAGGCCCGCGAGTTCCGCATTAGCACGTTCATCCGGGTGCCGGGACCCACGCCCTCGGCGGCGAGCCGGCCGGCCAGTCGGGCGGTCTGGTCGCGGAACTCCGCGAAGGTCGTGTCGACGCCGTCCATCCTGAGGAAGACCCGGTCGGGCCACTTCTCCGCGGCGGCGACCAGCAGGTCGGTCAGCGTCTGGTCCACATCGATGGAACCGACGAGGGTGCCGCTCATCGCGCCCCCGCCACCGTGCCGGTCGAGGTGAACTGCGAGAAGGTGGCGGTGGCCTCGGCGGAGGCGAAGCAGTAGAGCGCCGACTCCACCTCCAGTCGCAGGGTCGACTCCAGCTGGGCCGACGACGCGGTCTCGACGGCTCGCTTGGCGGCCGCCATGGACCGACCGGGCTGGGCGGCGAACTGGACGGCCAGCGCCCGAGCGCACGCCTCTGCGTCGCCGACGACCTCGTTGGCCAGGCGCAGGTCCACCGCCTCGTCGGCGCTCACCCACCGGCCGGTCAGCAGCAGCTCCTTGGCCTTCAGCAGCCCGATCATCAGCGGCAGGCGAGAACTGATCCCCCCGGTGTGCGCGTGGCCGATGGGCACCTCTGGGAAGCGCAGCCGGGTGCCCTCCTCCAGGACAACCAGGTCGGCAGCGAGCGCGATCTCGGCGCCACCGCCCACCGCGTACCCCCGGACCGCCGCGATGATCGGCGACGGGTTGTCGACCATGAGGCGCGTGACGTCCTGCAGCAGCTCGAAGGCGACGCGCAGCTCCTCCGCGCCACCTGTCCTCGGAGCGAGGGTCTCCTTGAGGTCCTCTCCGACGCAGAAGGCGCGGCCGGCGCCGCGGATGACCACGGGCCCCTGCCCGTGCACCGCGCGCAGGCCGTCCACGAGTGCGTGCAGCAACGGGACGTTGAGGGCGTTGAGCGAACCCGGACGGTTCAGCGTGATGAGGTGCACCCCGTCGTCGTCACGTTCGAGGAGCACTGGATCTGAGGTGTGTTCGGGCATGGATCTCGTCCTGTCGTGTAGAGGGGTCAGGCGACGGGCTCGTCTGTCGACGAGGCCGTTCCCAGGTAGATTTCGCGGACCATGTCGTCATCGCGGAGATCGCGGCTGTCGCCTTCCTTGACGATTTCGCCGGCGCTCATCACGTAGCCCCGGCTGGTCACCGACAAGGCCTTGGCGGCGTTCTGTTCCACGAGGAGCAGCGCCGTGCCGGACGTGTGGATGGCAGCCACCGCCTCGAAGACCGTCTCCACCATCAGCGGTGACAGCCCGAGGCTGGGCTCGTCGAGCAGGAGCAGCGAGGGCTTGGACATCAGCGCACGGCTGATCGCGACCATCTGCTGCTCGCCGCCGGACAGCGTGCCCGCTTCCTGGTCCAGGCGTTCGCGGAGCCGGGGGAAGAGGTCGAGCTGGTCGTCCATGTCCGCCTGCACCTGCTTGTCCCGGCGCTGAGCCGCGCCCAGCAGCAGGTTCTCCCGCACGGTCATGCGGGGGAACAGCCGCCGTCCCTCTGGGACGTGCGCGATCCCACGGCGGGCGATGGCGTGGGTCGGGGTTCCCGCGATGCTCCGTCCGTCGTGCAGGACGTCCCCGGCCGCCGGCGCGAGCATGCCGCTGACGGTCTTGAGCAGCGTGCTCTTGCCTGCACCGTTGCTGCCGATCAAGGCGATGGACTCGCCGTCGCTGATGGTCATGCTCACCGAGCGCAAGGCGCTGATGGCTCCGTAGCTGACGTCGATGGACCGTACTTCCAGCGTCATACCGTCGTCACCGCCGTGCCGAGGTAGGCGTCGATCACCCTCTGGTCCCGCAGCACCTGCGCGGGGGGCCCGTCGGAGAGCGGTCTGCCGTAGTCGATGACGGAGACCGACGAGCACGTGCGGCTGACCAGGTCCATGTCGTGCTCGACGAGCACCACGGACAGGTCGTACCGCTCGGGGAGGCCGGCGATCATGTCGGCCGCCTGCCGCTTCTCGGCGCTGTTGAGCCCAGCGGCCGGCTCGTCGAGCAGCAGCACACGCGGCGCGGACGCCAGCGCCCGGGCGATCTCGAGCCGGCGTTGCCGACCGTAGGACAGGCTGCCCGCCAGGGCACCGGCCTGGTCGGCGAGGCCCATCTCCTCGAGGACGTCGTAGGCGGTCTGCAGCGCCGCCGCCTCGGCGGCCCACACCCGCCGGCCACCGAGGATGCCGCCGGTCAGCCAGCCCCTCGTCTGCACGTGCATGCCGACGACCACGTTCTCGATCACCGTCATGCCGGGGAAAAGCCGGATGTTCTGGAACGTCCGGCGCAGTCCGGCCCCCGCCCGCCGCGCTGCGTTTGCAGAGGTGATGTCCGAGCCGTCGAGGAGGATGGTCCCCGAGTCGGCCTGGAGCGCGCCGCTGAGCAGGTTGAGCAGCGTGGTCTTCCCGGCCCCGTTCGGCCCGATCACCCCGACGACCGCTCGGCGGGGGACCGTCAGGCCCACCCCGTCGACGGCGACGAGGCCGCCGAACCGCTTGACCAGTCCCTCGGCGGAGAGGACGCCGGCCTCCTGGCCGACCCCACGCGCCTCGTGGACAGTCCCGTGCTCTCCGAGGTCCTCGGCCACCCGTCCGTCCGCCGTCGTACTCCTCTTCATCGGACTCCCTTTCGACGGGACGCCAGCCAGGCGGGAAGGCGTCGGCGACTGGCTCCGGGCGAGCGCGACCCGAGCAGGCCCTGGGGACGCAGCCGCATGGCCAGCACGAGGACCAGGCCGAAGATGAGCAGTCGGTACTGGTCGAACTCCCGCAACAGCTCCGGCATCAGGACCAGGACCAACGCTCCGGCGATCGCTCCCCAGACGCTGCCGATGCCACCGAGCACCACCATCGCCAAGACCTTGATGGACTCGGAGAACAGGAAGCTGTCGGGGAACACGGAGCCGTACCAGGCGGCCGTGATGACCCCGGCGCCGCCGGCGACGGCGGCGCCGAAGACGAAGGCCGAGAGCTTGGCACGGACGACGCTGATGCCGCAGGCGTTGGCTGCTGCCTCGCTCTCCCGCATCGCCCGCCATGCCCGGCCCACGCGGGCGTTCCGCAGGCGCAAACAGGCGAACATGACACCCAGGCAGTACAGCGCCGTCAGCATGAAGAACTGCATGGTCGTGGTGAGCCCGAACCCGCCGAAGAAGACGTCGTCGGCGCCGATCTGGAAGCCCGCGACCGAGGGCAGGTCGATGCCCAGCACGCCCTGCGGTCCGTTGGTGATGTTGACCGGGCGGTCCAGGTTCACCAAGAGCACGGAGACGATCTCGCCGAAGCCCAGGGTCACGATGGCGAGGTAGTCACCGTGTGTCCTGAGTGCCGGCAGGCCGACGAGGATGCCCAGCAGCGCCGCCAGGAGCATGCCGACGGGGAGCATCAGCCAGAAGCTGATGTGGATGCCATGCAGGTCGCTGGCCAGCAGTGCGTAGCCGTAAGCCCCGACGCCGAAGAAGGCGATGAAGCCCAGGTCCAGCAGGCCGGCGAGCCCTACGACGACGTTCAGCCCCATCGCGAGGGCGGAGTACACCATGACCTGCGTCGCGATCCGGAACATGTAGTCGCTGGGCGAGACCACGATCAGGGCGAGGCAGATGATGCCGAGGACCCCGACCGGCCCCCACGAGCTCCGCTTGGTCGGCAGGAAGGCCTGCGACGGGTGTGCCGGGCCCCGGCGCGCAGCAGCGATGTCGAGGTTCATCAGACCCGCTCCAGTACTTTGCGGCCGAAAAGCCCCGCCGGACGCAGTGCGAGCACGGCGACCAGGAGCACGAAGGCGATGAGATCCTTGTAGGCCGCCGACAGGAACGTCGCGGCGAGTGCCTCGGTCAGGCCCAGCACCAGACCGCCTGCCATGGCGCCGCGGATGCTCCCGATGCCGCCCAGGACGGCCGCGGTGAACGCCTTGATCCCGGCGCTGAAGCCCATGGCGTAGTCGATCTGCGTGTAGTACAGCGCGACCAGGCATCCGGCGGCGCCGGCCAGGGCGGACCCAATGAAGAACGTGCGGGTGACCACCCCCGAGACATTGATGCCCATCAGGCCTGCGACCTCGGCGTCCTGCGCCGTGGCCCGCATCGACCGGCCGAGCGTGCTCCTGGACACCAGCGCGCTCAGCGCGAGCATCAACACGATGCTCACCCCGAAGACGAGGGCTGCGGTGTAGCTGATCCGGACGCCGAAGACGTCCCACTGGCCGATGGGCACGACCTCAGCCGCCGGGACCGACTGCGGACGCGAGTCACCCTGGAACCGGACCTGGAGCAGCATGACCACGTTCTGCAGCACCAGGCTGACGCCGATCGCGCTGATGAGGGGCGCGAGGCGGCTGCTCTTCCGGAGCGGACGGTAGGCGAAACGCTCCACCGCCACGCCCAGGACGCCACTAGCCAGCATGGCCAGCAGCAACATGACCAGCAGCAACAGCGGCCCGAATGTCAGGAGCCCGCCGACGCCGGTCAACGCGGTGAGGGTCAGCAACGACACGAACGCGCCGACCATGAACACCTCGCCGTGCGAGAAGTTGATGAACTCGAGCACGCCGTAGACCATCGAGTAGCCCAGCGCGATCATGGCGTAGACCGAGCCCAGGGCCAGTCCGTAGACCACCTGTTGCGACAGGGAATGGAGGACGTCCATCGCTCAGGCCTCCAGGCGTCGTCGTGGAGCGGACGGCCCGATCACTTGAAGTCGTCCGGGCTCAGGACGGCGCTCTCCTGGAAGGTGCCGTTCGTGACCGTGAAGACGTGTACCTGGGCGTTGACGTTGTCGCCCTTGTCGTCGAACTTGATGGGTGCGCCGCCCTCGACCGGCTCGTACGAGATTGTCCTCAGCGCCGCGACGACGGCCTTGCGGTTCACGTCATGGACGTTCGAGAGCGCCTGGAGCACCATCCGGGCGGCGTTGTACTCCAGTAGGCCATAACCAGAAGGCTGGCCGTAGTTGGCGCTGTACTTGTCCAGGAAGTCCTGGGCCCCGCCGGTCGGGTTGCCGGCGCTGGCGGTGAGGATGCCACCCTCGACCGCCTGGCCGCCCTTGAGGAAGTCGGGGTCGTACAGCCCGTCACCGCCAGCGATGACTACGTCGAGTCCCACCTCCTTGGCCTGCTGGGCCAGGAGCGAGGCATCCGCCGCGTAGCCACCGAAGTAGACGACCTGCGTCTCGTGCGGGATGGTGCCCAGCACGGCACGGAAGTCCTTGTCGCCGGCCTTGATGGCGGCCGACTTGAGGATCTGCAGGCCCTGTTCATGGGCCTTCTTGGTGAACTGGTCCACCAGACCGACGCCGTAGCTGGACTGGTCGTCGATGGTGCTGATCCGCCTCAGGTCCGTCTTGGTCGCGAGGTAGGTGGCGACTGCGGGACCCATGTAGTCGTCGCGCGCGCCGACCCGGAAGACGTTGTCCAGTCCCCGGGTGGTCACCTCGGGGTTCGAGCTGAGCGGGGAGATCTGCGCCAGCCGGCAGCGGGAGTAGACGTCGGAGGCCGGAATGGTCACGCCGCTGTTGTAGTGACCGATAACGGCCACAATCGAGTCGTCGTCGCAGAACTTCTGGGCGACGGCCTGGCCGGTCTGCGGCTCTCCCTGGTCGTCCCCCTCCTTCACGACCACCTTGCGCCCGTCGACCCCACCGGCCTTGTTGATCTCGGCGACGGCAATCTTGGCGGCGTTGACCGTCTCGCGGCCCGCGCGTGCGTAGGGGCCCGACAACGGGACACCGACGCCGATGGCGATGTCCCCGTGGGAGGAGCCGGAGGAGCCGGAGGCGCTTGCGCATGCACTGGCGCTCAGGGCCACCACGGCAAGGGCGGCCAGCGCACCGAGGTGCCGACTGGTCATCCGAGCCGAGGTGCGACGGGCCTGGGAGGGGGGTTTGCGGATGACCGACATGCTCGTCTCCTGACGCCTGAATACGGGATACTGGTAGGACCAGTGTGCTGGAGTGAACAGTGGGCATAGACTTGTGTCAACAACACCGTGAAAGTCAGGAGCGACGGATGTCAGAGGTCTTGAAGCAGCCCACGACGGCGGGGGCAGCGACGCGGTCCGATGAGGCGCCGACCGCGGTCACGGCCGTCGCCGGTGGGAAGACGGCGACGCTCCGGCGCACCGTGTCCGCCGCGGACACCGCACGGGCCTACGGGGACGTCTTCCCGGAAGCCGCCGCGACGCCGTTCGTCCTCGGCCTGGCCGAGGTGGCGTGCCATGAGGCCATCGCGAGCGAGCTGGCCCCGGGCGAGATCACCGTCGGCGTGCGCGCCGTGGTCGAGCACTTCGCGCCCACGCCGATCGGGTGGACGCTGACCGCCACTGCGACCGAGGTGGCCCGAAACGGCCGGCGTCGCACTCATCGCGTCGTCGTCTCCGACGAGGGCGGGGAGTGCGCCGTCATCGAGCACGAGCGGGCGGTCGTCCGTGCCAGTTCCCTCGCCGAGCGGATGCGCGAGCGCTCCGCCATCGAGGGGTCGCGATGAGGCGGCGCCGGTCCAGGGCCCGGCGTAGCGGCGGTGGCAGGCGATGACCGACGACGTGCGCGGCTGGCTGACGTTCGACTGCTACGGCACCCTGATCGACTGGCGCACCGGCATGAGCCGGGCGCTGTCGGCCCTGGACGACAGCCGGGTGGAGGAACTGCTCTCCGGGTACCACCGGTACGAGCCAGGCCTACAGCTGGTCCGGCCCATGCTCCCCTACCGCGAGGTGCTCCGCATCGGGCTGGCGGCCGCCGCGCAGGGCATCGGCAGGCGTCTCAGCGACACCGAGGAACGGGTGCTGGCCGAGACCATGCCGACCTGGCCGCCGTTTCCCGAGACCGCCGCCACGTTGCAGCGCCTCCGGCAGGAGGGGTGGCGTCTGGGCGTCCTCTCGAACGTCGACAACGACATCATCGCGCAGACGCTGCCGCTGCTCGGTGCGCCGATCGACGTCGTCGTCACGGCGGAGGACGTCGGGTCGTACAAGCCGGCCCTGGCGCACTTTGAGGAGTTCCGCCGGATCGCCGACCCGGCGGAGGGTCGCTGGGTCCACGTCGCCTGCAGCTGGACGCATGACGTCGTACCGGTCGAACAGCTGGGGACCCCGGCGGTCTTCGTGAACCGGGAGGGCGAGGAGTACGACCCTGGCCGTGTCCTCGCCGTCACGACGGACCTCGTCGACCTGCCCGGTATCCTCGAGGCCCACCTTCCGCGGTGACCTTCGTATGGTATCGGAGACAGGGATGACGGTGGCTCCACGTAGCAGCGCGGGACGTCCTGCTTTCACCAGCATCACGCCCGTGCGTGCCTACGAGGGAGTGGTGAGCCAGATCGAGGAAGCGATCTTCGAAGGTCGCCTGGTGGCCGGCGACCGGCTGCCGTCCGAGCGGGACCTGATGGGTCAGTTCGGGGTGTCCCGCGGCACGGTTCGCGAGGCACTGCGCGTCCTGGAGAGCAACGGCCTCACCCGGTCGCGCCCCGGTGACCCCGGCGGCGCCACCGTGCTCGGCCAGTCCTCCGGGCGACTGACGAAGGCACTGACGACGTTCGCCCGGCTCGGGCAGATCGGTGCCGCTGAGCTGATCGAGTTCCGCATGGTCGTGGAGGGCAGCGCCGTCCGGTTGGCTGCCGAGCTGCACGACGAGTCCTCGTTGGCCGCCATGGAGGCCGCCTTCGAGGCGATGAAGGTCGCGGCAGACGAGTCCTCCGAGGCATTCTCCGCCGCCGACGTCTCGTTTCACCTGGCTGTCTCCGCCTGCTCCGGCAACTCCTTGCTGAGCGCGTGCAGCGAGTTCTCGCGGGACATGGTCCTGCACCTGACCAGCGAGAACCTACGGGACTCCGGTGACCCCCCCGAGCGCATGCAGGAAACCCTGCGTCGCCACGGCGCCTACCTGCACGCCATCGTTGCGCGCGAGGGCCGACGCGCAGAACAATTGGCCAGGCAGGACCTCTTCGACTACTACGGCGGAGAGCTGACCGAGCGCGAGCGTGCGCGGCTCGAGATCCTGCTCATGGTTTGACCCCTCTCCACGCGTCGTCGCGGGAGGCGGACGCTGGAGATCGGTCATCCGGCTCGCCTCGCCACCAGCCGCAACGACGTTCCGGCAGCGTCCGTGCCGCGATCGGCGCGGCCGACGATCAGGCGAACATTCGGAGCACGGTGACGGCCGCTGGGCCGTCCACCAGCGGCGGGCCGGATCAGAGTAGCGAGATCCCGAGCGCCATCGCGGTCAGGCACAGCGCGAACACAAGGCCGACCGCGAGCACCCCGCCAATCGACAGGAAGGCCAGCGGCACCGCGCCGTAGGCGAGCGCCTCGACGGCAAAGACGAGGGGCGAGGCCCCTGCCCCGGAGTGCGCGCATCCGGCACGGCAGTCGAGGAGGTTGCATGCCCGGGCGCCCGGGTGTGCTGTGCACGGTCTTCCACCGCATTCTCATACCAGCCGCGCCCGCAGAGCGAGCGCCGCTGGGTTCCGACCAGCACGCCGGCCGGCTGCCCGAAGCTCACGCGGCGCCGTCCGGGGCGGCCGGCGACTGCAGCCACCGATCTGAGCTCGCGACCTTATTGGAGGTCGACTCCATCGTCGCGATCGTCACCCCAGCGGAGACCAGCCAGTGCCGCATCACCCGCGACGAGCCGGCCGTGGTCTTGAACGTCCGCGTCTCACTGTGTCGGCCCCGCGGGCCCGCGGTGCGCACACACACGGTCAGCCACGCCTTGCCGACGTCCAGCCCCGCCATCCGGTCGAACAGCACCTCCACCTAGACCACTCCCCTCGGCGACTCATCCGGCGCCGACCGGAGGGCCCTCTGACCGGAGACAGACCCACGTGCTCGCAGCACCAATCCAGCGCACCCGAGGACCCCGCGCCGTACACCTCACCGGGCTCCACGCACCAATGCGTCACGACGTCGCCGGCCGGCAGCAGCAGCGTCCCCGCAGTTCTCATCGCCCGGCACAGCGATCAACATCGCAATCGATCACACCTGATGCACCAAGGCTCCGGACAATTCGTGGTGACAGGTAGGCGAACGTCACCCCGGACCCTGACGGACATGGGCAGCAAGGGCAGCAGTGAGTACAGCGCACGGCAACGCGAACGCGAACGCCGACGCCGTCAGCAGCTCGAGCGAGCGGCGGTCAAACAGGAGCGCGCGCCGTCAGACACACCGACGAAGGTCACTCCGGCTGCAGATGCGCGACGGGCCGCGGCGACCGCATGCGGCTGGTGCGGCGGCCCGATCACCGTCCGGTCCCGGGGCCCGATGCCGAAATGGTGCTCAGCGACCTGCCGGCACCGTGCCTGGGAGCAGGCCCGCGCGGCCGCCTCCGGCCGCGCCGCCGTCCAGGTCGTCGAGCGGATCGTCGTCACCCCCGCAGCGCACCCCGTCCCGAAGACCCCGCGTCACGATGACTGGCCTGGTCTCCTCCACGAGCTGAGCCGACAGCTCGACCGCGGTTCCCTGTACGGCCGGGACCTGCGAGGCGTCGCGGCCGCACTCGACGAGGCGCTCGCGGCCTTCCGGCGCCGCATCCGACCGCGCTGAGGTCCCCGTGGCCCGCGACCACCGGGGGTGACATGCAGGGGTGACACTCCCCCACCGTCCGAACAGCCGTCGGTCATC
>JAODNJ010000180.1 GCA_025465155.1 Frankiales bacterium
TGATCCGCATCTGCAAGGAGGAGTCGTTCCACCAGCGGCAGGGCTACGAGCTGCTGATGACGATGATGCGCGGCACGCCGGCGCAGCGGGCGATGGTGCAGGACGCCGTCGAGCGGTGGTGGTGGCCCTCGCTGATGATGTTCGGCCCGCCCGATGCCGACAGCCCCAACAGCGAGCAGTCGATGGCGTGGGGGATCAAGCGGCACACCAACGACGAGCTGCGGCAGCGCTTCGTGGACATGACCGTGCCGCAGGCGGAGTTCCTGGGCGTCACGCTGCCCGATCCGGAGCTGTCGCTGGATCCGGAGACGGGCCGCCATCGGTTCGGCGCGATCGACTGGGACGAGTTCAAGCGGGTGCTCGCCGGTGAGGGGCCCTGCAACGCCGAGCGGATCGCCCGCCGCCGCGCCGCGCGGGACGACAACGCCTGGGTGACCGACGCGGCAACCGCCTACGCGGAGAAGCACGCCGATGCCTGACCTCACCGCGGAAGGTGGCCACGGCGCCGTACCCACCTCCGCCGACGTCCCCACCGAGCCGAAGGCGGCCACCACCCGCCGGGACTGGCCCCTCTACGAGGTCTTCGTGCGCGGCAAGCGCGGCCTCAACCACGTGCACGTCGGCTCGCTGCACGCGCCGGACGACGAGATGGCCGTGCACGCGGCCCGCGACCTCTACACCCGGCGCAACGAGGGCGTGAGCATCTGGGTGGTCAAGGCGGTCGACATCACCGCGTCGAGCCCCGACGAGAAGGACCCGATGTTCGCGCCCAGCGGTGACAAGGTCTACCGGCACCCGACGTTCTACGAGATCCCCGAGGACGTCCCCCACATGTAATACACCCCCTCTCCCCCCACCCCTTCGTTCCTCGGGCGGCGGGGCCCTGAGAGGGGGCGGCCCTTCGGCCCCCGGCTCCAGCCGGAGAAGCCCCTGAGAAAGGCGACGATGGCTCACGAAGAGACGGTCTACGACGCGCTGGCCAACGCGCACGACGACGCCGGGCACTGGGCGTTCGGCACCGGTTTCGACGATCCGCTGGCCGGCGTCGACACCACGGTGCCTGACGGGGTCACCCCTGCCGACCTCGGCGAGTACTGCCTCATGCTCGGCGACGACGCGCTCGTGCTCTGCCAGCGGCTGACCCAGTGGGCCACCAACGCGCCGGAGTTGGAGGAGGAGGTCGCGCTCGCCAACCTCGCGCTGGACCTGCTCGGTCAGGCGCGGCTGCTCCTGGCGCGGGCCGGCTCGGTCGGGGCGCTCGGCCGGTCGCGGGAGCAGGCCACGGCGTCGATCCCCGACGAGGACGCGCTCGCCTACTTCCGGGACGCCGACGAGTTCCGCCACGTGGCACTGGTCGAGGCCCCCAACGGCGACTTCGCGCAGACCGTCGTCCGGCTCCTCGTCGCCGCCGCGTGGCGGCTCGCGCTCTTCACCCGGCTGCGTGACTCCCGGGACCCGGTGCTCGCCGCGATCGCCGCCAAGGGCGTCGCCGAGCTCACCTACGCCCGCGACCACGCCGCGCGGTGGCTGGTCCGGCTCGGCGACGGGACGGCGGAGTCGCAGCGGCGGGCGCGCGCGGGCGTGGACGCCGTCTGGCCGTTGCTGGCCGAGCTGTTCACCGCCACCGACGTCGAGCGGCGACTGACCGAGACCGGGGTCGCCGTCGACCCGGGCGAGCTGCGCGGGGAGGTGCGTGACGTGCTCACCCAGGTGCTCGAGCGCGCCACCCTGCCCGTGCCGGCGTGGCCGGACGACGCCCCGCCGCGCGGCCGCACGGGCGACCACGGCCCGGAGCTGGCGCCGTTGCTCGCCGAGCTGCAGGGCCTCGCCCGCGAACACCCGGCGGCGACCTGGTGACCCGTACATCCGTGGGCGGACATGGCCATTTCTGCCCCGGAACGCCCTCGTCTCCGCCTGACGAGAAGGGCAGAAATGGCCATTTCCGCCGGGACGATGCCCGGGCGGTCGCCGAGACGGTGACGGACCCGGAGCTGCCCATGCTGACGCTCGCCGACCTGGGCGTGCTCCGGGACGTCCGCACCGAGGACGGCATCGTCGTCGTCGAGATCACGCCCACCTACACCGGCTGCCCCGCCATGGGCGTCATGCGGGCGGACCTGCTGCGCGCGCTGCACGCGGCCGGGTACGCCGACGTCGACGTCCGCACCGTCCTGTCGCCGCCGTGGAGCACCGACTGGATCAGCGACGACGGCCGCCGCAAACTCGCCCAGGCGGGAATCGCGCCACCCGGACCCGTGCCGGCCCGCGCCGCGGGGCCCGTCCCGCTGCGGCTGGGCCCTGCGGTGCGGGACGTGCCGTGCCCCCTGTGCGGGTCACCGGACACGGAGGAGCTCAGCGCGTTCGGCGCCACTGCCTGCAAGGACCTCCGCCGCTGCCGCAGGTGCCGCGAGCCGTTCGAGCACGTGAAGGAGATCTGAGGTCGTGGTGCGACAGGGAGTGAGCGTCGCAGCGAGCGCCGGCGAGCGAGGAACGGAGCGACCGCGAAGCGCCACCGAGGACGCCGGCCCCGTGCCGACCCGCCGGCGGCCGCAGTTCCACCCCCTCTCCGTGGCACGCGTGGAGCAGCTGACCGACGACGCCGTCGCGGTGACCTTCGACGTGCCCGAGGAGCTGGCCGGCGAGTACGCGTTCCGGCCCGGGCAGGCGCTGACCCTCCGCCGGGTCGACGGCGACCGCGACGAGCGCCGCTCCTACTCCATCTGCGCGCCGATGGGGGCCGCGCCCCGGGTGG
>JAODNJ010000186.1 GCA_025465155.1 Frankiales bacterium
GAGGCAGCCCGGGATGCCGGTGATGGCAGGGAACTCCTTCTTGCCGACGAATGCGATGGCCTCGTCGAGGGTCTCGGGATCGCCCTGGACGGTGGTCGACCGTGCGTACATGCCGCTCCTGTCGTCGATGGGTGGTTGCTGTGATCCTGACCCTTGCGGCAGTGTCTGGCAGCCCCGTGGTCTGATGCCTGCGGTGCCCGCGACTGCGGGCTCGTAGACGGCGAAGGGGTGTGCCGGTGGCCGGCTCCGGTGAGGTGCTGCTCGAGGTCGAGGACGGCGTCGCGGTGGTGACGCTGAACGCGCCGGACCGGCGCAACGCGCTGACGCCGGGGATGGCGGGGGAGTTCATCGCCGTGTGCGACGAGGTCGACGGGCGTTCGGACGTCGGGGCGCTGGTGGTGCGGGCGGTGGGGAAGTCCTTCTGCGCCGGTGGGGACATCGCGACGCTGACGAAGGCGGGGGAGGACCCGGCCGAGGCGTCGAACTACGACGGCATGACGCAGATCTACAACTCCTTCTACCGGCTGGGGCAGGTTCGGGTGCCGACCGCGGCGGCGGTGCGCGGGTCAGCGGTCGGGGCCGGGATGAACATGCTGCTGGCGGCGGATCTGCGGATCATCGCCCGGGACGCCCGGCTGATCTGCGGTTTTCTCAAGCGGGGGTTGCACCCGGGCGGCGGCCACTTCGTGATCCTGTCCCGGCTCATCGGCCGCGAGGCCGCTGCCGCGATGGCGATCTTCGGTGAGGAGATCAACGGCGACAGGGCTCGGGAGCTCGGCCTGGCCTGGGAGTCGGTGGACGATGCCGCGGTCGAGGACCGCGCTCTGGAGCTGGCTCGGCGCGTCGCCGCCGACCCTGAGCTGGCCCGGGTGGCGGTGCAGAACTTCCGCAAGGAGACCGGCCCGCCGCACGTCACATGGGAGGTCGCCACCCAGTTCGAGCGCCCCGCCCAGATGTGGTCCATGCGCCGATCAAGGGACTGATCCTTCCCCCCGGGCACATAATGCGCAGGCGGCCGAGGTGACTATCAGCGATGTCCGCGCTCGCCGGACCGACCGCATACGAGGACGGTCGGCCAGGGTTTGTCCGCCGAATCCGCGGCTGCACACTCACAGGGAGGTCTTCCCTGTCTAGCCGGGCGCCTGATCAAACGTCGGAAGTCCGTACAACTAGACGACGGCGGTGTCCGGCAGAAATGGGGAAGGAGCTCCGCTCCAGGTCACCACGAGTTCGTCACGAGCCCGGCTGCAGGCCACGTACAGGAGCGAACGTTCTTTGGCCACTGCCGTTTCCCTTTCCGGTTCAGGCGCTTGGTCGAGCAGGAACCGCAGGGGGACGACGGTCGACTCGACACCGAAGACGACGACTCGAGAGAACTCCATGCCCTTCGCCCGGTGCATGGTCGTGACGACCACGGCGGACCGGGTCGACTGCTGATTCGGACCCAGGACCTCGACCGCGACGCCGGCCGACTGCAGGGCCTGACGAGCGCGCTCCTGATCCACCTGTCGACGGACCAGCACCCCGATGGAGGAGGGTTCCACGCCTCCGTCGAGCCAGCTCGTCACCGTTTCGCCCAGGTGCTCCGCCTCTTCGTCCTGTGTCGCGAAACCACGGCTCGTGGGAGCCGGACCGTCGAATGCAGCCCGGTACCCCGCCAGGGTCTCCAGCTGGCCGTCCGAGTCGACGATCTCGGCCCCGGAGATGACGCCCAGGGCGAAACGCAGATTTTGACGCGACGACCTGTAGTTCAACGTGAGGCGGCGAGAACGGCCACGGGTCTCGATCCCGTACCGGCTGAGGACGAGACGCTCCCCGTAGATCCGCTGGTGCGCGTCCTCGCAGATGAACATGTCGTTCGGTGCCGAAGCGACAAGGGACCGGAGGAAACGCCAGTGGCCCGCATGAAGATCCTGACCCTCGTCGAGGACGACGTGGTCGTATCGCGGCTGTGCCACCTCGGCGGCGCGCGCGGCGAGCAGCTCGAAGGTCGTCGAGCGCTCGGCCCGGAGACCGCGCTGGAAATCCTCGACGACGCGCCACACGGCCGTCCGCTGGACCCGATTGAGGCGGACCGCACGCCCGGGCCGCTTGGCGGACAGGTAGTGCTCTCTCGCGATTGCGGGCATCCCCAGCATGACGGCCCGCAACTCCGCGGCCATGAAGTCCGGCGTCAGCACCGGCACGAGGTCCGACGGGACGTCGGCCGATGCGACGGCCTCGGTCCAGAGGCGCTCCTGCGTCCTGGCGTCGGCCGGTCGAGGAACGTCCCGGTCCTTCTCCCGAACCGTGCGGTTGACGGCCTGGTCCACCCCCAGGACGTCGATGCGCGCCAGCGCCTCCGACGAGGCAAGCCTCCGCAGCTGCAACTCGAGAGCGCCGGCCAGCGTGCGGTTGTAGGTGCAGAGCAGGACGCGTGCCCCCGGCCGCTTCGCGAGGAAGGCCGCACGGTGCAGCGCGACGACCGTCTTGCCCGTGCCTGCTCCGCCGGCCAACCGGAACGGCCCGTTGTAGACCGGTCGTTCCACGAGGACGCGCTGCTGCGGGTGTAGGAAGGTGCGCCACTCCTCGAAGTCGCCTTCGATCATGCGCCGCAGCTCGTCGTCGTCCTGGATGGTCACGAACTCCATCCGCGACACGGGGCGCTGCAGCGACTGCTCCGGGTCGTCCGTCGGCTCGTCACCGATCCCGTAGTCGGCTCGGACCTCCTCGAGGCTCTTGCCGGTAGCCAGGTCGAGCAGAGCCTGCTGCTGCCACTCCGGGATGTCCTCGACGAGAGTCAGGAGCTCGTCCTCGCTGACGACCCGAACTGCCTGCTCGGCGATGTCGTCACGGATACCGACGCCGACCAGCTCGTCGGGAGTGAACGGAAGGATCTGCGCCTGGTCGAGAGCCCGGGGTCTGTCGCGGAACTCCTTGACCGTGCGCTGGATGGCCTCCTCGGCGATCAGCTCCATCGCGCCGTTGGCGGCGTTGATCTCCAGGCGCACCGAAGAGGCGTAGGTGTAGGCCTCATCGTGGGGCTTGATGGCCGCCATGACGAGCATGTCGTTCGGGAGCGCGAAGAGGACCGCCCGGAAGTTCTGGTCCACGCGTGCGGTCCGGACCCGGCGATCGATGACACCTTGGGGCATCTTCAGGTCGAGCCCGACGGCGTCCGGGTCGTTGTTCAGCTTCATCATGAAGTCCCAGGCGCGGGCCTTCATGGAGCCGTCGACGCGCAGGTCCTTCTCGTACTGCTTGGCGATGACGACGGTCATCCGGGTACCTCTTCTCCGCGGGTCAGGGCGGTCACGATCTGCTTCGCGTCGACCGGGACGACGGTCCATCCGTGTGCTGCCAGCCAGTGGTCACGATCGGTGTCCTCGTCGACCGACACGGCGACCCGCGCCTTAGGCCAGGCAAGGTCCACGAGGTACTCGCCGTCCGCCAACTCGAGGCCTGCCTCCGGGACGGCGACTCCTGTGGTCGCCAGCTCTCGAACGAGGTCTGCGACAGCCCCCTCGAAGGTCGACGCCACTTCCCGCCAAGCCGGGCTCATGGCGACAGGCGAAGGAACTGCGGCGTCGACCGGAAGGGCTTCGATGCTCCTCGATTGGAAGGCCGACGGTCCGAGGAACTGCAGGACGTTCCCGAGCGACAGCCAGTCCCGCCACGCCGCGAGGTGAGCATCGGTTCCGACGACGCCGTCCCGGTCGTCGACCGCAAGCACTGCTCGGACGTCGGTCAGCCCCCGAAGGTCGATGCCGAGCGCTGCGCCGCCCTCCGTCCGGCCCATGAGGACCTGATGCGGGCCGGCAGGGGCGGAGACGGGCTCGCCGAGCATGTCGGCGCGGAGAAGGGCCCGGAGCGCAGACCCCTCGGTCTGCTGTGCCTCGGCCCAGAAGCCCGTCGTCAAAGCGAAGACTGCAGCCCGCGCCGCCGGAGCCCATCGCTCCGGTGCCGGTCGCAGCAGGAAGGCGGTGAGGGTCGAAACCGGGTCCGTGAGGACCGCCGTGGCGTGGACGTCACCCGCCTGACAGAGCTGGACGCCGTACTCAGCGGTTTTCGTCACCACCTCGGAAGTCACCCAGGCGGGTCGTGCTGCACCGGTGCCGTCGAGGGCCGCCTCGAAGGCGTCGAGGTCCTTATGGGTCAGGCCCCACACCAGCGCCCCCTGCTCGCGGAGCTCGTGACGCTTGGCGGCGTCGTCCGCGACCCGGTTGCACTGCGGATGGGCGTGGTAGCGCACGCCGTCGCAGAACACGGTCACCGTCGGCACCTCGGGGTCGTCGGTCACCAGGTCGAAGTCGGGGACGACAAACCCGTGGTTCAACTGGGGCGTGAGTTTCCAGCGCAGCCCGCCCAAGGCCCCGGGGAACACCAGCTCCGCCCGGTCGCCGAAGCTCGTGGCGTGCGTGGTGACCGACGCGCCCTGGGCCCTCGCCCAGCGGACCAGCAGCTGCCGGAATCGGCGCTCGATCGGCGTGTCGTGGGGACCGACTTCGATGTCGCGGAGCGACGCGATCTCGCGGGGGGCCCAATCCCGCAGGACGTCCGTGAGCAGCTCGATCGCGCGGTCCCGTCGAGCGAACTCGGCCATTGCCGGCGGGACGTGCGGCAGGAGACAGCGGTGACACGCCGCCACGTCCTCGTCCCGGCACGAGCAGTTCTGCAGCGCCTCGAGTGCCGCGTGCAGCAGACGCTGCACCTCCTCGGGTTCGCCGAAGCGCGCCAGGTAGCCGGTGCCACCGGGGACAGTGTCGTGCAGAACCATGGCCCAGCGCTCGACCGACCCGGGCGCGGGGTCCACCGCGGTGACGACGTCCAGGTGGTCGGGATCCCCACCGAGGACCTGACGCAGACCCAGAAGCAGCGCCGCGCGGAACGACGTGAGGAGGGTCCGGTCCACCAGTACGACCGGGGGGACCAGCAGGCGGACCGCCTGTGTCCGGAGATGGTGGGTGAGGACGACGTTGGTCCAGCCGTCGGCGCGAGGTGATCGGCGCTGGGGGCACCAGCCACGGTGACGGGCCTCGGCGGGGCTGTTCACCCCTCGCTGGGCTGCCCAGACGACACCGCACGATGTGCACGCCTCGAAACGGGGCGCCGCCTCCTCGGTCCCTGCGATCCGCAGGGAGGCGCCGTTGCGCGCGGACGGACCCACGTTGATCCAGCGGATGTCGGCGCGACGCAGCACCTCGGCGCCGAACTGGTAGTCCTCCAGACCCCAGGCGACGGCCACGTCCTCAGGATCCGCGTCCACGGTCGTGATAACCGTGAACGAGGTCCGACGGCGGTCGTCGCTGTCTTCGTCCCGCTGCGCGAGCTCTCGTGACGCGTACGCCGACGCCTTGCGGAAGGGCAGCGTGCGCACGACCTGACCCGTGTCCGCCGCCGCGGGGTCGTCGCAGCGGGGGCACGCAGTGATCACCGTCCTGACGGGTGCCGACCAGCCGCACGAGGGGCAGAAGCGGCGGTCCTCGGTCGCCGGATTACGACTGCTGCCCAGATCCAGTCCGTCGATCTCCACGGACGTCCCTCGGACGTAGAAGGTCGCGCCCGGAGCGAGCTCACTAAGCGCGATCCGGCTCCCGCGGACGTAGGTGTCGTCACTGCGCTCCGCCGCCCCCGACTCCTCGTCGGTCCACCACAGCGCCACGTCCAGATGGGTCGAGTCGTCCAGCAGGGCGTAGTTCGGCAGGAGCCCCACCGACTCGAGGACACTGACCCAGTACGCCGTCCGCTGCTCGGAGAGCGTCCGGCGGATGGCGGCGAGCTCGCCGAGCGTGCGCTTGTGGTCCCGCTTCTGCGCGTCGTCCAGGGACGGGAGCTGCTCCATCCGGTCGGCCTCGGCCTGCAGGGCCTTCTTGCGGTCCTCGAGCTCCGCGACGTCCTCCATCCACGTCCTGCAGGCCAGCTCGACCGCCCGCTCCATCTCCGGCACCTCGGCTCCGGTTCCGACGCCGGCCCACCGACGCAGGTCCTCGGCGGTCTCCTTGGAGACCGCGTCACCGAAGCCCTGCAGGAACTCGGTGACGTACTCCTCGGCGTGCTCCCGCGCGTCCGACATCAACCGGCCGAGGTACGACGTGGGCGCCAGTCCGCCGGCGAACACGTCCATCGCCCGCCGCACCGGGCGGGGCTGCTCCGTCCGCGCCTGGCGGTCCACGAGCGACGCGAGGTACTGCCGGCGAAGGATCTCGACCGCGTCGAGGTAGCAGGCCGGTGGTACGACGTCGCCGGCGATCATGCTGAGGGGATCCACCAACCGCTGCAGCTCCAGCGGGCGGGCGGGAAGCAGGGACAGGACGAGCGAGCTACCTGTGAGCCGACCGGCACGGCCGACCCGCTGCAGGTACGAGGCGGTCGAGCGCGGCATTGACGTCAGGGCCACCATGCTCAGGTCGCCGATGTCGATGCCCAGTTCGAGCGTCGGCGTGCAGGTCAACACGTTGGGGTCGCTGGCCCCCTGCTCCGTCTGCTTGAAGCGCTTCTCCAGCCGAACCCGCTCGTCGGCCTGGAGCAGCGACGTGTGTTCGTGGGCGACGATCCGACGCACGCGGCCGGCGCGGTACAGGTCCCGGTAGTAGTCCGGCTCCAGCGCGGCGATGGCGTAGGTGCCGGGACAACTCACGCGCATGCACGGCGCGCCGTCGAGCTCGGCGAGGACCTCGTCCGGCGCCGGAAGGTCGCTCGAGCAGACCGTGCAACGCAGGACCCCCGGTCGATGGCCCTCGGTCGGATGCACGTGCACGCGCGAGGCCGGGAGCTGCCAGACGCGGTTCTTCCCGTCCGTGTGTAGGACGGAGAGCACCCCCGCCGAGGTGCATGCGTCGAGGAGGGCCCTGACGTAACGGGGGGCGTCCACGGTGGGCACGTCGAGCGCCCGCGCCGTCCACCTGGCGTACCAACCCTTGGGGCCGGTGACGGTGTCGAAGGCGTCCGACGCGGCCGCAGTCGTCGGGAAGCTGGGCGCGGGACGTCCCTTCGGGAACGCCGGCATGCCTTCGCGGCGCGGCCGGCCTCCCCAGATGCTGTAGCGGTCGCCCCCCGAGGCCGCGTACTTCTCGAGCCAGGGGTGCGCGATGCCTCCCTGAAGTCGCATCCGCTCGAGGACCCCTCGAGCCCAACGAACGGTCTTGGCCCCGCCTCGGCTCCGCAGTTCCATCTGGACGGTGAGCGCGTCGTCCTCCAAGGCGGTCTGCACCGGCAGCCCGTCGACGGTCTCCATGACGGCGTCGACGAGATCGGACAAGGACTCGACGTGCACGTGGGCCGTTGCCGCGCCGGTCAGTTCCAACGTGCGGCCCACGCGGGCCGACAGTCCGAACTCGAGTGCCGCGGCGAAGTCCATGAGCTTCGCGACGGCGGCCACGACCTCGCCGACGGGTTCCTCCTGCCAATAGCGGCGGAAGGTGGCGTGTTCCTTCAGGTCGGGTGGAAGGACCGCGTAGCGCTCCTCCGGCGTGTGAGCCGCTGCGGTGAGGCGCGCGCCGACGCGGTCGAGCGAGCACCCTTCCGCGCCGACAGCACGGAGCAGCAGCGACCGCCGGTTGAGGACGAACGCCCGCGACTCGATGAAGGACGCCCGGTGGGAAGCGTCCTGGACGCTGTCGGTGAAGACGAGCGTCTTCTTCTGCACGGGTTCGATGTCGGGACTCGCGAAGGCGTGCCCGAGCGCCGCGGACGCGAGGGTTGCCACGCTGGACCCGAGGAAGCGGATGCCGTCGTCGAGGCCGCAGATCGGACAGCGGTCCTTCCGGGCCGCCTCGTCGTCCGGCGTGACGATGACCGGGACCTCCGTCGTGTGGCGTCCCGTCGCCGTCCGAGAGAGTTCGCCGGTGTCGCCGTCGGCCCACTGGACGCGGGGGTCCTCGGCCGCGCCCTCCCCCGGGGCGAACATCCAGGCTCGGTGGAGCCGTCGCTCGGTCATCGAGCTGCGCCAGACGGTGTCCGGATTGATGCCGTAGCCGCCGGCGGCCTTCGCGGCCGCCCCCCATCCCGACCGACCGCAATGGCGGCAGAAGAGCGCGGCCATGGCCTGGCCGTGAGTGGGAGCCGTCCCCTCGAACCACTCGAAGCGAGGCGCGACGTCGAGCCGTCGGACGACCCGACTCACCTCGCGCAGCCACAGCTGTACGTCCACGGCGAGCAGCGGTCTGCCGGTCTCGTCGCGGGCCTCGCTGAGCATGGCGAGGTAGGCCGACACTGCCGCGCGGGCCTCTCTCGGACGGGCGGCCCAACCGGGTTCGACCTCGGCGGCGACGTCCGCCAGGTGACGCGCGTCGGCGGCGGCCGCCACCAGACGTGCCGTCAAGGGATGGGCGCGCAGTGCTCGTCCGAGTGCCTTTCCGTCCGCGAAGACTTCGCCGAGGAAGGTCCGTTGTGCCGCCTCCACGATCTCCTCGTGGGAGGTGCAGAGGGCGAGGGCGTCGGCGACCTGGTCGAGGAGCGGCACGGACCCCTGGGGCCCGGTGGCCCATTCCCCGGCGGTGAGGCGGTCCTCGCCGACGACGGCCTCGGCGGGGAAGGGTGTGCCGAACACCGTCTCCGCGAAGTCGCGGAGCGCTCGGGTGTTGCCCGCGCTGTTCCCGAGGGTTGCCGAGGTCGCCACCGGGGCGATCCCCGTCAGTGGACCGTTAACCCCAGTGGTGCCGAGAGCCATGCCGAGACGGCGCAGCAGCATGGCGACGTCGGTGCCCTGCGCGCCGTCGTAGGTGTGGAACTCGTCGAGCACCAGGTAGCGCAGCGAGTGGCCGGCCCCTTCGAACAGCGGTCGGTCCTCGCTCCGGAGCAGGAGCATGTCCAACATCTTGTAGTTGGTCAGCAGGATGTCCGGCGGGTTGCTCCGCAGCTCGTGCCGGTTGCCGATCACCGCGCCCTCGGACATGGCGGAGGAGTCGGGGGAGTCGCCGGTGTACAGCCCCACGCGGACGCCGCCGAGCTCGTCGGGGTGGTCGTGCACGAGTCCGGCGATGCGTCGCGCCTGGTCGTTGGCCAGGGCGTTCATCGGGTAAAGGACCAGTGCCTTGATACCGCGGACGTGGCTGTTCCGTCGGCAGTGGTCGAGAAGCGGGACGAGGAAGCTCTCGGTCTTGCCGGAACCGGTCCCCGTCGTGACGAGCGTCGGCTTGGGCGGATGGTGCAGGGACGAGAGCCGTCGCCATGCCTCGGCCTGGTGGCGGTGCGGGCTGAAGCCGTGCGGCACGAAGCCGAGCAGATTCTGCCAGCCGTCCTGCGCAGGTCGGAAGGGAAGCCGGAGACGGACGAAGGGACCGCGGAAGACGCCGTGCTCCTCGTCGCCGATGAAGCGCTCAAGCTCCGCCCGGACGTCCTCGTCGGCGAGTGCGAACGTGGTGCCCAGGAAGCTCGTGAGCGAGGCGCGCAGCTCCTCAGCGACCAGCGACGGCAGCATGACCTTCCCCGTTCCATGTCACGGCGCCCACACTATGCGTGAGAACCGCACCGACCCGGTAGCTGTCGCCCGGTCGAGTCGCCGGTCCGACGACCCGACCGAGCGACGAGCGCGGCGGAGCCTGGCGCGGCTCAGCGCTCCGCGAGTCGCCTAGAGAACTCGGCGTGGGCGGTCGTCATCTCGGCCTCGCGGTCGACGCCGGTGAAGGGCAGTTCGTACCGGCCGAGGTCAGCGTGGTCACCCCTCTTGGCGTACTCCTTGAGCACATCCGCGGGCACCTGTCGGCCGTTGGCGTCCATCTGCATGACCCGCTCGTACTTCCGCAGCACGCCGAACTGAGTCCGGTAGATCGCGCAGAGCTCTTCGGCGGTGATGCCGAGCATCACCGCCGCCAGTGCGTCGATCTCGACCAGCGCCTGCCGGCGCTCCGCGTCGCGTCGCAGGGGAGTGGCCATCGTCCACTGCTTCTTGACGTCACCCATCGGAACGACGGGCAACTCGCGTGTCCACAAATCTTGCTGCCAGGCCAGATCGAAGAGCTCTTCCCACAGCGGCGCGTAGTCGGCGGTCAAGCAATTCAGGCGCATCGCTCGCAGGATCAACTCAGGCACCAGCGCGTGGTTTCGTGGGTGTGGGAACCGGGCTGTGACGTTGGTCTTTAGTTCGGTGATCCCACCCGCCTTGACGAAGAAATCAACAGGTAGCGAGGCCCACATTCCAGCGGCAACGGCAAGGTCGACGGCAGGGATATTCCCGGCGCTCAGTACGGTGCCGACGAACGTGGGTCCAGGCGGGAACAAGGCAGCATGTAGCGTGCGGACGGTGGACGAATCCGCCATGCGCCGCCAGGCCACCCGAAAGAACTCGTTACTGGGCTTGCCGTTCCATCTGGGGTATCCCGCGACGTACTGACCGGGAGTCTTGGCGGGCTGATAGTTCGTGCGGGGGATGGCTCGTTCCGGCAGTGTCGCGAGGTCCCACGCCGTGTAGTCCTGGTTGCTACGCATGCTCGGATTCGGCTGCTTGGAGAGGGGGGTGGCAACGGTCAGATGTGGGCCTTGCAGAATGACGTCAGCCCAGGTCGTCGGCACGGCCGATTCGGCGCGGAAGTATCCAGCTTGGCGGTCGCTTGTTTCATTCCAACCGAAAGTCCAGGAGAAGTCGGTTACTCCGAAACGGGCAGCGCGAGCCAGCTTGTCGAGCACCTCTTGGCTTGACGTCGTGACCGGGTAGAGCATCCGCGCTTCTTCGGCGATCGTGCCTGGCTCGTCTACCAGTGCAGCCCAGTCGGCAAGAACTTCCCCGTTCACCTCTGTTATGCGATTAGCGTGGGGCCGGGTGTCCCAACGATCTTCGTCGTCTTTGATCCCCGGTTCCGCCCCGGAGCCATCATGGAGAAGCGATCGATGAAGCGTGTCGGGGACGTACAGGGACGCGGCGTTCAGGAAGCGAGGGTCTTGCTGGCGGCCGTAAATGCTTACGCTGAAATTTCGGGTGTCCTTAATCTCGGCGAAAAGCTTCAGCTCATTCCGGAAGTGCCAGTGGCGGCGGAGGCGTCGATACGTCTGGCGACGAAGTCCTCCTGCCCTAGCCTCGGTAAAATGTGACTCCGGATGAATCAACCCAACGATGCCCGTTGGTGCTGTCGACCGCCAAGTGCGGTCCATGAAGCATCGGTACAAGTCTGGGCGTAGCCCAGCGAGCAGCGGGCGGTCGACAAAGCTGCCGAGCTGTTCGCTCAATCCCGCTAGTGCGGCGCGGGCATCCAGGTACCGGTCGGCTTCCGCAGGCGAGGCCAAAGCCGCTGCACGACGATCACGCACCGCGGTCACCGAAGGTTTGTCAGCCAGGCCGAACCAAGCGTCCGCTTCGGCCAGTGTGAGGGCGTCGTCCCAGTCCGGACGCACCCACGGCGGGTTGCCGAGCTGAAGGTCAAATCCCCCATTGCGGGCGAAGACTGAGCCGAAGGTCAGCTCCCAGTGGAAGAAGCCGTCGCGCTGGGCGATCTGCTCGCACACGCGAAGCCACGGGTGCTCATCGAGGACGCGAGTGACGGGGCGGGCCTGGCTCCAGGCGCGGTCGTCGTGCTCTGCGATGTCCAGGTCGGCCCAAGTCACGACGTCGGCGAAAAGGCCGCGGCCGGCCTTGGCCTCGGCCTTGCTGACAGTGCCGAGCAGCATCTCCAGTGCTGCGAGCCATTGCTCGCGAGTAGGGGGAGGCACGTCCGCGGTCGCGGGCCAGCTCCACAGCGCTGCCCAGGCGTCCATCACCCGGTGCAAGCGCTGGTAGACGCCGTCCGGGTCGGTGAGCACTGCCTCGATCTGCTCGCGCTGCACGGCGCCGGTTCCCTCCGGTAGGTCGTCTGCACCCCACACGTCGATGTGCCGGCGAGCCTCTGCCTCGGCGATCTCCAGCCGGCGCTGCGCCAGTTCCCACAGGACCTCGACACGCTGGGCGAGCGCGGCCAGCCGCTTCTGCTCGTCCTTCGACAGCGTCGCGGTGATCTTCTTCCGCCAGTCAGCGAGCGTGGCGCGGGCGTCGGGGGCGAGTTCCCTCGCCTCCTTGGTGTCGGCCACGGCGCCCCATCCGGCCGCGGGAAGCAGGAAGTGGTGGACCTCGCCGGCATCGACCGTCGTCCCCAACGGTCGGCCAGTGGGCACGGTTGTCAGCCATGCCCTCTTCTCGAGCTCCCTCGGCCGGTACACCTCTCGGCGGGCACCGATCAGGGAGTTGCCTCGACGCAGGTGGAGTCCGAACCACGGCGCCCGCAGGCCCGGGTGCATGGCGTCCAGCCACAGGGTGATCTCGGCCAGTTCGACGGCGGTGGCGTTGAGGTCGACGCCGTAGCACTGGTGGAGCGCGATGTGCGCCTTCACCTTCTGCAGCTCGGCGGGGTAGTCCTCGGCCGGGATCCGGTTGCCGAGCTCGGCCTGGCGTCGGCGGAGGTACTGGTCGGCCAGCTGGCGGACGGCCTCGACGAGGAATGCGCCTGATCCCAGCGCCGGCTCGCAGATCGTCAGGGCGAGGATGTCGGCTGCCGGTGTAGTCTTGCCGTCCTGATCGAGCAGCTCGGCGAGCGAGTGGTCGACCACGAGTCGGGTGAGGACCTCGGGCGTGTAGTAGCTGGCGCTCCGCTGCCGGTCGTAGCCGGAGAGCCGGAACACGAAGTCGCCCGGCGCGTACGTGACGCGGCGCAGCACCCCCGTCTCCGGGTCGGTCACCTGGACGAACCAGGACTCGTCGAACCCCTCGGTCGCCGACTGCGGCACGACCCACGAGCCCTTGGTGCGGTCGCCGTCCTTCGCGACCTCGACGGAGGGAACCGTCGCGATCGAGCCCGTGTAGGACATCAGTCCCTCGTAGACGGCGCCCAGCTGGTTGATGCCCAGCTGGGCGTAGGAGACGAATCCGCGGTCGCGCCCCTTCTGCTTCTTGCTGAGCAACAGGCGGCTGAGCACCTGCTGCAGGCATCGGTTGCCCAGGCCGATCTCGTCGATGAGGGCGACGGCGTCGTGCGAGAAGAGATCGGCACGGAGCGCCTCGAAGCGCAGCTCGCCGCCGTCGTCCGTCGGAGCCTCTTCCACCGACCGCGTGCCTGCACCGTCAAGGGTCTCGGGCGGGTAGCCCTCGTTGACCAACCGGAACAGTGTCGCGAGCGACTCGCAGAAGTGACGTCCGTTCTCGGCGCTCTCCGTGGTGAGCTCCGTCAGGACGAGTTCGCGCAGCCGGTCGAGCCCGTAGCCCTCGGAGTACTCGGGCGCTCCGGTCGGCAGCACGCCCAGCTCCGGGCGGGCCTCCGCGTAGAGCAGGAACAGGATCCGGTACAGGTACCGGAGGCATTGGCGCGTGAGGTCACGAGCCAGGTCGGGCACGTCGTCGGGCATGCCGGCGCGGCGCCGGCGTCGTAGGACGTCGGTCGCGAGGAGCTCGATGGACTCGCGGATGCCGTCCCGGAGGTCCTGCGAGACGCCGACGGCGTGCTTCACCGACTCCTCGAGAAGGGTCAGCAGCAGCGTCGATCCGTCGTCACCCGGCACGAGGGTGTCGGCCGACAACAACGCGGCAGCGGTCTCCAACTCGCCGGCG
This sequence comes from Frankiales bacterium, assembly GCA_025465155.1. GTDB lineage: Bacteria > Actinomycetota > Actinomycetes > Mycobacteriales > Geodermatophilaceae > Geodermatophilus. The sequence continues at coordinate 13,484 of JAODNJ010000186.1, forward strand.
GCCTTGGTGTCCCGGCGATCGCACACCGTGGCGACGTCGACGGCCAGCCACCGGCCTTCCGGCCAGCTCCCGCGCTCGGCCAGGAGCACCCATGCTCCGGCGGTGACCAGGACGAGGGCGGGTGGCTCCTCGGACTGGAAGACCTCGCTGATGGTCGTGGCGGTGGCCTCGATGGTCGTCGGGCCGAGCCGGGCCGGGGTGAGCAGGTGGCCCTTGCCTTCGCCGTCGAGCAGATCCTCGACCGTGTTGGCGTCCTGGGCCTGGAGGATCAGGAGGGGTGTGCCGTCGGGTGCGCCGGGTGCGACGGCGGGAACCACCAGCTCGGCGCCGCCGCGCTCGCCGACCCACTCGCCTTCCTCGCCCGGAAGCTGGAGTGCCGCTCGCACGGCCGCGTGCAGCTCACGCAACCCGTCCTGGTTCTCGCGTCCGGCCGCCGTGCGCTCGCGGTACCGAGCCAGGCCGACGCCGAACGTGCTGGACAGGGCGAGAAGGCCGGAGCGAGGAGTGGCCTTGCCGTGCTCCTCGCGCTCCTTCCACGCGCCGCGAAGCGTCTTGACCGTGACCGGGAACTGCTCGGCCAGCCAGTGCTCGGAGACGAGGTCGTTTCCGACCACGATGGTGTCGAACCCGGACATCACTGGCCTTCCGCGCGAGGGAGCAGGAGGAGGAGCACGCGGACCATCGGATCCGGGCGCGCCGTGAGGCTCTCGGCCATATCGGTCGCGTCTCGACGGGTGCGGTCGACGTCCCGCAGCCACCGTGTCGCCTGCGCCGGGGCTCGCGAGGCGGCCAGGGCATCGGCCTGTTCGCTCCAGGCGGCGATCCGCTGCTTCGCCTGCCGGATCGGCTCCTCCAGGGCGGCCGTGCGCAAGGCGTGCAGGGTCTGCATGGAGCGGCGCATCTGCGTCACAGCGGCTGGGACCAGCGGTTGATGACGCGCGAGGTCGATCACGGCACCGGTGTTGGCGCTTCCCTTCGTGAAGCCCGAGTCGTCCAGCAGTGCGGCGACATCCTCCAGGACGATCGGCTCGGCAGCGGCGTCGAGAAACTGCTGCGCCACGATGCTGCGGAGGACGACCTGCCCACGGCGGTTGCTGAGCGTGCCTAGGGTGATCGCGGTCGGCACCTGGACGTCAGCGAGAGCGACGGGGACATGGTTGCGGCCCAGTTGCGACAGAGCGCGGTCGACGGCCCAGTCGAGGACCGGGTGCAGCGGCGAGAGGTAGTGGGCGGCCGGCCATTGGGTCGTCTCGCCGGCGCGGGCCAGGCGAAGGGACTCGTCGGCCGCCGTGCGGGTGATGGCCAGGAGAAGGCGCTCCCGGACCTTGCGTTCGGCGAGATAGCTCTGCGGCAGTGCGGTGAGCCGGGTCATCAGGTCGGCCGACGGGACCAGCTCCACCACGCCCTCGTCCGGGTGCTCGCGCCATCCGACGCCGCCCGCTTCCAGAGGCGCCGCCGGCGCCGTGAACGCCTCGTGCAGCGCCTCGCGGAGGAAGTCGACCTCGGTGGCGAACAGCCCGCGTTCCTCCCACTCAGGGACCGGCGGCGGGGTCGCCGCCGCCTGGGCGTTCAGGAACTCGAGCACGGCGAGGCCCGACACCGCAGGGGTCAGCTGGGACGGTTCCTGGACGACGTCGTCGAGATCCCGGCCTTCGGAGAGGGCCTTGCGGATAGCGGCTTCCTCACGCTCGACGTCGTGCAGGTCGAGCAGGCTGGCCGCGTCGCCGAGAGCGGTGTGTGCCGCGTGTTCCTTGTCGAGGAGTTTGGTGATGACCCGGACGTCGCCGCTGAAGCGCTCGTCCGTGGTCGTGAGGGCGAGTGCCGTGATCTGCGGCGGGTGCACCTGTCCGTAGCGGTCGATCCGGCCGTTGCGTTGCTCGATCCGGATGAGGCTCCACGGGATGTCCACGTGGACGAGGTGGTGGCACTGCTTGTGCAGGTTCACCCCCTCACTCGCGACGTCGCCGGTGAGCAGGACACGGATAGGGGTGCCCGAGCGTCCGAACGCGTCGACGACCTCGAGCTGTTCTGTGTCCTGCAGCCCGCCGTGCAGGACTGCGAAGGCATCCTCCGGCAGGTCGAGCGCCGTGGGCAGCGTTCGCCTGAGCCAGTGCAGCGTGGCGAGCCGCTCGGTGAAGACGACGACGCGGACATCACTGCCTCGCCGGATGCCGATGCTTTCGAGGTGCCCGACCAGGGCCTCGAGCTTGGCGGAACCTTTGCCGTCCGCCGCGTCGGCCAGGTCGGCCAGACGGGCCAGGGCGGAGCCCTCGGCCGTGTGGCTCTCACCCTTGTCGGCCAAGGTCTTCTGCCGGTTCTGCACCGTCTCCAGCAGCGCGGCGGGGGAGGACAGGAAAGACTTGGCGAGGGTCCAGGGGAACAGGTGTCGGCCGTGGCCGGTCACCGGTGCCGATCCTTCACGCGGATGCAGCCACACCTCTGAGAGCTCGGCGGCGAGTGCGTCCTCCGCGGGTGACGCCTGGACGGCCAGGACGCGGGGAGCGGGGCGGGCGGCCCAGGTCGTGTTGACCTCCCGCGCCACCTCGGGGGAGTTCCGGTGGCGCCGGATGAAGAGATGCTTGATGTCGCGCAGGTCGTAGTCAGACCGGTCGACGATGGCGGTGGGGTCGAGCAGATTGACCAGGTTGGCGAAGGACTCCGCATCCCCGTTGTGGGGTGTCGCTGACGCCAGGATCAGAGCCTCGGTGTTCGGAGCGACCGTCCGGGCCAGTTGGCTGTTCAGCGTCGACGATCGCGCCAGGTTGTGGGCCTCGTCGATGACCACGACGTCCCAGCGGTGGTGCTCCAGGTGGGCCCGGTACCTGGCGGACTTGAGCGTGTCGATCGAGACGATCACCTTGGGGAAGAAGGTGAAGGGGTTGCGGCTCGCCGGCAGCTGTTGACGGACCTTGGCGATGCCCTCCGAGTCGAGGCGCACCAGCGGGATGGCGAACCGGGTCCACAGCTCGAACTGCATCTGCTCCAGTACGTGACGGGGTGTCACGACAAGGACCCGGTCCGCCCGGCCACGGCGCTGCAGTTCGGCCAGCGTCATGCCGATCTCCAGGGTCTTGCCCAGTCCTACGGCGTCGGCGATGAGCAGGCGTGGCCGGAGTCGAGCGGGGTCCAAGGCCTTCTGGACGGCCTGACGCTGGTACTCGTTGGTGTCGAGCAGCATGTGCTGGGCCACGGTGAGGCCCGGCTCGTGCAGCGGGACCGGCGTCTTGCGGCGGACCGCCTCCACCCACAGACGGCTGCGGCGGAAGCCGGGAGAGGTGTCCTGGACGAGTTCGGCCTTCGCCGGATCGAGCTGCTCGATGTCGTCCAGGCTGCTGAAAAAGGTCGCGGTGGTGCCGCGGACGAGCTCGGTCCGCCCCAAGCAGCGGACCTTCCAACCGTCACCGGCGGGTTCGCTGGAGGAGACCACCCATTCTTCGTCGCGTACAACGACGATGCTGCCGGCTGGGTGTGCCTGGGCGACGAACATTGCCCTCCTCGGTGGCGCTGGGGTGAACCCGGGCGACTGTATGTGAGGCGTAGCGGAGGATCGGCGATTCGCCGCCCGTTCCGTCTCGCAAGTCACCCGTGGGGCACAGCGTCCGTGTCCCCCTCAGGGGCTCCGTCACCGAGCCGCATCGGCGCGGGCTGCGCCTGCGGAGGCGGCCCGTCAGTGACGGTGACCCGACGGACGACCGCCTCCACGGCATCGGCGGCGACTGTCGGGTCTTCATGCTCCCAGAATCGGAGAATCGTCCAGCCGAGCCGGTCCAGGTGTTGATCGGTGTCCCGGTCTCGCCGCACGTTCTTCTCCAGCTTGGCCGCCCACCAGTCGGCATTCGAAGCCGGAGCGGTGCGGTGGTCGGGACATGCGTGCCAGAAGCAGCCGTCGACGAAGACCGCGACGTGTCGTCGGGTGAAGGCCACGTCGGCCCTTCGGCGTGGCTGCCCCGGCAGTGGCCAGTCGACACGGAAGCGCAGACCTCTCCTGTGCAGCTCGCGACGCAGCGCCACCTCCGGCGCCGTGTCGCGACGCGGCTGGCGCGACATCCGTCGGGCGACCGAGGCGTCCAACGGTGCTGGACGGCCGCTGGAAGGGGGAACTTCGCTCATCGTCGGACTGTCGATTCAACGCTCGTCGGTGGGGCCGGCTAGCCTCCGCTCGTGCAGCCGCTTGCCTCGTCGTCAGATCAATCCACGGACGAGGAAGGGGAGCACCTCGCGACGGTACTGGACCTCTTCAGCGGTGCTGGCGGGATGACGCAGGGCTTCCACGCATCTGGAGCGTTCCGCACCGTCCAGGCCGTGGAGATGGACCCGCAGGCGGCCGCCAGCTACGCCGCGACGTTCGGCGACATCGTCCACGTGCGAGCGATCGGCGACTGGCTGACGAGCTGTGACGTGCCTTCCGTCGACGTGGTCGTCGGGGGGCCGCCGTGCCAGGGGTTCTCCACCTTGGGGAAGCAGGACGCGGAGGACGAACGCAACGCGCTCTGGCACGACTACGCCCTCACCATCGTGCGGGCTACGCCCCGCTACTTCGTACTCGAGAACGTCGGCGCGTTCCTCCGGTCCCGACAGTTCGCGGACTTGCGTGCGGCCACCGAGCCGGGTGGCCTCCTCGCCGACTACGACTTCGAGGCAGGCGTCCTGAACGCAGCCGACTTCGGAGCGGCGCAGGCACGCCGACGGACCATCCTGATCGGCCACCACCGCGACCTCCCGGCGCCGGGACTGCCTACCCCCACCCATCTCGGCAAGCACCTGACGCTGCGGTCCGCCCTCGACGGCGTGCCTCGGCGGGTGGAGACGACCGAGCTGCCACCGGACCGCTGGACCGTCGTCAGGGGACGGCGGGTGCCCGGGGCGTTCAAGACCTACGAGCTGCACGTGGGGCGCACCTACACGGACCTCTCCATGAGGCGCTTCCGTTCGATCCCCGCCGGTGGGAACCGCTTCGACATTCCGGAGAAGCTCCTGTCGAACTGCTGGGCGAACCACAAAGCCGGTTCGGCGGACGTAATGGGTCGGTTGTCCTGGGACAAGCCTTCGGTCACCATCCGCACCGAGTTCTTCAAGCCCGAGAAGGGGCGGTATCTGCACCCGGACGAACACCGCGCCCTGACGCATCTCGAGGCTGCGCTGATCCAGGGATTCCCGGAGAGCCACAGGTGGGTCGGCTCGAAGATCTCGATCGCCCGTCAGATCGGCAACGCGGTCCCCATTCCCCTCGGACGGGCCATTGCCGAGCACCTCTCCGCGGCGATGGCCAGAACCACGTCGGACGGCCCTCTGGAGCTCGCCGTTCCTATTGCCGTCTGACGCGCGTGGAATCAACGGAAAGCGCCGGCTCGTGCGTGGGCTCGGTTCCGTCTGCGCCTCTGTCCCGCTTCACGACGCTCGACGTGTTCGCCGGTTGTGGGGGGCTGACGCGCGGCTTTCTCGACGAGGGATTCGGGAGCGTCGGTGCGGTCGAGATCGACACGGCTGCTGCAGCTACCTTCGCCGCCAACTTCGATCCTCTGGGCAGCCACACGTTCGCTGGCGACATCGCGGACTTCCAGGACGTTCCGGACGTCGACGTGGTCATCGGTGGCCCTCCGTGCCAGGGGTTCTCCGCACTGGGCAAGCGGGATCCGGCGGATGCGCGCAACCAGTTGTGGCGCCACTTCGTCCGAGTCGTCCGGGACTCGGGCGCTTCCATGTTCGTCTTCGAGAACGTCGACAGGTTCGCAAAGACGCCCGAATTCGAGCTACTCCGAAAGGCGGCCAGCGAGGCCGGCGAGTTGTCCGAGTTCCGCACGCAGGTCTTCCGGCTCAACGCCGCCGACTTCGGCGTCCCTCAGAAACGGATACGGACGATCATCGTCGGCTCGAGGGTCGGTGCTGTCACCGAGCCCGTACCGACGCACGGGAAGGTCCCCGCCGAAGGGCGGCCTCGCTGGACGACTCTGCGCGAGGCATTCCTGCGGGGGGCGGTGATCCTTGAGCCGGACGTCCGTCAGGAGTGGCTGCCCGACAGCAGCTTCGCCTTCGACGGTCACGTGGTTCCCGGGCCCTTCAAGCTGCCGGACCTGCACGTCACCCGGCACCACGACCTCACGTCCCAGATCCGGTACGCGCACATTGCACCGGGCCAGGGGCGGTTCCACCTTCCCGAGGAGCTGCAGTATCCGTGTTGGCGCCGTCACACGACGGGGGCGGGCGACGTTCTGGGCAGGCTCCGCTGGGACGAGCCGGCCGTCACGATCCGCACAGAGTTCTTCAAACCCGAGAAGGGGCGCTTTCTTCACCCTCAGTGGGAGAACGGCGGTGTCCAGATCAATCGGGCGCTGACGCACGCTGAAGCCGCCGTGGTGCAGGGCTTCGACGAGCGGCACGTGTGGTGCGGCACGAAGGCCGAGATTGCGCGCCAGATCGGCAATGCGGTGCCGCCTCCGTTGGCCCGCGCGGTCGCGGAGGTCGTCGCACAGCGACTCACCACCGCTTGACCCCCGCGACGCAGATCCGGAACGGCCGATGGCCCCGAACCCGCCTCGCGGGGGCTGCGACTACAGCGCGTTCGAGGCGAAGGCGCTGAAGAAGCCTTCGCCCGGCTCATCGGGCGTCCCGAAAAGAAGCGCCCTGTCGAGCAGGACGTTCTGCTCCTCGCAGGACGTCTCCGGGGCGAGAACACACGCGTGGCAGGCCGCGAGGTTCAACCCATCGGTGCCGGTGCCCACCGACTCGATGCACACAGGGTCGGAGGAACACCACGACAGTCGCTCGAGACCGTCGACGACCATTCGACCGACGCGGTCCTCCTCCGCTTGGGCCGCCAGACCTCCCAGGCTTCCGGCGGAGTCCGACGTTGCGGTGTACAGGAGTACCCCGGACATGGACTCGTCGACGTACAACCGCTCTCGGATGGAGGCCGCGGGGTAACCCGCCTCGAGTGCCAGTTGGTCGATCAGCACGTGTGCGAACGTGTGCAACAGAACGTGGGTGATGTCCACCTCGCGCGAGGGTGGGCGACGGGCGGCCCGATCGGCCTTGTCCGACGCATCCTGGAGGAGCTTCCTCCGTCGCTGAGCGAAAGGGTCCTGCGCCCAGCGCTGGACGGCCGAGGTGTCGACCTGGAGGAAGACGCCCTCCCCGAGCACCTCGATCGCGGGCAGCCAACTCTGTCGGTGCTGACTCAGTTGGCACAGTCGGGGATCCGAGGGGTCCGAAACCGCGGACAAGCGAGAGAAGCCGAACAGGGCACGGACCTCGCGGAGCCGGGTGACCTTGCGGACGGCCGAGACGTGATCGGCGAGCTCCGCCGGTACCGGCCTCTCCAGGCAGACGAAGTCGGAGCCGTCCCGCTCCTCCGGGCGCCCCTCCAGCAGAGCCCGGTACTCGTCCCGTCGCAAGGACGCCTCGGTCAGGTCGTCCTCGGCCGCTTCGGCTTCGTGACGGCGACGTGTCTCGCGGATGATCTGCTCAGCGGTGAAGCGCCCGCGGCTCTTCGTCACCAGGCCGTCGATCAACCATGGTGCATTCACCGACTCAGGCGCCCTGAGCGAATCCCATTCACGATCCACGAATCGAGCCAGCGCCTCGGAGAAAGGGGGGATGGAGATGGCCGAACGCACGGCGGGGAACCACACGTTGGAGGCACCGCGCTGCAGTGTGCGTGGTGTTTCGTCGCACTCCTGTGCGGCATCTGGGCCCAGCCAAGGACGCTCCCCCCGACAGCGGGCGATGCCCTTCAGGGCGGCTGCATCGAAGGAGCCGTCGAGGCCGACGGGCGGGATGCCGCAGGAGCACTCGACGACGAGGTCCGCGAGGGACGAAGTCCTGCCGCGGCTGATGAGGCGGAGTTCGTGCTTGCCCTCGGACCTTTCTCCACGGCCGGCGTGAGCCCAACTGAAGTAGGGGAACTCGCCGATGTGGCCGTTTCGGCAGGCGACGATGAGACGGGACGGCGTGAGGGGAGCGGAGGGGCGGCACAGGTTGCAGACCGCCTGATTCCAGGGAGAGCGGAAGTCGGACGGCAGACCGATCCGTCGGCAGCTCGGGCAGATCTGCATCTGCGGGAACCTAACGACGGGCACGTCTCTCCGCCCGCCCGCGGGCGGCATGAGAAGGGACGTGACGCCGAGCGACCGGGCGAGGCGGGGCTCGCTCGCCACGTCGGCCCGCTTCTCGTCCCAGTGCTCCAGGCCGGCGATCATGAAACTGGTATTCTCGGACGGGAAGAGGCCCCCGACGCCGAACGTCGAGATGAGCTGACTGCGCCGCGCCTTCGGGGTCTGGTTCATCGTTCCTTCCTCAGTGCCACCTGGTACAGGCCGCTCTCGGCGTCGACGTCCCGGAGGCTCTGCAAGGTCGGCCAAGGCACCTGGCCCTGGTCGAAGTCGGGGATATCGTCGTTGACGAGCATGGTCGCAGGATCGACGAGCAACGACGCGTCCCAGTTGTTGCGCAGCCAATAGGCGAGCCCAGGCTTCGACTCCGCGGCTCCGAGCCACTCCTCCAAAAGGTCGTCGAGTTGCGCAGCCGTCTCGTCACCGTCGTCCGAACAGTCCTGAGCTCGCCGGGCGATGATTTCGGCCGCGAGCTCGAGCTTGTCGCGCTGACCGGCCGCCATGCCGGCTCCGGTGTTCGGGCTCAGATCGTTGAACAGCAGTCGGACGATCGACGTGAGCACCCCATGAAGGCCGCGGTCACGAGCTCGGGCCGCGAACGGCGTCGCGCTCGTCGCCTCCACGGATCGATACACGGACTGGTGGAAGGGGATGAAGTTCTCGAAGTGCGAACGGTCCCGCGAGCGAGCGGAGTTGAACATCGTCACGACCAGGCCGGGATGCTTACGCCCGACGCGGCTGGTCGCTTGGATGTACTCGGCACTCGACTGCGGCTGCCCCATCACGGCCATCACTCCGAGCCGATCGACATCGAGCCCCACGGAGATCATGTTGGTCGCAAGTACGACGTCGTCGGCTCCCCGGTCGTTCACCTTGACCTCGAGGTGCTTCAGCCGCTCCGGGATCTCGCGGGCGCCGACGCGGCTGGTGAGTTCGGACAGGTTCCGGATGGGGCGCTCCTGCGTGCCGCGCAGACGGGCGAGCAGGCCGAGCCGGATCTTGACATCGTCCCGGACCTGGAGCTCTGCGGAGCCGAGGACGCGCAGGCTGCTGAAGTATCCGAGCAGCGTCCAGTACGGATCGCGTGTGTCCGCCTCACCGGGGATGTCCTGGGCGCTCTGCAGTAGCGACGCGTAGACGCGGATCATGAGGGACTGGTGACTGGTGCCGGGCGCCATGACACCGACGTAGGCGCGGTCGCCGAGTTCCGTGGATGGCGCCGGCTCGGCGAAGAACGACAGGTCGGGATCGATCCCCGGTGGCGGGAACTGAGCAGCCCTGCGGTTGAAGACCGAACGCACCTGTTCGGTGGCCCGCCGGATCGTCGCCGTGGAGGCGATCACCTTGGCGCGACCTCGGGGTGGTTCGAACGGGTCCGAACTGTCGACGGCGCATGCTGCATCCACGGCCGTCTCGTAGAGCCCCACCATCGAACCGAGGGGTCCGGAGATGAGGTGCAACTCGTCCTGGATGATCAACTCGGGACGTTGCCCCTGACCGTCTCGCGCGAAGAGGGACCCTGCCTTTTCGGTCCAGGCCATTCGCGCGAACTTGTCCACGGTGCCGATCACGAGCTCAGGGCGTTCGCGGTAGACGTCCTCATCCACCAGGTGCACCGGGAGCCCGGAGGAGAAGGCGCAGCCTGAGCGACCGCAGGCGACCCTCAGGTGGCGATCCGGGTGGTTGACGATGGTGTACTGGTCCGCTCCGAGCGTGCCGCCGCACCAGGGGCACTTCAGCAGCTGGATGGGGTTTCCCTCTTCGACGTCGTGCCCCTTGCCGAGCTTGCTGAGGGCCTTCCGCGCGTCGTCCAATGTGTTGGGAGTGGCCGCCCCGCCGACCCACAGTCCGATCGAGAAGCGGTCGGCCCCGAGTCCCGGTCGCTCACGGCGCAGGCTCTCGAGTGCGCAGATGAGCGCAGTAGCACGCTCGAACTGCTGGATGGTCAGCAGTCGGAGCGTGTAGCGCATGATCACCGCCACGCCCGTGGCCGACGAGTCGCGCAGCCGTCGTCGCGCGATGGTGAAGGCGATCAGGCCGAGGTACGCCTCGGTCTTCCCACCGCCCGTGGGGAACCAGAGCAGATCCAGGACGTCCCGGTCCGGGTGCTCGACATCGTTGAGCCCGGCGAGGTTGAGCAGGATGAACGCGAGTTGGAACGGATACCACCGTTGCTCGTCACCGTCGTCCACGGCTCCCTCTGCACCGTTTCGGATCCAGTCCTGACGGGCGCGCTGGAGCTGCATCGCCTCGTTCATGATCCTGAATGCGCTCATGGCCTTCGGATCCGACTTCAGGACCTCGATCCCGGCCTCGATGCGGTCGGCGGCTTCCTCCGCCCGCTTCATGTGCCGCCGGGCGACGGGTCGAAGCACGTCCTCGACGCAGTCGTCCTGCTCCGCACGGGCCGCCTCGTCGCCGATCCAGCGCCGATACGCGGTCACGACCTCGGTGAGGTTCGACAGGACCGTCTCGTCCTCTGCTCGGGACAGGAAGGACATGCGGAGGTCTGCTCCCGGCACAGGGCTGGGCTTCGCCCGCTGCAGCGAGTGCTGGGGGATGAACGTCGTGCGTACCGAGGAGACACGTGAGGCGCCCTCTCGATCCCACGTGGCGGCGCAACCGTGGCCTGAGGCGAACGTGTGGGCGTTCCTGTACAGCAGAGCCCCGGTATCGAGGTCGTCGTCCTTGCCGATGGTCGGCGACGTGGCGCGGTCGACGATCGCGGGCACGGCCGTGGTCGCTTCGATCTCCACCTGAAACCAGCTGTTCTCGTCCCGGTGACCGGCGGTCGACGTCTGCTTGTTGATCAGAGCGGCGGTCACCGTCACGAGCCCGTCGGAGGGCTTGCGTACGAGGGCGTACAGGTCGAGCCCCGGGACGACCTCTTGGCGACGGTCCGTCGAGCCGTCGAGCCGGACAGGAACGGGCGCTGGGTGGTTCGGCGACCGCTTCCAGCTGACCCGGTGCTGATCACGCGCACGCGATCGCTGGTCCGATTCTGCTTGCACCTCTTCCCCGGGTAGGTATCGGGCCGCCGAAATCCGAAGGAAGACCTCATCGACGATGCTCGCGTCGACCGTGAAGGTGATGCCTGCGGACGTGGGGTAGCGCATGCGTGACTGCGAGACGGGGAGATCTGTCGGCCCCGTCTCCTCACCGGCTCCGTCGACCGGCTCCTCGGCGACCGCATCCTGGGTGCCGCTGTCGGCCGGCCACAGCACTCCGGCGATGTAGCGGTCGAGAGGGGGTTCGTCGATCGTCTCGAACTCGTCGCCGCCACGGGGCCCGACCAGGTCGTCGTGCAGTCGCCGAACCATCTCGGTGCGGAAGGCGTACTTCTCGGTCAGACCCAATGCGTTCAGCTCTCCCATCAGCTCTTCCAGTCGGGCCAGGCCAGTCCCGTCAGGCGGGGCACCAGCCAGAGGCCGCTGCCGGCGAGGCCGGCGCGTCGTGTGTAGTCCGGGTCGCCGGCGACCGTTTCGACGGATGCGACTGCCAGGCCGTTGATCCGACAAGGCCACGACTGTCCCGCCCGTCGGCGACCGAAGGTCGATACCAGGGCCCTGCCGAAGTGCTCCGAAGTGCGGCCGACGAACGCACCGTCGTGGGTGAGCCACAACCTGTAACGCGGCGCCTCGACCGGTGTGTCGTCCTCGCGGACGGCAGTCACGGTTGCGCCCACGGTGTCCGAGGCGAGCAGTCGTCTCTGGACGCTGGATCCATCGCCTGCGTCGTCGACGGCCGGTTGAAGGGCGTCGACGTCCGTCGATACGACCTCCATTCCGCACGGGTAACGGTTCTGGCCACGGAAGGTGTGCACCGCCCAGCGGCCCGACCTCAGCTCCGATGTGCGGATCGCTTCCTTCGGGGGACGGCACACGTAGAGCTCGTCGCGAGCACGGGACAGGGCCACGTAGGTGACCCGCATCTCCGCTTCGAGGTCATCGGCTGTCAGCCGGCGCATGTCCGCCGGCATGATCAAGACCCTGTCGAACTCCAGGCCCTTCGCGCGGTGGATCGTCGACACGACAACCGCCGCGTCGTCGCTGGCGGCGAGGGCCAACGGGATGGACCATCCACGGAGGCCCGTGCGCAGCGCGGCGAGGTCGAGCGAATCGCGCTCGTGCGTGCGGCGCTCCGTCTCCTTGAGCGCCACCCACGCCTCGACCGGGTCGAGCTGTGGTGCAGCCGTGCGCAGCAGGTCAGTCACCTGCTCGCGGTCCACCACCGGCGTGTCCACCTGGCCGAGGGCGGCCGCCACCCATGGCGCTGCGCCGACGTCCTGGAGCGGGCGCCGGAGGACGTGGCGCACGCCCGCCTCACGTAGCACCTTGGAAGCGGTCAGGGCCTGACCGTTGGTACGGCAGAGGACCGCGGTCGTCGCGGGGGCTCGGTCCACCAGGTTGGCGGCCTCCGCCAGCGGACCCAGGTCTAGGAGGTCATCGACGAAATCCGTGACGAGCGACCGGGCCACCTCAGGGTCGGCCGTTCTGCGGACCGTGTTGCCGAGCTCGACCACGGCGCGGGGCTCCTCTCCGCGCGCCCGGTAGTCCACCTCCAGAGCCCTCCGGCGGGCGTGGAGATCGGCCTCGAGACGGTCCATGAACTCATCCGACGTGGTGGCGCATGCGGCCTCCTGGAGCTGCCAGTCGTAGATGGCCTGGAGCGGGTCGCCGAGGGCGGTGAAGCCGCAGTCCTTGTCCACCTGCTCGAGCAAGGCCAGCGCCAGCTCAGCGCGGTCACCGACGAGGTCCTGAACCTCGTCGAGCAGGACGTGGCGGAGTATCTCCACCCGGGTCAAGGCTTCGCGGCGCAGCACGTCCGTGGCGGCTCGGATGCGCTTGTCGAACCCGCCGATCGACGACGGATCCTCTCCGGCCTCAAGCAGGATCTGACTGGCGAACGAGTCGAAGGTGCTGATGCTGACTGCGCCCGTACCTCGTTCCTCCAGACGACGTCGGACCGCCGCGACGGCAGCACGCGAGAAGCTGAGCACGAGGAGCTCCTCGGCCGGAAGAAGCCCGTGGTACTGGATGAGCTCGTCGACGCGGCCGGCGATGACTTCCGTCTTGCCCCGACCGGCGCCCGCGATCACCAGCAGACGCTCGGTCGGGTCGGCCTCGACGACCTCGCGCTGGCTGCCGTCGAGCTCGACGCTCACGCGGGGTCCCGCCAGAGAGCGTCGAAGTGATGGAAGGCCAGCTGCTCGCCGAAGGCGTCGATGTTGTCGCGGACGTTGACGATGAGCACCTCCTCCGAGCCACCGTTCCTCGGGCCACGAAGGCCCCGGCCGATCATCTGCTGATACCGGTTGAGGCTGAACGTGGGACGGGCGACGTAGACGGCGCCCACCTTGGGGGCATCGAAGCCTTGAGAGAGAACGTTGTAGTTCGTCAGAACCCTGATGTCGCCCGATTGGAACTGACGAACCCGTTCCCGGCGCTCGGCCGCGGTGGTGTAGCTCGAGATGGCGGCTGCCGGCAGACCTTCCGCGTCCAGGACGGAGGCCAGCATCTCGGCGTGCTGGACGGAGGCGGCAAAGACGAGCGCCGTCGAGTCCTGACCCACCTTGAGCAGCGAGTCGATGATGCGATGGTTCCGGTCGTCGTCACGGGCCACCTGTGCCAGGTCGATCCGGTTCTCGAGCAGGTGAGACCCGTCGGCGGTCTCCGAGCTGCTCGGGAACCGCAGTGGCGTGAGACGCATGCCCTCCAGTTCTTCGTGCCGGACGTGCGCGAGGATCCCCAGCCGCTGGAGGTATAGGTGGGCGTCCTCGTCACCGAAGAGACCGTCGGTCAGGAGGTTCCCGTCGTAGCGGTTGATCAGCTGTTTTGTCTGGTCCTCATTGGTTCCCCGATACGGGGTTGCCGAGAGCCCGAGCAGCGGGCGCTCACGTTGCCGAGTCCCGCGCTCGAGCCAGTTGAACAGCGCTGTGTAGGTCTTGGACACGGAGGTGTGGGCCTCATCGACGATGACGATCGACGCCTGCTTCAGCCAGTCGTACCGATCCTGGGTCGAGATGGAGCTCAACTTGTCGTCGGTTGCAACGACGACCTGCGCCCCGCTCTTGACGCGTGCGGCGTCGTTGGAGGCCCAGAGGCGGTTGACGGTGAGACTCGTCCGGTGCGCCCCGACGGCCCGCCACACGTACGACCACGTTTCGACGGCCTGCTCGCAGAGCTCGTCGCTCTGAGCGATCCAGACGACGAGTGCGTCCGGGTCCTCCTCGCGGATGTGGTCGATGACCGCCTCGACCGCGACCCTTGTCTTGCCCGATCCGGTCGGCAGGGCGACAAGTCCTCGACTCAGGCCCTCTGCGCGGAGCACCTTCCGGACACGTGCGACGGTCTCCGCCTGGTAGTCGTGAAGCTCCGGGAGCCGAACGGGACCGTCGACGAGTTGCACAGCTGCTCGCTGTGGGGTCCGCGAGCCGGCGAACTCGTCCGGCAGACCGAGCTTCTCGGTGAACGCCGCAGCGGTACTTCCGCCGTTGAGAACGGTGGGAACCGTGATGCCCCGAGCTTCGATGGCTGGACTGAGCTTGCGGATGATCTGCGTTCCGGCCGCCGTCCGAGCCATCCTCGCGATCTCGACCGGCTCCAGCTTGCGCTTCTGCCGCGCCTGCGCGACCTCGATCGCCTCCGCAGGGACGAGCTTCCTCAGCTCTTCCTCGCCGGCGAGTGCGAGAAGTTTGTCGTCCACCGACGAGGCCGCCCGAACCTTCTTCGCGATGTCGCTCTGTTCCCGGCGAAGACCGATCTCGATGGTCTGCTGCAGCTGTCGTTGATCCAGGCCCATGCGGAACCCGACATTGACCGCGTCGAGGAGTTCGGCGGCCGGCATGTCGTCCCGGAAGTACAGGACGTCGCCCTCCGTCACCGATCGCCGGTCGGTCACCGACCGCGTCGATCCCTCCTCGGCGACGACTTCGATGGCCAGCTCGGTGCACGGCACCACCGTGTAGGACGGTGACACGGTCGGAGCGGTGACGCGCAGCCCAGGAAAGCGGTCGACCGCGGGGATCGGCTCGCCCGAGGGCGCGGATAGAACCGTCCGGCGAAGCATCGAGCGCGCGTCACCGAGTCCCCACACGGTACGCAAGGTCTCGGCGTCCCGGTCCGAATCGACCAGGACGACGTCGGTCGAGTCCTTGAGCAGCGAGTACGCGACGGGATCATCGGTGACGACGACCTCGGCGGACGGTGCATCGCCGACGCCGCCGGCGTGCTCGACCCGAAGCGTCGGCGGACGAGAGCACCCCGCGCGCGCCGCCGCGCTCAGAAGGCGGTGTGCCTTGGGAACGCCGAGTGCCTCCTGGGCGACGACGAGGAAGCGCGCCCACCAGGCCGCGTCCAGCGAGCGACGAAGGTCCAGTGCGACGAGCCCTGCGGAGTCCAGGCCGACGGGAACCGGCAGCAGGTCCGACGAGACGTCGTCCGAAGGCGCAACGGCGTCGGAGACGGGGCAGGGGCCGAGAGGTGTGTCCACGACTCCGTGCCGCCGGACCCACCAGATGCCCGGATTCGTGATGGGCAGAGGTTCGCTGCCGCCACGGGTCTCCGAGAAGGCCGTCCAGTTATGCGTCGCCAGGGCTACCACCTCACGCGTCATGGCGACACGGCCGGCCGTGGACAAGCGCGGGAGCAGGTCTAGGTGGACCGCCGTCGGGCCTGGGCGCACGGCGACCGTTGTGGCGGACACGCGCACTCCGCGCGACTCTGCCGCGGCGACGTAGGTCGACCTGGTGTGCTCGAACCACTGCTCGAACCACGGCTCCTCGACCATGCGACTTGCCAAACGGGGGCCGGCTACGGCTCCGAGCCTCGAGAGGACCTGGTGGTCCTCTGCGTGGAACCGCATGTCGATCGTCAGATCGGCGTCGCGGGAACCGTCCGAGGGGACGATCGTCCCGGGGAGCAGGCACTCCCCGATGGCCGCGGGCTTGGCTGCCATCGTCCGGATGGGCGTGAGTCCGGGGCCGAATCCCGATGAGAGGGCACGAGTGACGTCCTCCGTCGGCACGCGGCGCACCAGCGACCAGAGTCGGGCGACGTCGGGACCGGCGATCGGTCGATCTGCCATCTGCGCGATGTGGCCGGTCAGGCGTCCGAGGGCGTCCAGGGATCGGATTCCGAGGCGTCCCAGGGCCGCCGCGGTCTCTGCGTCTCGCGCGAGGTCGGCGTGGACGAATTCCGGCGCGCTCGTGGCCTCATCGAGGTCCGGCATGAAGACTTTGCCAGGCACAGGTGTTGCGTAGGTGCCGTCCGAACGCAGGACGGTCCTCGCCCTCCGGACTGCAGTGATCTGGTCCGCTTCCTTGCTGTTGACCTGGTCGGCGAGTTGCACCCCAACCATTGCGCCGCGGACGCCAGAGCCGGCAATCGCCTCCAACCACTGCTCGGTCGTCGCCTCAGGGATCCGCGACAGTTCGTAGAGCCGTGTCGCCTTGGCCCGCCGTTCGGTCCCTCTGTCCACCGACGGGTGGATCCAGTCGATCGGTCCCCCCTCAACGGCTGCCCACATAGAAGTCCATCGGTCGCGCTCGGCCAGAAAGCGCGGGCTCAGATGCACGTCCGCGAGCCGACAGGGGGTCCCGGTCATGTCCGGAATGCAGGCCGCGGCCGCGACTGCTCGTGTGACCGGCTCGTTGAGGGCGTCGTCCGCCCAGGACCGGATCTCCCTGCCTCGGGCCGGGAGGATCTCGAGGATGCTGCACGGATCGGCTGGGTCGCTGAGCCGGTGGAAGTTCGAGGCGACGATCGCCGGCAGGACCTTCTCGAAGATCTCCCGGTTGTACGGCCCGTCGAGGATGTCGTGGCGGTCCTCCGTCGTCTTGAAGGGCGCGTTGACGATGCCGCTCAAGGTGGTGCGCGAGTTGGTGGGGAAGAAGGCCCAGAACTGGCCTGCTGTCGAACGGCCACGGTCCGGCACCGCCCAGACGACGTCGATGCGGTCGCGACCGGCGATCTCGCCGGCATCTGCACGCGCCGCCGGAGAGGGCCGGTGCTCCGCGCTGAACACGTGCCACCCGGTGGTTCCGCCCGAGCCGATGAGCTCGACGCGGTGCTCCTGACGGTGCGCCGTCCAACTACGACGCTTCTTCGTCGTGCGGTCGTCCAGGTCGAGCTGGCTTACGTGCGGACTGAAGAGCAGGAACTCCGCCGGGAACTTCTGGAGCTCGCCCGACAGCCAGTCGACGTCGGGCCGTAGCGGAAGACGCACGACCGTGGTGCACCACTCCATGAGCTCGGTCAGCACGAGGTCGTCGCTGGCAGCGTTCTCCGCGTCGATCGGCTCCGCCAGCCTGAGCACCGGAGTGCGCTTCGCCGTCGGGA